>DASXPO010000023.1:0-39366 GCA_036493535.1 Casimicrobiaceae bacterium
TCGATCACGTTGAGCGTGCGATCGGGCGCCTCGGGAATCAGCGTGCTGATCACGAGGACATGGGGATACCACTCGACCATCACGTTCGGGTAGTAAGTGAGCCAGATTGCGCCATGCGGTGGCGTTTGGCCGCGGTAATATTCGAGCACGGCCTTGTGCCAGCGGTCGTACGTCTTCGTTCCAGGACGGGCGAGTCCGTTGTTCACGCCCACGAATTGCACCGACGCCCAGTCGGCGAACTCCCAATTCAAGTCGTCGCAGGTGACGAATTGACCGAGCCCGGGATGGAATGGGCCGACGTGATAGTCCTCGAGATACACCTCGATGAACGTCTTCCAGTTGTAGTTGCAGGCATGGAGCTCGACGTGGTCGAGCACGTGGCCGGAGAAGTCGAGCTTCTGCGTGGTGAGTCCGCCGAGATCGGCCGCAACGTCGCGCGGACCGTCGAACAGCAATCCCTTCCAGTTTTGCATGGGCGTGCGGCCCAGGCTGACGCATGGCTTTTCGGCGAAATGCGGCGCGCCCAGCAGCTCGCCCTTCAAGTCGTAGGTCCAGCGATGAATCGGACAGACGATATTGCGGGCATTGCCCTTGCCCGAAAGCATGATCGCCTGCCGGTGACGGCAGACGTTGGACAGCAACTCGACGCCCTCGGTGTTACGCACGAGCGCCTGCGCGTTCGCGCGGCCCGGAAGCGCGTAATAGTCCCCCGCTTCAGGGACCATCAGCTCATGGCCGACGTACCCCGCCGAGCGTGGAAATAGCAACTTCCGCTCCATGTCGAACACCCGAGCATCGGAATACCAGGACGCCGGCAGCTGCGGCGACGCTTGCCGCAGCCTTGCGGCGGTAGCGAGTTCCGACATGGCCCAACCCTTTCGGTTCAAAAAGTCCAACCAACCCAACAGAAACGGCACGCGGGCAAAGCACAGTAAAACCGCTAAAGGCGATTTAGGAAACGCCGGCTTTCCCGGGCGTCGGACGACTGTGCGTTTGAAGCTCGCGCGATGCTTTCCCGCTTTGCTAAGTCAGCCGCGCGAAGGGTTTCGCGGGAGGCCGCGTCGTCAAAACGTGTTAGTATATGAGGCCGTTCGCGTGCAGGTCAAGCCCATGAAACTGCACGTAAAAACGGCAAAGCCGCCCCGCGATGGACCGCGCGGTTCGGCTGCCGCGGCAACGTTTTCGACCCCGGCTCCCATGCTAGGGTTTCGCATCGCTTTTTGCGTTTCTTCCGATGCCTTCGATTCCAGAACCGCCCGCAAGTTTTGAGGCCGCGCTCGCCGAGCTCGAAGAAATCGTTGCGGCGATGGAGGGCGGCCAACTACCCCTGCAGGAATCGCTTGCCGCCTACAAGCGCGGCGCCGAGCTGCTGGCCTATTGCCAGGCGGCCCTCAAGGAAGCCGAGCAGCAGGTGCTGATCCTTGAAAAGGGCGTGCTGAAACCGTTCAAGCCGGAAGGCGGCTCCGATGCATAGCGATGAGCGCGGCCGAGCCGACCCGAGGCGCGAATCAGCCCCGGTGGGCGGCAGCGCAGCGGCGAAGCCGCAAGGCCGGGGGGACCACCATCCGCCGTTTGCCGTCTGGTCGCGGGAGCGCCAACGGCGGATCGAGGACGTCCTGGCCGAAGCGCTGTCCAACAGCGCGATGCCCGCGCCGGCTCAACTGGGTGAGGCAATGCGTTACGCGGTCCTCGGCGGCGGCAAGCGCGTTCGCCCGCTGTTGGCGTACGCGGCCGGCGAAGCGGTGGCGGCCGATGTCGCCGACGTTGATCAGGTCGCCGCAGCGCTCGAGCTCGTTCATGCCTATTCGCTGATTCACGACGATCTTCCATGCATGGACGACGACGCCGTTCGCAGAGGAAGAGCGAGCTGTCACGTCGCGTTCGGCGAAGCGACGGCGCTGCTGGCCGGCGACGCGCTGCAAGCACGCGCGTTCGCCTTGATCGCACATAGCCGCCTCGACGACCGCGCCGACGCGTGTGCACTGCTGGCCGATGCCGCGGGCGCGTCCGGAATGGCCGGCGGACAAGCGATCGATCTCGGCGCGACCGGTCGCTCGGTCGATTTATCCGAGCTGACCGCGATGCACCGGATGAAGACCGGCGCGATGATTCGCGCGTCAGTGGGACTCGGTGCCCGAGCATCGAAACGGCGATCGCCTGCCGACGATGCGGCGCTCGACAGCTACGCGGCTGCCATCGGCCTCGCATTCCAGATTGTCGACGACGTTCTCGACGTGGAAGGCACGAGCGCCTCGATTGGCAAGACCGTCGGTAAGGATGCCGCGAACAACAAGCCCACTTTCGTGTCACTCCTTGGTGCGGCAGAAGCGCGGAAGCGTGCCGACGCGCTCGGCAAGGAAGCACAGTCCGCAGTCGCGCTTTTCGGCGATCGCGCGAGGCGACTGACCGAGCTCGCCGATTGGATCGTCCTGCGAAGCAATTGATCTGCACCGATGTCGATCCATCCGTTACTCGAATCGATCAACGATCCCGCGGAGCTCCGCCGTCTCGATCGCGCGGACCTCCCCCAGCTCGCGCGCGAGTTAAGGGCCTTTCTGCTGAACACCGTCGCGCAGACGGGCGGACATCTGTCGTCGAACCTCGGCACCGTCGAGTTGACGATTGCGTTGCATTACGTGTTCGATACGCCACGCGACCGGATCGTTTGGGACGTGGGCCATCAAACGTACGCGCACAAGATCCTGACCGGCCGGCGCGCGCAGATGAGCAAGCTGCGGCAATGGGGCGGTCTCGCGGGTTTTCCGCGTCGCGATGAATCGCCGTACGACACGTTCGGAACCGCGCATTCGTCGACGTCGATCTCAGCCGCGTTGGGAATGGCGTTTGCGGCTAAGCTCGGCGGCGCGAAGCGCCATGTGGTCGCGGTCATCGGCGATGGCGCGATGAGCGCGGGCATGGCATTCGAGGCGTTGAACAATGCCAAAGGCGCGAACCTGCTCGTGATCCTGAACGACAATGAGATGTCGATCTCCGAGCCGGTCGGCGCGATCAATCGATATCTCGCCAAAGTGCTCGCGTCGCGTCCCTACAATACGATGCGCCGCGGCGGCAAGGGAGTGCTGGCGAAGCTCGGCCCCCTTCACGAGCTCGCCAAGCGCGCGGAGGAGCACGTCAAGGGCATGGTGCTCCCCGGCACGCTGTTCGAGGAGTTCGGCTTCAACTACATCGGTCCGATCGACGGCCACGATCTCGATGCGCTCGTCGATACGCTCGCGAACGTACGCGATCTCAAGGGTGCGCAGTTTCTGCACGTCGTGACACGCAAAGGGTACGGCTATGCCCGTGCGGAAGACGACCCGATTCTCTATCACGGCGTGACCAAATTCGATCCCTCGGTCGGGATCGTCCCGAAGGCTTCGTCGAAGCCGACCTACACGCAGGTATTCGGCGACTGGCTCTGCGACATGGCGGCCGCCGATGCGCGCCTCGTCGGCATCACGCCGGCGATGCGCGAAGGGTCGGGACTCGTGCGGTTTTCACAGGCGTTTCCGCAACGTTATTTCGACGTCGGCATTGCCGAGCAGCATGCGGTGACGTTCGCGGCCGGACTCGCGTGCGAAGGCATGAAGCCGGTGGTCGCCATCTATTCGACGTTTCTGCAGCGGGCGTACGACCAGACGATCCACGACGTTGCGCTGCAGAATCTTCCCGTGGTGTTCGCAATCGATCGCGCCGGCGTCGTCGGCGCCGATGGGCCGACGCATTTGGGGGCCTTCGATCTCACTTACTTGCGCTGCTTGCCGAACACGACGGTCATGACCCCCGCCGACGAGAACGAATGCCGGCAGATGTTGACGACGGCGTTTCGAATGAACACGCCTGCGGCGGTCCGCTATCCGCGCGGCAGCGGTCCCGGTGCGGCGATCGAAAAGGAGCTGTCGTCTTTGCCGGTCGGCAAAGGCGAGACTCGCCGCGAGAGCAAGCGTCGCGCGAACCGCATCGCGATTCTGGCCTTTGGATCGATGGTCGTGCCAGCGCTTGCGGCCGCCGAAGAACTCGACGCCACCCTCGCGAACATGAGGTTCGTGAAGCCGCTGGATCGCGATCTCGTGCTGCGACTCGCACGCGAGCACGACGCGCTCGTCACCGTCGAAGAGAACGTCGTCGCGGGCGGCGCCGGGAGCGGCGTGGCCGAGTTCCTCGCATCCGCGGATATCAGCGTTCCAATCTTGCAGTTGGGCTTGCCGGACGCATTTCCCGAGCACGGTGACCCGGCAGTAATCCTCGCGCACGTCGGTCTCGACGCCAAAGGCATTGCGATTTCGATTCGCGCGCGTTTCGCTGCGCGCACGTCCGATTCGTGGGCGAAGCCTGCGGCCTGAATTCCGCGCTCGCTATAGCGTCGCCGCGCGGCTGTCGATGCCGCGCCCCAGCGCATCGAGAAGCCCGAGCACGACGAAGTCGTAAAGGTAATCCGACGACAGAAGCTCGGGCCACGACACGCGCGGGTTCGAGCCGCTGTCCCCAAAGGCCGCAGCGATGCCCATATCGTCGGCCGGGCCGAAGCTCACGCGGGGCAAAGCCGGCGTTTGTGATGCAACCTCGACGCGTTTTTGCGCCGGGACGTTGCCGGCGATCGATGCCGATCTCGGTCGCGAGTCTTTTTCATCGGGACTGAGCCGCAGCAGCAACTCGGTGAGATCGAATCCGGCTCCCGCGAGCGCCTGGAGCGCATCGTTGAGCTCGTCGTCGCTCAGCGGGTCGAGCGGCGGAGCGTCGAGCATCAGGTCCTCGATCTCGAGCATGTCGAAGGCGAGTCGGCCACCCTTGTACATCGGATGCGGCCGTACCGCGGCGAGCAGGAACGCAGCCCGCTGCGGTTGGTCGTGCTCCAGCGCCTTGCCGCGCCTCGCCAACGTGCACAGCAGAGCGCGCGCGCCGCCGGTCGCGCGCTGGATGTGCGTGATGAGCGACGCGTCGGCGGGATTCAAGGACCTCACAGCAGCCTCGTATTCACGTAGTGGATGACCTGACGCAGGATCGCCTTGCCTTCGCTCTGCGGAACGAAGCCGAGCGACTGCTCGAACAGCTTGGCGCCCAGCGCCGCGTGGCGTGCCGCGACTCCCCGGGCATATTCGATCGAGCCGCTCTTCGCCATGCGTCGCAGCAGCCGGCGCGACTCCGCGAAGGTCCGGTCGCTTCGCGGACGTCCGAGCCACTCAACGACGTCCTTTCGCTCCCGCTTGGAAACGCCGCGCATGAAATGGATCAGCATCAGAGTGCGCTTTCCTTCGAGGAGGTCGCCGAGCGGCTCCTTGCCGTAGAGATCTTCCTCACCGATCAGGTTCAACACGTCATCCTGGATCTGGAAGGCAATGCCAACCTCCCGGAATACGTCGCCGAGCAGGTCGAGCTCGCGCGGCCGCGTATGCCCGGCGGCGATCGCGCCAAGCCGGCACGGAGACCGGCAGGTGTACCAACCGGTTTTCTTTCCGACCATGTTGAGGTAGTCGGCGTCGCGCTGCGGCACATGATTGCGCCTGATCCATCCGAGCTCGAGCGCCTGGCCTTCGAGCGACTCGCGGCACATGCGGATCACTTCGTCGATCATGCTCAGCGTGCGGGCAAGGCCCAGGCGCTCGATGTTGCTCAGCACGGTGTCGACGGCAAGCAGATTCAGACCGTCGCCGGCATTGACTGCGAGCGGAATGCCATGCTGCATATGCAGGCAGCCCTTCCCGCGGCGCCGAAGCGATTCGTCCTCGATGTCGTCGTGGATCAGAAACGCGTTGTGGAACATCTCCACCGCGGCGGCGACGCGGACCGCGTCCTCGGCGTTTCCGCCGAAGGCGCCACAGGTGGCGATGCACAGCGTCGGGCGGAGACCCTTCCCGCCGCGCGCCGGGTATTCGCGCATCAGCCCGTAGAGACCGTCGACCGGCTGTCGCCGCGGGATCAGCGCGAGGATCTCGTCGGCGACGCGCCGCCGACAGGTCTCCATGATCGCGAAAAGGTCGGCGTCGCGCGGGCCCTCGAAGGCCCACCAGCCCTCGCCCGCATGCCGGTCCCACAGCACCCTTGTCGTAGCCACCGACGCCGACTCCGCCGCGAGAGCCTCGCTGCTGCGCAAAAGGCCGGCGGCATCCGGCACCTCGGCGAGCGGTCCGGGATCGACGCCGGCAGGATGCGCCGGGGCCGTAAAATCGATTCCGCGAGCCTGCCGGTACGCGAGCCACAAACCTTGCACCGACCGCAGACCCGCGGCGCGCTGCGCGAGAAGCTGGAACGTGCGCCACACGGCCAGCACCTGCTCGGCGGTGCCGCGAACGTCGAACGCACCCTGTTCGAGCGTTTGGCTCGGGCGCCGCTCGAGATCGTACAAGCGAAGCAGGCTCTGGTCGTCGAAGAAGCATTCCACCGAGCCTTGAATTGCCCCGGACGTGACCCGCAGCGAGTTGTGATGCGCTTGCAGCGTCGCATCGGTGCCGTCGCCGAAGTGCAGTGACAGCACGACGGAACCCAGTTCGCGCGCGGCGTCCGCAGCGATCGACGGTGTGCGCCGTACGAGAATTTCGACCGTGCTCGCGAGCAGGCCGGCCGCGTTCGCGACGCTTGCAGCCTCGCGCCGCGGGTCCGTGGGTTCGAGCGACGCGCCGTAGCGGACCCTAGCGGAGGGCACTCCACGACCTTTCGGCGGCGCCTCCCGCAAATTCGACGATGCCCGGACTCGCAAACTTCTCGGTCGTTCCCTTCATCTTGATCTCGACTTCCATGTCGCCGATGACCTCGTGCACCGAGAAGGGTTGAAGGCTGGTCTCCGACGGCACGACGAGCCGGGCCGCGTCGCGGCAGCGGAAGCGCAGCTCGATCCAGTCGCGTCCCTGGTAACCGTCGATGCAGAGCACGGCTGGAATCGGCGCGGTGGAGAAGGTCCCGATCAACGGCGCGAGCCACGGCGTCGTGACCACCCGGTCGCGCGAGAGCTGTCCCGCCACGGTGACCCGGAGAGCGCGGCGCGGTACGAAGAACACCATCCGCCCGCGCCGCCACACCATCACCATCGCGGTGTGGTCGTGCGCCTCGTCCATCGGCTGCAGCAGGGCGAAGACAACGGCCCAGCTCGGGGGTCCGTCGAGTTGGTCCGCGAGCTGATTGCAGAAGCCGAAGACCCAGCCGCCCATCTCGGGCCACGCCCACCGGCCATGAACCCGCTCGTGATAGCCGACCGCCACAGCGTCCCGCGCCGGCGCCATGCCGTCGTCCCACCGCCCGGTGGCGAGCACGCCGGGCTGTGCCTGCCAGCGCTTCCAGTTCGTGCGATGAAAGTGCGAGACGCCTGTCGGCGCCGGCGTCGACGTCGTCGTGAGATGCAGCGCGACCGCCGGCTTGCCTGCAAGAGACTGCAGCTCGAAGTCGGGCGGGCGCGGAAATGCTTGCGAGGGCTCCGGGCTCCGATAGGACGTCCATGGATCGCCGGCCAGGTACGCGTGCCACTGGCTGCACCTCCAGCCGTGCGCGCGGTGGTAAGCAAGCAGAACGGTCGTGCGCGTCGGTTCGCCGCCCTCGTCGCCGCCCAGCGTCGCGAGATTGGCGATCAGCGCCTGCTCCTCGTCGGTGGTGATGAACGCATAGTGAAGCCAGCGCCGCTCCAGCACATGCGACAGCGGCACGCGCGGGAATGGACCCGGGGGACCGGTGAGAAAGCGACCCGCGTCGAATCCCGACGGGACGGCGCCGGGAGCTGCCGAGCCGGAGATCACTTCGATGACCGCGCGCGACGCTTTTCTGCTGGATCGGGCTTTTCCCGAGCAGGAGATTGATCGAAATCCGACGTCGGCTCGACCGGTGGATGAACGGTGACCGAGAGCCCGATTTCCCGGGCATCGAGACCGAGCAGGCGAATCGCGCTCGAATAGGCCTGGCCGACGATGAAATCGCTGGTGAGAAGGACTGAAACCTGAACGACCGCCTGGCCCCGCGGACTGATCGAGAGCGTTGCCGGATCGAACGCGATGAGCGAAGCCGGCAGCGATGCGCCCGCAGCGCCGGTCAGTTTGCCGCACTCAAATGTGACGTCCAGGGGACGATCGAAATGGTTCTCGACCAGAAAAGCCGACGTTGCCCGCTCGCCCGGCCGACCCTCGAGGCGCAACTCGATGCGAGGCGCCGGGCTTGGGGGTGCCGTGGCTTTCCGCGTCGGGTCGAGCGCGTTCTCGGCCGCCGTCAATAGGCCGTTCAGGAGCGCGAGGCCGTGGTGGCTTACCGCCGCGTACGACGCGAGATTGAACTCTAGCCAGCGCGAGAGCAGCGCCGCGGCGTCCGGCGGGTTCCCCGTGTTGCGCGCGTCGGCCTTCTTGGCCCTACGGATGACGTCGCTCAATCGATTCACGAGGCGCGCGTTTCCCGCGATGTTCGCCGCGAGAAGCTCTTTGAGCTGCTCCGCGAACTCCGCAGCGGACTTTTGCCCGGACGAATCTCTGGAAAACATTAAGGCTCCTGTATCGGCGATTACCCCCGATCGCGTCGTGGGGGGATCGTTGCGGTTCCGCTATCGTGGCAATGCGCTTTTCGCTACTGATGCGGATTCGAATCGGGCGAGCGTTGCAGGAGCTCGGTGCAGGGCTCCGTGCATTGGAAGTGATCGTACCAATGGTGGGCGCGAATGCGCACGGGAAGGTCGCCTGCCTTCACTTCGCAGCATCTCGGCCTGCAGTCGACGACGGCGCTTCCGCATTCGACGTCGAGCGTCACGCGAACACATTGCTCGTACGCGCCCAGGATCAGAACTTCCGCCAGATACTGTCCCGCCTTGAGGTCCGGCGTGATGGCCAGCGACACGGCGACCTCGACAAACGCGTTCGGGGCGAGGACGGCACTCGACGGCGTCACCTGAATCTTCGCGGCGGGATTGCCGGGACCGGAAAGCGGCGTCGCGCTGAATGCGAAGGTCCGTGTCGCCGTTCCGGTATTGACCACGCGAATGCTCGCCTGGACGCTGCCGCCCTGGCACGCGATCCAATGGATATCGCAGACGCAGCGCGGCGGACATTGCGTTTCGGGAATCTCGCAGCAACCCTCTTGCAGGTTGGGAATTTCGATCTTCGGCAGCGTCGAGGTGACGAGCTCGGTGGCAGTATCGACGAAGTTGCGCGTCGTCGCCGTCGACAGCGACATGAGTTTCGGGGCCAGCTCGAACATGAGCTTCGGCCCGAGCTGCGCGAGCGCCACGAGCAGGGCGCCCAAATCGGCTCCGGGCGCGATCTTCAATGAGCCACGGTTCATTTCTGTCTCCTTGGCGACATCCGGACTCCGTCGTCGCATTCGACTTCGATTCGCAGCAGTGCGTTCTTGAACCTGATCCTGCCGGTATAGACCTTCCCGTTCTTCATCTCCTCGGGAAGTCGAATCTCGAGCTCGACCTGCCTGCTCTCGCCGGCCCGGATTCGCGACTCCTCCAATCCGTAGCTCACGGTCGCGGGGCCGGCGGCGCCCTCCGCCAGCGCGTATGCGAAACGATCGAGGACTTGATTGAACCCTTGCTTGCCCGCCGCCAGAAGCGCGACGTTCAGGCTTTGACCGAGATCGAGCTTCTGCTCGAGCGGGAGTTGCGCGGAATTCGGCAACGCCAACTCCACATTGCCGAGGTTCGCGATCAGCGTTCGGAGCATGAACTTCTCGCCCGGCTTCGCGGTGACCGTCACGCTCTGGGGAAGCAGGCGAAGATCCCAGCTCTCCAGGACTTGGATCACGAGCTTTTCCTGCTGGGCGCCGCAACGAAGCTGGCCCGTGTAATTGCCCGGCGGCGTCGTCGGCTCGAGCGCCACTTCGATCGGGGCGCGCATCCGCCCGTGCGGCGCAAGTCGGGCGGATATCCTCGCGGTTTCCGGCGCCCGCACTTGCGCCACACCGAAATCGAGACCGGCGATGGCGAGCGCCCGCGGCTCGACCGTCTCGGATGAAGTGTTGATCAACTCGACGTAACCCTGGCAGGACGTCGGCCGACCCGACAGCACGACCGCGCCCGACCCGAGCTTCCACTTCTCTTCCACGACCGCTTGAGTTTTCTCCATACCGTTCTCCTGCGCGTGGCCGGCAGCGAAATCGACGCGCCGCCTACAGGCACACTTCCGACTTGTGCGGCACGTACGGCTCGATGATCGTCATGCTCTCCCCGCAGAGCGCGAACGTCACGATGTCCATGCCGAAAAGCGAGATGCAGAACTTGTAATAGAGAGGATTGTGGACTCGCGTGGGTTTGATTCCCAGTTCCGCGGAGAGGTCGATCTTGGGAATGTCTTTGATGGAAAACGTGATCGGCTTGTTAGGGTCTCCCTCGAGGAGCGTCGTCAGCGGACGATTTGGATCGCCCAGAATCAGCGTCGTGACCGGCTTGGCTGGGTCGCCCTCGATCAGCGCAGTCACCGGCTTGGCGGGATCGCCCAGCACGAGTGTGGACAGCGGCTTCACCGGATCGCCGAGCAGAACCGTCGTCAGCGGATTGGCCGCGTCTCCCTTGACTAGCGCTTCGGTCTTGAGCGGGTCGGCCCCGCCCTGGATCCTGACGGGCCCGACAGCGGGCTGATCGCCGCCTTGCTGATGCCAAAAGAAGTCAAGATCCATGTTCGTCGTCTCCTTTCGCTACGACAGAGAGCACGGGTGGCGGGCAGAAGCTGCGAGGTCGATGCCGCCGCTGACAATATCGCTGCGCGCGAACACCGAGCCGATCGCATCGAGCGCGAAATCGCAATTCGCGCTCCGCCTCATGCTCGCTGCAGAATCTGCGCGCATCTCGGTGTTTTCGCCAGGATCCTCGCTTCCTCGATGGACCATTCCGAGTACTGTTCGGGACTGCGTTCGATCGCCTCGAGAAACGCCGTCCATTCGATCCACCGCACCGCCTCGACCTCGTCGGGATTGAGCGTGGGCTCCTGTTCGACGATGCCCACCAGAATGGGACAGATCTCGTTCTCCATCGTGCCGTTTCGGGTGAAGCAGTAACGGTAGGGGGACACTTCTTCCAGCAGGCTCGGATGGAGCGCCAATTCGTCCTTGAGCCTCCGGCGAGCGGCGTCGAGCGTGGATTCGCCGGGTCCCGGATGGCCGCAACAACTGTTCGACCACATGAGCGGCCACGTTTTCTTCTTGCGGCTCCGCTGCTGGAGCAACAGCTTCCTGTCGCTTGCGCGAAAAACAAAAGCGGAAAAAGCCCGATGCAGCGGCGTTTTCGCCTGGTGCACCTGCCCCTTCGGCATCGTTCCGAGAATCGCGTTGTGCTCGTCCACGAGCACGACCAGCTCCTGCGCCCCGGGCGACGAAGATGCGTGCCTGGCGGGGTTCGTGCGCGTAGGGGGTTCCATCCTCGTCTGCGCGGTTCGAAGGGCTCCAATTTGGGGCACCTCGTCGCCGTTTCGAGATGTGTTCTAGTATACGGCGAGTCGATCGTGTTTAGAACAGGATAATGACTTCGTCATCCTGCGCGAATCGACGCTTTGCACGGCGACCGTGCAGCGGTCCTCGCGCGGTCTCGACGCAAAGGGCATTGCGGCGTCGATTCCCGCGCGTTTCGCCGCGCGCAAGCCGAGCGCAATCGCGAAGCGGGCTGCGTGAGCGCCGGCCAATGGCTGGGCTTGCTTCCGCTATAGTGCTCGTCATGAACCGCGCCGAACAACCTGCGATCCTTGTGCCGATGCCCGACGTACAGTCGGGTCGCGACGAGCGGCGCATCGCCATCGATCAGGTCGGCATCAAGGGACTGCGTTATCCGCTGCAATTCATCGATCGCGATCAAGTCGCCCACACGACGATCGCAACGTGCAACGTCTATGTCGCGCTACCCGACGATCGCAAAGGCACGCATATGTCGCGGCTCGTCGCGCTGCTCGAGGAACGCGCGGCCCCTGATGCGGAACCGCTCGCCGTTGCGACGCTGCGCGACGTCGTCGAGGACTTGCTCGTGCGTCTCGACGCACCGGGCGCGCGAATCGAATTTGCGTTTCCGTTCTTCGTTCGCAAGACTGCGCCGGTGTCGGGCGTGGCGAGCCTGCTCGATTACGACGTGCGGCTCACCGCCGAGCTGCTGGACGGTCGCTACTCGCACGCGCTTACGGTGTCGGTTCCGGTGACGTCGCTATGCCCGAGCTCGAAAGAGGTGTCCGCCTACGGCGCGCACAACCAGCGCTCGATCGTCACCATCAGCGTGCGGCCGCGCGCGCACGTGTTCGTCGGGGAATTGCTGCGGGTTGCCGAAGAAGAGGCGTCCGCCGAGCTCTACGGCATACTGAAACGCGCGGACGAGAAATACGTGACCGAGCGCGCGTACGACAATCCGCGCTTCGTCGAAGACCTGGTTCGCGGCGTCGCGTCCCGTCTCACCGAAGATTCGCGCATCGACGGCTTTGTGGTCGAGGCGGAGAACTTCGAATCGATCCACAATCACTCGGCGTATGCGCGGATCGCGCGCAATTTCTAGGCGGGCTGGCGACGGATCGCGTCAGATCTCTCGATGCGTCCGATCGCCATCTTCCGCTTCTCGCCCACCGAAGGTCCGGCGCATTTCGCCGAATGGCTCGATGCGCACGAGATCGGCTGGCAACTCGTCAAGATCGACGGCGGCGAAGCAGTGCCTCCGGATCCGCGCGCGTTTGGCGGCATCGGACTCATGGGCGGACCGATGAGCGTGACCGATTCGCTGCCGTGGAGCGAGCCGGTCTCGGCATTCTTGCGCAACGCCGTCGAGCACGACGTACCCGTGATCGGTCACTGTCTCGGTGGACAATTGCTCGCTTATGCGCTCGGCGCGCGCGTTTTTCGCGCGCCGACGCCCGAGATCGGCTGGGTCGACGTCGAATCCGCCGACGCTTCGTCGCGTGCCGAATGGTTCGGCGGGCGCGAGCGGTTCACGGCGTTTCAGTGGCATTACGACGCGTTCGATTTGCCCGCGGGCGCGACGCGCGTGCTCGCGAATCGCTTTCATCCCAATCAGGCTTACATCCTCGGCGATCGGCACATCGGCTTTCAGTGCCATGTCGAGATGACGCGCCCATTGGTCGAAACGTGGTGCCGAACCGGCGCCGACGAACTGCCCGCCGCATCGTCGCCATCGCGGCAATCGCGCGCGGACATTCTGCACGACGTGGACGAACGTGTGGCGACGCTGAACGGCATCGCCGACGGCATCTACGCGCGCTGGGCGCGAAATCTCCGCGATTGAAATGAAACGACCCCCACGCTCGCTGCGCTCGCTGCCCCCGGGGGGGCGCAGTCAGTCGCTTGGGACGGCCCTGCGCGACTGACATGCACGCGATTCGCGCGCTTCCGGATTTCCTGATCAACCAAATCGCGGCCGGCGAGGTTGTCGAGCGACCGGCCGCGGCGCTGAAAGAGCTGCTGGAAAACAGCCTCGACGCGGGTGCGACGCAAATCGACGTCGATGTCGCAGCAGGCGGCATCAAGCGGTTGCGGGTTGCGGACAATGGCAAGGGAATCGAGCGCGAGGACCTCGCACTCGCCGTCGCGCGCCATGCGACGTCGAAAATCGCGGCCGTCACCGATCTCGAAGCGATCGCGACGTTGGGCTTCCGTGGCGAGGCGCTGGCGTCGATCGCCGCTGTTTCGCGGTTCGCACTCGCGTCGCGCGCCAGAGTACGACCGCACGCGTGGCGAATCGAAGTCGACGGCGGCACGGTTAGGCCGGTTGCACCGGCGGCGCTCGCGGTCGGCACGACCGTCACCGTCGAGGAGCTCTACTTCAATACGCCGGCCCGACGCAAATTCCTGCGCACCGAAGGTACCGAATGGGCGCATTGCGACGAAGCGTTTCGGCGCATCGCGCTCGGACATCCCGAGATCGGCTTGACGTTGCAGCACAACGGTCGGGTCGCGCAGCGCCTCATCGCCGGGGGACGGCGCGCGCGCGTGGAGGCGCTGCTCTCCGACGCGTTTGTTTTGCATGCAGCATTGGTCGACGCCGAGGCCGCTGGCGTGCGCCTCACCGGCTATGCCGTTCGGCCGGCATTCGCGGCGCAGGGTGGCAGCGCCCAATACGCGTTCGTCAACGGCCGGTTCGTCCGCGATCGCGTTCTGTCGCACGCGCTCCGCGAAGCGTATCGCGACGTCCTGCATCACGATCGGATGCCGACGTATGCGCTCTGGCTGGAGCTCGATCCACGCCGAGTGGACGTCAACGTCCATCCGCAGAAGATCGAAGTGCGCTTCCGCGATTCCAGCGCCATTCATCAATTCGTGCGCCACGCGGTCGAGCGTGCGCTCGCCACGACTGCCGCCGAGCAACCGGCCGTCTCAGCGGCCGAGCGATTGGGCGTCGCGGCGGCGCGTTTGCCGCCGCGCGTACCCGTGCACGGCGCCGCGTTCGCGTCCGACGTCGCGGCTGCGTCGCCGCAGCGCGCCTTGCCCGTCTGGACCCCGGGACAGCATGCGCTCGAGCTCTCTACCGCCGAGCCGGCGTCGTTTTACGCACGTTTGTTCGGCGCGCGCAACGGCGCAGCCGATTCGCCCGCGCTACCGAACGCCGATACGCATCCGCTCGGCTTCGCGCTCGCGCAGCTGCACGGCATCTACATTTTGTCGCAAAACCGCGATGGGCTCGTCCTCGTCGACATGCACGCCGCGCACGAGCGGATCGTCTATGAGCGGCTCAAGAGCGCGTTCGAAGGACGCGTTCCCGTGCAACCGTTGCTCGTCCCCGCAACGTTCGCCGCCGCGGCGCTCGAAGTCGCGACCGTCGAAGATCACGCCGCTGAATTGCAATCGCTCGGCTTCTCGATGTCGTCGATGGGTCCGGGCACGATCGCTGTCCGCGGCATTCCGGCGGCGCTCGCCGATGCGGATCCGGCGTCGCTTGCGCGCGCGGTGCTGCACGACATGCGCGAATTCGGCGGATCTCGAGCGCTGGAAGCGCACCGCGACGAGCTTCTATCGACGATGGCTTGCCATGCGGCGGTTCGCGCGAATCGCAGCCTGACCTCTGCGGAAATGAACGCACTGCTGCGCGACATGGAAGCCACCGAGCGCGCGTCGCAATGCAATCACGGACGGCCGACGTGGTACCAGCTTTCGCTGGCCGATCTGGATCGGTTGTTCATGCGCGGTCGTTAGGCTCAAATCCTCGGTCGTGATTCCGGCAATTCTGTTGATGGGTCCGACGGCGTCGGGCAAGAGCGCGCTCGCGCTCGAGCTTGCGGGGCGTCTCGGTGCGGAAATCGTGAGCGTCGACTCCGCGCAGGTCTATCGCGGGATGGACATCGGAACGGCGAAGCC
Organism: Casimicrobiaceae bacterium; assembly: GCA_036493535.1. GTDB lineage: Bacteria > Pseudomonadota > Gammaproteobacteria > Burkholderiales > Casimicrobiaceae > VBCG01. Next base: position 15,238 of record DASXPO010000023.1, read on the forward strand.
CGACGCCGCGACGCGGGCGCGCGTGGCGCATCATTTGATCGATATCGTCGATCCGAGCGAATCATATTCGGCCGCGCGGTTTGCGCATGACGCCGCAAGCGCGATCGCGGCGATTCGCGCGCGTGGTCGCGTTCCGCTCCTTGTCGGCGGAACGATGCTCTATTTCAAGGCGCTCACCGAAGGGCTATCAGCGTTGCCCCAGGCGGATCCATCGACTCGGGCCCGGCTCGACGCGCGAGCTTCGGCGAGAGGGTGGCCGGCGTTGCACGCCGAGCTTGCGGCCATCGATCCCGCCACGGCGGCACGCCTCGCCGGCACGGACTCGCAGCGGATACAGCGGGCGCTCGAGGTCTTCGAGCTGACGGGACAACCGCTGTCGACGTTGCAAGGACGCCGTGACACTACCGACATCGGTCCGGTGCTGGCTTTTTCGCTCGTGCCCGAAAATCGCGCTCAATTGCACGTGACCATCGCGCAGCGCTTCGATGCCATGCTCACCGCGGGGCTCGTCGAAGAATTGGCGTTGTTGCGGTCGAGTCATGCGCTCGATCGACATCTGCCATCGATGCGCTCCGTCGGTTATCGGCAGGCGTGGTCATACCTCGAAGGCGAAATCGATCGCACTGCGCTCCGTGCACAGGGCATCGCAGCGACACGACAACTCGCGAAACGCCAGTTCACGTGGTTGCAATCGATGCCGGCGGCTCGTCTGCCCACCCCGCGTGAGGCCGCGATCGCGAACATCCTCGATGCGCTCGAAAATTTTTACCCCGCGTAGGCAAATTACCGATACAAACCGACTGCGGTCGTTTATCATCGGCACCGCCTAAACGCAGATCCATCGTTACCCGTCACGATGAACGCTACTGTATCGAAGCGCGGCCGATGACCGCTGCGCGCCCGTCGCGAGCGCACCGCTTCACGCGCTTTCTGGAAGCTCTCGCGCTCTGCGGCCTGGCGACATTCGCGACGCCTTCCAACGCGGCGCATGAGCAATCGTTTCGATTCGGCGATATCAATGCGGTCGTCTGGACGCCCGACGTCAATGCGGACAAGCCATTGCCGGTCATCGTGTTTTCGCACGGCCTCTACACCTGCGCGACGCAATCGCGTTTTCTGACCGAAGCGCTCGCCGATGCGGGCTACTTCGTCATCGCTCCCAATCATCGCGACGCATCGTGCGCGCTCACTTTCGGCGGCTTCGGCTTCTCGCGTCTGCCGGGCAAGCCGGCGATGCTCTGGACCGACGAAGACTATCGAGATCGCGCTGACGACATTCGCAATCTGGTGGCGGCACTGCGCGATGACTTGCGGTTTCGCGGCATTGCGGACGTCTCGCGACTCGCGCTGATGGGCCATTCGCTCGGCGGATACACCGTGCTCGGGCTCGCCGGCGCCTGGCCGAAGTGGACGTTGCCCGGCGTCCAGGCCGTGCTCGCTTTCGCGCCCTATGCGATGCCATTCGCGCAAAGCGAAGGCATGCGGCATCTGCAGGCGCCGGTCATGTTTCAGGCGGGACAGTTCGACCCTGTGTTCACCGGCCCGATGCAGACGGCATACGACCAATCGCCACAGCCCAAATACTTCGTCGAGATCGAGCACGCATTTCATTTGGCGTGGGCCGATCTCGGTATGCTTCATCCGCGAAGCATCACCGCGTACGCGCTCGCCTTCTTCGACCGCTACCTGAAAGATGCGTCCGACGATTCGCTTCTCGGATCGCAACAGGCGCATGCCGCGGTCGTCGTGACGCAGAAAGTCAGCGGCGGGGGCGTGCCGCCGCCGCTGTAGCGGCTCTCCGGGCGCTTTTTGCGGTGCTTGGCCGCCGCGCCGCGCGTCGCGAACTTGGGCGCAGGCGAAATGTCTGTTATCTTTACCGGTTCCCTCGCACCGCAGCCCGGTTTCGCGTCATGGTCTCGCGCACGCTCTACGACAAAGTTTTCGACAGTCATGTGGTTCGGCAGGAAGCGGACGGCACCGCGCTTCTCTACATCGATCGGCATCTCGTCCATGAGGTGACGAGCCCGCAGGCCTTCGAAGGGCTGCGGCTCGCCGGACGCAAGCCGTGGCGTGCGCAGTCGATCGTCGCCACCGCCGATCACAACACGCCGACCAAGGATTGGGCGCAGGGCATTCGCGATCCGGTGTCGCGTACGCAGGTCGAAACGCTCGACGCGAACATTCGCGAGGTCGGCGCCAAAGCCTATTTCCCGTTCCTCGATCGGCGTCAAGGCATCGTTCACGTGATCGGGCCCGAATCGGGCGCGACGCTTCCGGGCATGACGGTCGTTTGCGGCGATTCGCATACGAGCACGCATGGCGCCTTCGGATCGCTGGCGTTCGGTATCGGCACGTCCGAAGTGGAGCACGTGCTGGCAACGCAATGTCTGCTCACCAAAAAAGCCAAATCGATGCTGATTCGCGCCGACGGCAAATTGCCGCCGGGCGTCACTGCCAAGGATCTGATCCTCGCGATCATCGGACGAATCGGCACGGCCGGCGGTTCCGGCCATGCAATCGAATTCGGCGGCAATACGGTGCGCGCATTGTCGATGGAAGGGCGGATGACGATCTGCAATATGTCGATCGAAGCCGGGGCGCGCGCGGGGATGATGGCCGTCGATGAACGGACGCTCGACTACATTCGCGGGCGGCCGCTCGCGCCGGCCGGAGAAATGTGGGATCGCGCGGCCGCGCATTGGCGTACGCTCGTCAGCGATCCCGATGCCAAGTTCGATTTGACGCATACGATCGATGCCGCAACGGTCCGCCCGCAAGTGACATGGGGAACGTCGCCGGAGATGGTCGTTTCCGTCGAAGAACGCGTGCCGGACCCCGATCGTGAGCGCGATCCGTCGCGACGCGACGGGTTCGAGCGCGCGTTGAGTTACATGGGCCTGACACCCAACACGCCGATCACCGACATCCGCATCGACAAGGTGTTCATCGGCTCGTGCACGAATTCGCGGATCGAAGATCTGCGCCAGGCTGCGGCGATCATCCGCGGACGCCACGTCGCCGATAACGTCAAGCTCGCGCTCGTCGTGCCGGGGTCCGGTCCCGTCAAGGCGCAAGCGGAGGCCGAGGGGTTGGACCGCGTCTTTCGCGATGCCGGTTTCGAATGGCGCGAGCCGGGCTGCTCGATGTGTCTTGCGATGAACGACGATCGTCTCGAGCCGGGCGAGCGCTGCGCGTCGACGTCGAATCGCAATTTCGAAGGCCGGCAGGGCGCGGGCGGGCGCACGCACCTCGTGAGTCCCGCGATGGCGGCGGCCGCGGCGGTCGCCGGCCATTTCGTCGATGTCCGGCGTCTCGTTTCGAGAGCGTAGAATTGGATGGCCATGGAGCCGTTTCGAATCCATACCGGAATCGTCGCGCCGCTCGACCGTGCGAACGTCGACACCGATGCGATCATTCCGAAGCAGTTCTTGAAGTCGATCAAGCGCTCGGGCTTCGGCCCGAACTTGTTCGACGCATGGCGCTACCTCGATCGCGGCGAGCCGGGTCAGGATCATTCGAAGCGGCCGAAAAATGCCGACTTCGTGCTGAACCATCCGCGCTATCACGGTGCATCGATTCTGCTGGGGCGCCGTAATTTCGGTTGCGGCAGCTCACGAGAGCATGCGCCGTGGGCGCTTGCCGACTACGGCTTTCGTGCGCTGATCGCGCCGTCGTACGCCGATATCTTCTACAACAATTGCTTCAAGAACGGCCTGTTGCCGATCGTGCTCACCGAAAACGAAGTTGATCGGCTGTTTCACGCGGTCAAGGCATTTCCCGGCTTCAAGCTGACGATCGACCTCGAGGCGCAGTCGGTCCATACGCCGGATGGACAGCACGCCTATCGCTTTGCTGTCGACCCGTTCCGCAAGTATTGCCTGGTGAACGGCCACGATGACATCGCCTTGACGCTTACCCACGCCGACGAAATTCGGGCGTTCGAAACGAAACGGTTCACCGAACAGCCCTGGCTCGCGTAAGCAGCAAAGAAATCCAAGACGCGGCGCCAGGCACCAGGCGCCGCGTTTTTTTATGCGGACATTCAACGACGAAAAGTGACGTTCATGAAGATCGCGATACTTCCCGGTGACGGCATCGGTACGGAAATCGTCGGCGAAGCGCTGAAGGTGCTGGATGCGCTTTCGGCGCAGGGACTGTCGGTGGAGACCGAGACGGCACCGATCGGCGGCGCCGGCTATGACGCGCACGGTCATCCGTTGCCGGAGGCCACACTCGCAATCGCGCGGAACGCCGACGCGATTTTGCTGGGGGCAGTCGGCGGTCCTCGCTACGACGCGCTCACACGCGAGCTTCGTCCGGAGCAAGGGATCCTGGCCATCCGCAAAGCGCTGGGACTGTTCGCCAATCTTCGGCCCGCGCTGCTATTTCCCGAGCTTACCGCGGCGTCGACCCTGAAGCGCGAGGTGGTTGAAGGACTCGATCTCCTCATCGTTCGCGAGCTGACCGGCGATATCTATTTCGGCGAGCCGCGCGGCCGTCGGACGAGCGACGGCGAAGCCGAAGGATTCGACACGATGCGCTACCGCGAAAGCGAGATCCAACGCATCGCGCGCGTCGGCTTCGAGACGGCGCGCATGCGCAGCCGCAAGCTGTGCTCGGTCGACAAGGCGAATGTCCTCGACACGAGCATCCTTTGGCGCGAGGTCGTCACGGCAGTCGCGTGCGATTATCCCGACGTTGCGTTGTCGCATATGTACGTCGACAACGCGGCGATGCAGCTCGTGCGCAATCCGAAGCAGTTCGACGTGATCGTGACCGGCAACCTGTTCGGCGACATCCTGTCCGACGAGGCGTCGATGCTCGCGGGATCGATCGGCATGCTGCCGTCAGCGTCGCTCGATCAGCGACAGAAAGGCCTGTACGAGCCGATTCATGGCTCCGCGCCGGACATTGCGGGACAGGACAAGGCCAATCCGCTCGCGACGATCCTGTCGCTTGCGATGATGTTTCGTTACACGTTTGCACGCGAAGATCTCGCCGCACGGATCGAGAACGCGGTGCGCGCGGTGCTGGCGAGCGGCCTTCGCACCGGCGACATCGCGCAACCCGGCGAGCGCATCGTCGGCACCCGCGCGATGGGCGACGCCGTCGTCAAGGCGCTTTCGCGTAACGCGTAACGCGAAGAACACTTTCGAAATGGGAATCGACATGCGGATCGGATTCGTCGGCTTTCGCGGAATGGTGGGCTCGGTATTGCTGCAGCGAATGCGGGACGAGCGGGATTTTGATGGACTCGACACGACGTTCTTTTCCGCGTCGAAGGCCGGCGGCGCAGCGCCGTCGATCGGCGCCAAAACGGGTGCGTTGAAGGACGCGAACGATGCCGCGGCGTTTCGCGATTTCGACGCCGTCGTGACCTGTCAAGGCAGCGACTGGACCGAGGCGATGTATCCGAAGATCCGCGCCGCCGGATTCCGCGGTTATTGGATCGATGCCGCTAGCGCGCTGCGCATGAAGGACGACGCCGCAATCATCCTCGATCCGGTCAACCGCGCCGTCATCGACGCGGCGCTCGCACGCGGCACGAAGGATTTCATCGGCAGCAATTGCACCGTCAGCCTGATGCTGATGGGACTCGCCGGCTTGTTCAAGCACGACCTGGTCGAATGGATGACGTGCATGACCTATCAAGCGGCGTCGGGCGCCGGCGCCCAGAACATGCGCGAGCTGTTGCATCAGATGGGCGAGGCGCATCTCGCCGCGAAAGCATTGCTCGACGATCCGGCGTCGTCGATTCTCGATATCGATCGGGAAGTCGCCGGCATCCTGCGCGATGAGCGCTTTCCGACCGAGCACACCGGTGTTCCGCTCGCGGGCTCCCTGATCCCATGGATCGACAAGGATCTGGGCAACGGAATGAGCAAGGAAGAGTGGAAAGGCGGCGCTGAGGCGAACAAGATCCTTGGCCGCGGCACTTCGAGCGCGCCGAGAATCGCAATCGAATCGCTTTGCGTGAGGATCGGCGCGATGCGCTGTCATTCCCAGGCGTTGACAATCAAGCTCACGCGCGATCTCCCGCTCGCCGAAATCGAACGCGTCATTGCGTCGGGCAACGATTGGGTACGCGTGGTGCCGAATACGCGTGACGACAGCATTCGGCGACTGACGCCCGCTGCCGTCACCGGCACGCTGGACGTTCCGATCGGGCGTTTGCGCAAGCTCGGGATGGGTCCACAATATCTGTCGGCGTTCAGCTGCGGCGATCAATTGCTGTGGGGTGCCGCCGAACCGTTGCGCCGGATGCTGCGGATCCTGCTTCAAAGATGATCGTCCGGCCCGGTTCTCCCGATGGGCGCGATTTTTGCTCCCATTTGGGCGCGTTTTTCCCGAATGGCATCGAAAGCGGCCCGCTCGTTTCCATCGGCGCGAATGCAACACCGATCGCGATTCGCGCGGATACAATATCTAGTGGGCGCGGTGGTCAGTGGGTGCAACGCTTTGCGTTTTGAGCCGGAAGTCGATCGATCGATTCTCGGCGCCGCAACGCAAGGGAAGGACGAAAAGGCAAGCTAATACCGAGGTTTAGCGTGCACCGCTAAACCCATGATGTTATGTTTTCTTGAGCAACCTGTACCAGTGAAGAGGTCGGCATGCGCGCAAAACCTATCATTTCGTTCGGCCTCGTGGCGGGAGCACTGGCGGTTTCCCCTGCCGCGCTGGCGCTTGGACTCGGCAAATTGACGGTCGATTCGGCGCTCGGACAGCCCCTGTCCGCCCGGATCGAGCTGACATCGGTATCGCGCGATGAGCTCGAATCGTTATCGGCCAAAATCGCCGACCCGACGCTTTATCGGCAGAACAATCTGACGTACCAGGGCGTTCTTTCGCGCACGCGCGTCGCTGTCGAATATGCCGGTGGCAATCCCGTTCTCAAAATTTCATCCTCGACGGCGGTTACCGAGCCATTCCTCGATTTGATGGTCGAGTTGAATTGGGCCTCGGGACGGGTCGTCCGCGAATACACATTCCTTCTCGATCCGCCGGGTGTCGCGGCGCCTTCCATCGCCGAACCCATCGCACCGGCCCGAACCGGCGCGGCGCGTACCGCGAATGCGCCGATTTCGACCCCGGCGCCACGCGCGGCAGCCAGCACACCCGCCACACCCGCGCCGGTAACGGGTGGCGGCAGCGGGGACCAATACACGGTCAAGTCAGGCGACACACTGGCGAAGATCGCCGGCCAGTTCAAGTCGAACGACGTCACGCTCGACCAGATGCTGGTCGCCTTCTATAACGGCAATCAGAACGCGTTCGACGAGCAGAACATGAATCGGCTGCGCCGCGGCGCGATCATGAATGTGCCGAGCGCGGCGGATGCCGCTGCGACAAACTCTACCGAAGCGACGCGTATCGTTCGGATGCAAGCGTCCGATTGGCGCACGTATCGCGACCGTATCGCCGGATCGGCGCCCGCGGCGTCGGGCAGCGCGAGTCGTGAGACGGGCGGCCGCATCGGCTCGGCCGTCACCGAAGCGACGCCCGCTGCTCCGCCGGGCCGCGATCAACTCAAGGTCTCGCGCGAGGCGAACGCCAAGGCAGGTGTTGCCGAGGAACGGATCGCCCGTGACAAGCAACTAACCGAAGCTCAGGCGCGCATTGCCGCGCTGGAAAAAACCGTCCGCGATCTGCAGCGCACGATCGAGCTCAAGAACGAGTCGCTCGCGCAAGTGCAGTCGCAAGCGGAAACGGCGAAGGGCAAGAGCGCCGAGCCCGCGAAGGAGGCCGCCGCAGCCACCGCGGTCGCGCCGCCGCCCGCCACGGCGACGACAGCCGAACCCGCGAAGACGAGCGAGCCGCCGAAGGCCGCCGAGCCACCGAAGACTCCCGAGCCCGCCGCAGCGGAGCCGGCGAAAGCCGGCGAATCGAAGCCGGCTTCGCCGCCCGCGAAAGCGAAGGCCGCCGCCCCCGTCAAGGAACCCCCGGGATTCTTCGGCGACATGTTCGGCAATATGCCGATGTGGGCGATCGTCGCGGGAGCGCTCGCGATTCTCGCCGGCATCGCGGCATTCATCGCTGGTCGCCGGCGCAAGGCGACGAAATTCGAAGACAGCATCATTTCCGGCACCGACATCAAGACGAACACCGTGTTCGGCTCGACCGGCGGCGGCGTCGTCAACACCGGAGAAAATTCGCTCGCCAGCGATTTCAGCCGCGAAGGGCTCGGCAACATCGACACCGACGAAGTCGATCCGATCGCCGAAGCCGAAGTCTATTTGGCCTATGGCCGCGATGCGCAAGCCGAGGAGATCCTGAAGGAGGCGCTTAAAAAGGATCCGCAGCGGCAAGAGATCTATCTCAAGCTGCTGGAAATTCATGCCCAGCACAACAAGCCGTCGGCGTTCGAAACCGTCGCCGCCGAGCTCTACGCCGTTTCTCAAGGTCAGGGCGATGTGTGGACGAAGGCGGTCGCGCTCGGCCGGCAGCTCGACCCCAACAACCCGATGTTCGCCGAGGGCGGCGGCGCGGCCCATGCGGCGCCGGGCGCCGCCCCGACGCATGTCGAGCCGCCTCGCGACGCTGCACCGAAGAAACAGGAGCCCGCGCCGGTGCTCGATCGCATGATCGACGACGACATCACGATTCAGCCGGCAGCCGGCATGCCCAGGCAGCGCTCGACCGACGGCACGCTTGCCGCGCCGGAACTCGGGCAGGAGAGGGCGCCGGAACTGGAACCCGTATCGAGCTCGCACAAGTCGGTGATGACGAGCACCGCGAGCGCCGCGTTGGCCGGTGCGATAGCGGGCGGCAAATCGACGCTTGACACGAAGGTGTCGGGCCTCGCCGAAACCGTGACGACCGCGAACGATGGCTCGCACTTCGAGATGGATTTCCACCTCGACGAAGCCGACAAGCCGGCGCCCTTCAAGTCGATGGAAGCACCGACGCTGACGGCGGTCGTCGCGGAAAGCACGCCGACGCCATCGCAACTGTCGCGTCCCGCCGCGGCACTCGAGCTCGACAAGCTCGACTTGTCCTTCGATCCGGAGCGCACGACGTTCGAGGACCCGACCCCGTCGGTGCTCGACGGCCAATGGCACGACGCCGCGACGAAGCTCGATCTCGCCAAGGCGTATCAGGAAATGGGCGACGTCGAAGGCGCGCGCGAAATTCTGCAGGAAGTGCTGCACGAGGGCGACGACCAGCAAAAGAATGAAGCGCAGGCGCTGCTCGCGAAGCTCGGCTGATTCTTATTTTTCTCGGAACCGGGCGGCGGTCGATGGACTCGCCGCCCGAATCTTTTTGTAGAACTTAGGTGCTTCGACGAACTCCTGATGCGCATTGCTCTCGCGATCGAGTACGCCGGCGACGGGTTTTGCGGCTGGCAGTCGCAGATTTCGGGATGCGGCGTCCAGGATGCATTCGAACGAGCGCTCGGCGAAATTGCCGGTGCGCGGATCGCAACGATCGCCGCCGGCCGAACCGATGCCGGCGTGCATGCGACGTCTCAGATCGTGCACTTCGACACAGAGAAAACACGACCCCTCACGGCGTGGGTCCGCGGGACGAACGCGCTATTGCCCGCGACCGGGGCCGTCTTGTGGGCACGGCCTGTCGCCGACGATTTTCACGCCCGCTTCGCCGCGACGGCGCGTCATTACACGTACCTCCTGCTCGCGCAGCCGCAACGTCCCGCGCTGCTCGCCAAGCGCGTAGGCTGGTACCATGCGTCGCTCGATGTCGAAGCGATGCGCGTCGCGGCGACGCATCTCGCCGGCGCGCACGATTTCTCGGCGTTTCGTGCAGCGGAATGCCAGGCGAAGTCGCCCGTCAAAACGTTGACGCGCATCGATGTCGGCACCCATGGCTCGCTGATTCGCTTCGATTTCTCCGCCGACGCCTTCCTCCATCATATGTTGCGCAACATCGTCGGATCACTCGTCTACGTCGGCGCGGGAAAGCATCCGCCGGAATGGCTTGCTCGGCTGCTCGCCGCGCGTGACCGCACGCAAGCGGCGCCGACGTTTGCTGCGGATGGCTTGTATCTCGCCGGTGCCGACTATCCGGCGCGCTTTGCATTGCCGGATACACGCCGCGCCGTCGTGTTGCCCTGCTAGGTCGATGCGCACTCGCGTCAAGATCTGCGGGATTACGCGAGTCGACGACGGCCTCGCGGCCGCCCGAGCCGGTGTCGATGCGATTGGCGTGGTGCTCTGGCGGGGCACGCCGCGCCACGTCGATGCGGATCGCGCGGTGGAGATCGCGCGTGCATTGCCGCCTTTCGTGAAAATCGTCGGCTTGTTCGTCGACCCGCCGCGCGAAGAGGTCGAGGCCGCGCTCGCGCGCATTCCGCTCGACACCCTCCAGTTTCACGGCGCTGAGACGGCTGCGTTCTGCCGAAGCTTCCGTCGTCCGTACCTCAAGGCCATTGCCGTGAAGCCGCAGACCGATTTGCTAGAATACGCAGCGCATTACGACGACGCTGCGGGTTTGCTGTTCGACGCGTTTTCGGAGGGCGATCTTCCCGGCGGAACCGGAATCGCATTCGACTGGACGCGGCTGACGGACGACGTGCGCGGCCAAATCAAGCGGCCGATCATCTTGTCGGGCGGTCTCGGGCCCTCCAATGTCGAGCGCGCGATTCGGGCCGTGAGGCCGTGGGGTGTCGACGTTTCATCGGGCGTCGAAGAATGTGACGCCGAGGGCCGGCCACGGCGCGGATTCAAGGATGCGGCGCGAATCACCGCGTTCATGCAAGGAGTACGCAATGCAGATGGCGGATCTCCCCGGCCTGTATGACCTCCCTGACGAGCGCGGACACTTCGGTGTCTACGGCGGCATATTCGTCGCCGAGACGCTGATTCGCGCACTCGACGAGCTCAAGACCCATTACGCGCACTATCGCGACGACCCGGAGTTTCGCGCCGAATTCGAGCGCGAGCTCAAGCATTACGTCGGACGCCCCTCACCGGTCTATCACGCGAGCCGTTGGTCGCGCGAGCTCGGCGGCGCGCAGATCTGGTTGAAGCGCGAGGATCTGAACCACACCGGCGCGCACAAGATCAACAATTGCATCGGCCAGGCGCTCCTCGCACGGCGTCTCGGCAAGAAGCGCGTCATCGCGGAAACGGGCGCCGGCATGCACGGCGTCGCGGCGGCGACCGTCGCGGCGCGCTTCGGCATGGAATGCGTCGTCTACATGGGCTCGGAGGACGTCAAGCGCCAGGCGCAGAACGTTTTTCGCATGAAGATGCTCGGTGCGACCGTCGTGCCGGTTTCGTCCGGCTCGAAGACCCTGAAAGACGCGCTGAACGAAGCGATGCGCGATTGGGTCACCAACGTCGAGAGCACGTTCTACATCATCGGCAGCGTCGCGGGTCCGCATCCGTATCCGATGATGGTTCGCGATTTCCAGACGGTGATCGGCCGCGAATGCCTGGTGCAGATGCCCGAAGCCGCCGGACGGCAGCCCGATTACGTCATCGCATGCGTCGGCGGCGGCAGCAATGCGATCGGCATCTTCCATCCCTATATCAAGCACGCCGAGGTGAAGCTCGTCGGCGTCGAAGCGGCCGGCGACGGCATCGAGACCGGCAAGCACGCGGCATCGCTGACCGCGGGCCGCCCCGGCGTTTTGCACGGCAATCGCACGTATCTCCTGCAAGATGATGACGGCCAGATCATCGAGACGCACTCTGTTTCGGCGGGCCTCGACTATCCGGGCGTCGGTCCGGAGCATGCATGGCTCAAGGACAGCGGTCGCGCCCAATACGTGACGATCACCGATGCCGAAGCGCTGGCCGTGTTTCATGATTGCTGCCGGATCGAAGGCATCATTCCGGCGCTCGAGTCGTGTCACGCGCTCGCGCATGCGGCGAAGCTAGCTCCTACGCTGCCGCGCGAAGCGATTTTGCTCGTCAATCTTTCGGGACGCGGCGACAAGGACATGAACACCGTCGCCGAACGATCCGGCTTGAAGTTCTTCTGCCGCCCCGAATGCGACCCGACGCGCCGGTAGATCGCGCGCCCTTGCGTTGAATCGGATCGACGTCACTTTCGCGAAACTCAAGCAAACGGGACGTACGGCGCTGATTCCGTATGTCACCGTCGGCGATCCCTCGCTCGCCGCGATGCCGGGAATTCTCGACGCCGTCGCCGCCGCGGGCGCCGACGTGATCGAGCTCGGCGTCCCGTTCTCCGATCCGATGGCCGACGGCCCGGTGATTCAGCGCGCGTCGGAGCGCGCGCTCGCGCATCACGTCGGACTGCGCGATGTTCTGAGCGTCGTGCAGGCTTTTCGCACCCGCGATCGCACGACGCCGATCGTGCTCATGGGCTATGCGAATCCCATCGAGGCGATGGGCGAGACGCTATTCGTCGAGCGCGCGGCGGCGGCCGGTGTCGACGGCGTGCTGGTCGTTGATTACCCGCCGGAAGAAGCGATGGACTTCTCGCAGTTGTTGCGCAGCCGCGAGATCGCCCCGATATTCCTGGTGTCCCCCACGACGCCCGATGCGCGGATCACGGCCGTCGCGGCGCAAGGACGCGGCTACGTCTACTACGTGTCGCTCAAGGGCGTGACGGGCGCGGGCCACCTCGATACCGGCGAAGTCGCGCGGCGGCTTGCCGATATTCGCCGTCGCGTCGAAATCCCGGTCGGCGTGGGCTTCGGCATTCGCGACGCCGCGAGCGCGCAAGCGATCGCCGCACACGCCGACGCGATCGTCATCGGCAGCCGGATCATCGAAGAGATCGAGCAAGCGCCGGAAGGCGAAGCGGCAGTGCGAGCCGGACGTTGGCTCGCCGGCATTCGGTCCGCGCTCGACGCGATGCCGCGAAAAAGCCGTACCGAAGTGGTGTCATGAGCTGGCTCACGAAACTGCTACCCCCACGCATCAAGAGCACGCCCGGCGTGCGCAAGACGCCCGTTCCCGAAGGTTTATGGATCAAATGCGTCTCGTGCGAGGCGGTTCTTTATCGCACCGATCTCGAAAAGAATTTGATGGTATGCCCGAAGTGCGGTTTCCACACGCGCGTCTCGGCGCGCGTTCGGATCGAACAGTTGCTCGATCCCGAGGGTCGCTTCGAGATCGGTTCCGAAGTCGTTCCCGTCGACACGCTCAAATTCAAAGATCAGAAGAAATATTCGGAGCGCCTGGAGGCGGCCCTCGATGAGACCGGGGAAATGGACGCGCTGATCGTCCTGCAAGGGAGCGTCAAATCGGTCCCGATCGTGCTCGCGGTGTTCGAGTTCGAGTTCATGGGGGGATCGATGGGATCCGTGGTGGGTGAGCGCTTCGTGCGCGGCGTGCGCGTTGCCTACGAGAACCGGGTGCCTTTCGTCTGCATCTCGGCGTCGGGCGGCGCGCGGATGCAGGAAGGCGTCAACTCGCTGTTCCAGATGGCTAAGACCACCGCCGTGCTGCAGGAGTTGACCAAGGCGCATCTGCCGTTCGTCTCGATCCTGACCGACCCGACGATGGGCGGCGTCTCGGCGTCGTTCGCGTTCGTCGCCGATCTCGTGGTCGCGGAGCCGGGCGCACTGATCGGTTTCGCCGGGCCGCGCGTCATCGAGCAAACCGTACGCGAGAAGTTGCCTGACGGCTTTCAGCGCGCCGAGTTTCTGCTCGAGAAAGGGGCGATCGACATGATCGTCGACCGGCGGCATCTGCGCGACGAGCTGGGACGTCTTCTCACGATGCTGACGCGGCAACCGTCGCCCGCGGCCTGACTCCGGCTCTACGCCCGAAACGATCGATCGATGACGCGCCCGACGACGCTCGCGGGCTGGCTCGCGTATCTCGAAACACTGCATCCGAAATCGATTGCGCTCGGCCTGGATCGCGTGCGCGAGGTTGCCATGCGTTTGCCGCTTGCGTTCGACTGTCCGGTGATCACGGTGTCCGGGACGAACGGCAAGGGCTCGACGTGCGCGATGCTCGAAGCGATTCTGAGCGCAGCGGGCTATCGCGTCGGAACGTACACGTCGCCGCATCTTCGTCGCTACAACGAGCGCATGCGCATCGGGCGCGATTTCGTTTCCGACGACGATCTGCTGACCGCGTTCGACGTCATCGAAGACGCGCGAGTCGGCGGCGCGCCCGGCGCGGCAACGCCCCTCACCTACTTCGAATTCGGAACGCTTGCAGCGCTGTGGCTGTTCGCGCGCGCCAACGTCGACGCACTGGTGCTCGAAGTCGGATTGGGCGGACGTCTGGATGCGGTCAATCTGATCGATGCGGACGTGGCCGTCGTGACGAGCATCGATCTCGATCACATGGACTATCTCGGGCCGACGCGCGAGGATATCGGCCGCGAAAAAGCGGGCATTTTTCGTCCGCATCGGCCGGTCGTTTGCGGCGAGCGCGATCCGCCGCCAACGCTTATCGACGCCGCGAACGCACTCGGCGCGCCGCTGCTCCGCGCCGGCCACGAATTCGATTTCGCCGTCGAGGGCACGCAGTGGCGGTATCGCGGCCCGAACGGCGAGCGCTATGGTTTACCGGTACCCGCGCTACGCGGTGTTTTCCAATTCGGGAACGCGGCCGTTGCGTTGACCGCGCTCGATGTGTTGCGCGTTCGTCTTCCGGTGCCCACGGGCGCGATTCGCGACGGCCTCGTGTCGGTTGAATTGCCCGGCCGTTTTCAAGTGCTGCCCGGGCGCCCGACGATCGTACTCGACGTCGCGCACAATCCGCACGCGGCGCGCGCGCTCTCCGCTTCGCTCGGAACAATGGGTTTTCATCCGGAGACGTTCGCCGTCTTCGGAATGTACGCGGACAAGGACATCCGTTCCGTCGTCGATGCGATGAAGAGCCGAGTCGACCATTGGTATGTCGCGGGATTGCCGGGCACGCGCGGCGCGCCGTCGCTGATGATCGTCGAAAAGCTTCGCGCGGCAAGCGTTGCGCAACGGGCGATTCACGCGTTCGATTCGGTCGCTTCCGCGTATCGCGCGGCACGCGATACCGCATCAGACGCTGATAGAATCATTGTTTTCGGGTCGTTTCTCACGGTCGCCGCGGCGCTCGACGTAAACCAAGTGAGCGAAACGGCGCGACCTCAATGATCGATGGCTGAACCGGCCGACATCAACGTCGATGAGCTACGCCGCCGCGCGCGCCGGCGCTTGGTGGGCGCGATCGTGCTCGCGCTCGGCGCCGCCGTCGTCGTTCCGATGCTTCTCGAAAGCGATCCCAAGCCGCTGGGGGACGACGTCTCGGTCAAGATTCCACCGATCGATGACGGCAAGTTCGTCAATCGGCTGAACGAGCCGCAGAGCAAGCCTGAATCGAGCAAGGCGGAGCCCGCAAAGGACGTTCGCAAGGAATCGCCTCCGCAGCCAGACTCGGCTGCGCACAAATCCGTCGCGGAAGCAGAAAAAGCGGTGATCGCACCGCCTGCGAAGACCCCGAAATACGATACGGCGATCCCGTCGGAAAAAATGGCGACCGCGTCGCCGCCGCTGGCGGCGGCACCGGCTCCGACGGCACCGCCCGTCGCGGCGGAATCGCCGCAGCCCGCTCCGTCCGCGCCAGGGGAAACCAAAATGCCGGCCGTTGCATCGACACAGCCCGAATCGAAAACGGTTGTCGCATCGGCGGTTCCCATCATGCCGTCGGCGCAAGCGGCACGCGACGGCTTTGCCGTGCAACTGGCCGCTTACTCTGATGACAAGGGTGCGAACGCGCTTGCGAATCGCTTGAAGCGCTCCGGTTATCCGGCGTACACCGAGCCGCTCAAGACGAGTCGCGGCACATTGTGGCGCGTGCGCGTCGGGCCTTATCCGTCACGCGACGCGGCGGCCGGCGTGCGCGACAAATTGAAGGCCGAAGGCCAAAGCGGCATCGTGGCATCGGCAAAATGAGCTGTGCGGGCCCTCGCGCTTTTGGCCCACTCGCCGCGTTTTGAACCGCCTCGAGCCCGCGGCATGACCGTATTCGACGCCGCCGTGATCCTCGTGATCGCGCTTTCCACGTTGTTCGCGTTCGTTCGCGGCGTCGTGCGCGAATTGATCGCACTGATCGCGTGGGTCGCCGGATTCATCGCCGCGCTCGCCTTTACGCCGCTCGTCGGCTCGTGGATTCCCGATTTCGGCCATCCGGCGCTCCGCTATCTGATTGCGTTCGCACTAATCTTGATCACTGCACTGCTTTTGGGCGCGCTGATCGCTTATCCGCTTGCCCGGGCCATTCGCGCCGCCGGACTGGGATTTGTGGATCGGTTTTTAGGCTCCATATTTGGATTGGCGCGAGGATTGCTGCTCGTCGTGGCTTTTGTGCTGGTCGCCGGCTTGACGGCGTTGCCGCGCGCCGATTGGTGGCAGAATGCGACGCTTGCACCGCCGCTCGTCGTCCTGGCGCTGTCGTTGAAGCCCTGGCTACCGCCGCAATGGGCGGAGCGGCTCGATTATTCGGGGGACGGCGCGCGGCGGACGCCGACCCATGTGAAAACCTAGCAGGACACGAGCGCAATGTGCGGAATCGTCGGCGCTGTCGCGCACACACCCGTCAATCAGCTTCTCTATGACGGACTGTTGTTGCTGCAGCACCGCGGACAGGATGCGGCGGGAATCGCGACGTCGGAGGGCTCGGTCTTCCATGTGTGGAAGGGCCCCGGGTATGTTCGCGACGTGTTCCGCACGCGCAACATGCGCGATCTGCTCGGCAACTCCGGCATCGGCCACTGTCGCTACCCGACGGCCGGGTCCGCGTTCTCCGATCTCGAGTCGCAACCGTTCTATGTCAACTCGCCGTTCGGCATCACGCTCGGCCACAACGGCAATTTGACCAACAGCGAAGCGCTGAAGCGCGAGCTCTTTCAGCTCGACTTCCGGCACGTCAACACGAATTCCGACAGCGAGGTGCTGCTGAACGTGCTGGCGCTCGAGCTCGAGCGTGCCGCGCAACATCATCGTCTCGATCCGAACGCGATTTTCAAGGCCGTTGCCGGCGTGCACCGGCGTTGCCGCGGCGCGTATGCGGTGGTCGCAATGATTGCCGGTTACGGCATGCTCGCCTTTCGCGATCCGTACGGAATCCGCCCGCTCATCATCGGCAAAAACGAGGCGATGGGCGGAACGGAATACCTGGCGGCCTCCGAGTCGGTTGCGCTCGAGCCGCTGGGCTTTTCGGTGCTGCGCGATGTCGCTCCCGGCGAGGCTATATTCGTGGGCCAAGCGGGCGATTTCCATTCGCGTCAATGTGCCGACAATCCGTCGCTCAATCCGTGCATTTTCGAATACGTCTATCTGGCGCGGCCCGATTCGGTCATGGACGGCGCGTCAGTGTATGAGTCGCGACTCAATATGGGCGGCGAGCTCGCACGCAAGATTCGAACCATACCGCAGGCGCGGGACATCGACGTCGTCATTCCGATTCCCGACTCGAGCCGCCCCTCGGCGCTTGAACTCGCGAACACGCTCGGGCTCAAATATCGCGAAGGGTTCGTCAAGAACCGCTACATCGGGCGGACGTTCATCATGCCGGGGCAGGCGATGCGCAAGAAAAGCGTGCGGCACAAATTGAATCCGATCGGCATGGAATTCGCCGACAAGGTCGTGCTGCTCGTCGACGATTCGATCGTGCGCGGAACGACGTCGCGCGAAATCGTGCAGATGGCGCGCGAGGCGGGCGCGCGCAAGGTGTATTTCGCTTCGGCCAGTCCGCCGGTCCGCTATCCCAACGTTTACGGCATCGACATGCCGAATCAACGCGAGCTCGTCGCGACGGGTCGCAACGAGGCCGAGATCGCGCACGAGATCGGCGCCGATCTGCTGGTCTATCAGGATCTGGATGCGCTGAAGGCCGCGGTTCGCGCCACCAATCCGGGGCTCGTCGAGTTCGAGGCGTCGTGCTTCGACGGCAAGTACATCACCGGCGACATCACCGCCGACTACTTGTCGCAATTGGCACATGAGCGCGACGAGCAGCGCGGCGAATCCGAAGATCTGCTGGACGACATGAAGCGGCCCGTCGTCGTGGATTAGGACGACCGGCCGGAACCGACTCGAAATCGAAATCGCTTGAGATGGGCTCTACGCTGCCCGGCACGCCGTACGTCATCGAGGTCAATCCGCGGATACCCGAGCGCCTCGCACGGCTCGAGGATCTCGCCGGCGATCTCTGGTACAGCTTCGATCGCGCGACGCGGGAGCTGTTCGCGCGGCTGCACCCGACGTTGTGGAATGCGGTCGGGCAAAGCCCCAAGGCGTTTCTGCGAAGGATCGACGAAGCGCGCCTGCGTGCTGCGGCCGACGATCCGGTCTTCCTCGACAACTTCAATCGGATTCTTTCCGCCTACGACACCTACCATGGCGAGCGCGCGCCGCGCGTCCCGCTCACCGGTCTGTCCGACCGCGATTTGATCGCGTACTTCTGCGCCGAATTCGGCTTTCACGAAAGCCTGCCGATCTATTCGGGCGGCCTCGGCATTCTCGCCGGCGATTGCTGCAAGGCGGCGAGCGATATGCGCATTCCCTTCATCGGCGTCGGGCTCCTGTATCGGCAGGGCTATTTCCAGCAGACGATCGACGCCGAAGGCCGTCAGCACGTCGCGTATACCGATTCGAACTTCGCCGAGCTGCCAGTCGAGCTCGTTCATGCCGAGGACGGCAGTGAGCTTCGCGTGAGCGTCGCGTTCCCCGGCCGAAATGTCTCGATCCGCGTGTGGAAAGCGCGCGTCGGACATGTGATGCTGTATCTGCTCGACACGGACGTCCAGGAAAACGCCGATGCCGATCGGGCGATCACCTATCGGCTGTATGGCGGCGATCGGCGCACTCGGATCGAGCAGGAGATCGTGCTCGGCATCGGCGGCGTCCGCGCGCTCTCGGCGCTGAAGTTGGCGCCGACCGTTTGGCACATGAACGAAGGACACGCGGCGTTTCTGGTGCTCGAGCGAACTCGGATGCTGGTCGCCGGCGGATTGCCGTTCGAAAGCGCGCTCGAAGCCGTCGCCACGAGCACCGTGTTTACGACGCACACCGCAGTTCCGGCCGGACACGATCATTTTGCCGAGGCGATGGTCGACGACTACTTCGCCGGCTATTGCAAGGACATCGGTATCGAGCGCGAGACGCTTCTCGCGCTCGGCCGCACGCCGGGCAACGGCGAATTCAACATGACGGCGCTTGCGTTGCGCGGATCGCGCTTTCAAAACGGTGTATCGCGGATCAACGGCGAGTTGTGCGCCGAGATGTTGAAGAGCTTCTGGCCCCAAGTGCCGCCCGCGGAGAATCCGCTCGACTACGTGACGAACGGCGTTCACGTTCCAACGTGGATCGCGCTCGAATGGCGCGATCTGTTCGACCGTTTTCTCGGGCTCGACTGGCGCCATCGGCTGCACCGGGATCGGGCGTTCGACGACGTCGACAAGATTCCGGAGCACATGTTCTGGTCCGTCCATCAGTACTTGAAGAATCGGATGCTGAACACGGTGCGCGAGCGCATCCGCGATCAGCATTTCCGCAACGGCGGGAGCGAGGCGCACCTCGATCGCCTGCTTCGCTATTGCAATCCGGATTTTCCCGATGTGCTGACGATCGGCTTCGGGCGGCGGTTCGCTACGTATAAGCGCGCGATGCTCTTGTTCAATGACCCCGAGTGGCTGCGGGCGATCATTTCGGATCCGCAGCGTCCCGTGCTCTTCATTTTCACCGGACGCGCCCATCCGGCCGACGCTCCCGGCCAGGAGCTCATTCGTCGCATTTCCGATCTCGCGCGGAGCCGCGACTTCGAGGGCCGCGTGCTGCTGGTCGAAGGATATGATCTCCGGTTGGCGCGCCGACTCCTGCTGGGCGTCGACGTGTGGCTCAATACACCGGTCTATCCGCTCGAAGCATCCGGCACGTCGGGCATGAAGGGAGGCATGAACGGCGTCATCAATTTGTCGGTTCTCGACGGTTGGTGGGGCGAAGCCTATCGCGGCAACAACGGCTGGGCGATCAAGCCCACCGGAGACACGGAGGATCCCGACCGGCGCGATCGCGAGGAAGCGCGCACACTCTACGAGATCCTTCAAGACCAAGTTGTGCCGCTTTATTATCGGCGCGACAGCAGCGGCATGCCGACACAATGGATTCGCATGGCGAAGCGATCGATCGCGACGATCTTGCCCCGTTTCAATGCGGATCGGATGGTCGGCGAATACGCGACCAAGTTCTACCAGCCGGCGGCGAAACAAGGACGCCGCTTCTCCGAGCACGGCCACGCGGCGGCACGCGATATCGCCGCATGGAAAGCGAAGGTTCGCAAAGCGTGGCCTGGCGTGCGCATTCGGCGCGTCGATCATCCGACGACGCAATTGGTGTTCGGCGGAAAGATCGAGTTCGAAGTCGCGGTCGCGCCGAACGGTTTGTCGCCCGACGACATCACGGTCGAGCTGCTGCTGTCGCGAAGCGAATACGACGCGGGTGTCGACGAGCGCCAGCGCCATCTATTCGTGCCGCGACAACGTCAAGGCGACGAGCATCGCTATGCGCTGACGCTCGAGCCGGATCTCTGCGGGCGGCTCGACTACCGGATTCGCGCATTTCCCTGCCACGCCGATCTCACGCATCCGCTCGAGCTAGGGCTGATGCTCTGGGCTTAGAACAGAGCCGCAGATGAGCGCGCATCGTCCGCGCGCATAATCGATTGCGGGAACCTCCGCGGTCCTCGCGCGGTCTTGACTCGCTGAAGGCCAATGCGGGATACACGGGTGCAGGGGAACGGGTCAAACCGGAGCACCGACAGGCCGGCTCGTTCAATCCTGCGCTCTTCCTCCGAAATGCCCACGTGGGAGTAGAGCCGTGCAGATTTTACAAACGGCGCGTCGCGGCAAAGCGGCCGAGGCGCGCAAAGGCCCGGCGCTCACCGATCACGACGTTTATCTATTTCGCGAAGGGACGCACGGGCGGCTCTACAACGCGATGGGCTGCCATCTGGTCGCGGATGGCGCACGGTTTCGCGTCTGGGCACCCAACGCCGAACGCGTCTCCGTCATCGGCGATTTCAATCGCTGGGATGTCCGCGCCAACCCACTCGATGCGCGCTCGGATAGCTCTGGCATCTGGGAGGCGTTCGTACCCGGGGTCGCGCAGGGCGCCGCGTACAAGTTTCGGATCGTCGGCAAGGATCGCGGCTACGAAGTCGACAAGGCCGATCCGTTCGCCGTCTATGCCGAAGCGCCGCCGCTCACGGCCTCGCGCGCATGGACGCTCGACTATCAATGGGCGGATCCCGAGTGGATGAGTAAACGGCGCGAGCGCAACGCGCTCGACGCGCCGATGTCGATCTACGAAATGCATCTCGGCTCGTGGCGACGCAACGCGCCCGGCGAGATGCCGACCTATCGCGACATCGCGGCGCCGCTCGCTGAGTATTTGTCCGAGATGGGCTTCACCCACGTCGAGCTGTTGCCGATCACCGAGCATCCGTTCTACGGCTCGTGGGGCTATCAGACGACCGGGTATTTCGCGCCGACGTCGCGCTACGGAACGCCGCAGGATTTCATGTTCTTCGTCGACACGCTGCACCAGCATGGCATCGGCGTGATTCTCGACTGGGTGCCCTCGCACTTTCCGACCGACGTGCACGGGCTCGTCTACTTCGACGGCACGCATCTGTTCGAGCACGCCGATCCGCGGCAGGGCTTTCATCCGGACTGGAACAGCGCGATTTTCAATTACGGCCGCGATGAGGTGCGTTCATTCCTTTTGTCGAGCGCGCTATCCTGGCTCGACCGCTACCACATCGACGGCCTGCGTGTCGACGCCGTCGCGTCGATGCTCTATCTCGACTACGCGCGCAAGGCCGGCGAATGGATCCCCAATCGCTACGGCGGCAAGGAAAACCTGGAAGCCATCCAATTTCTGCGCACGTTGAACGAAGGCGCGTATCGCGATTACCCCGGTGTCCAGGTCATCGCCGAGGAATCGACGGCCTGGCCCATGGTCTCCCGGCCGATCTACGTCGGCGGTCTGGGATTTGGCCTCAAGTGGAACATGGGCTGGATGCACGATACGCTCGACTACCTGCGACACGATCCCGTCCATCGCAAGTACCACCACAATCAGCTCACGTTTTCCATTTGGTATGCGTTCTCAGAAAACTTCGTGCTGGCGCTCTCGCACGACGAAGTCGTGCACGGCAAGGGCTCGCTGATTGGCAAGATGCCCGGCGATTCGTGGTGCCAATTCGCAAATTTGCGTTTGCTCTACGGCTACATGTGGGGACATCCCGGTAAAAAGCTCCTGTTCATGGGCTGCGAGTTCGGCCAGCGGCGGGAATGGACGCACGACGACGCGCTCGAATGGTGGGTGACCGACCGCCCCGAGCACGCGGGCGTGCAACGCTGGGTCGCGGATTTAAACGCGTTCTATCAGTCGACACCGGCGCTGTACGAGGTCGACTTCGATCGGAGCGGCTTCGAGTGGATCGAAGGAAACGACGCGGAGACGAGCGTGATCAGCTTCTTCCGCAAATCGCGCGACGGCGCCCCGGTGATCGTCGTGTGCAACTTCACGCCGCAACCGCGACACAATTACATCGTCGGCGTGCCGCACGGCGGATTTTGGCGCGAGCGTTTGAACAGCGATGCCGCGATATACGGCGGCAGCGGTGCCGGCAACTTCGGGGGCGTGGAAGCGGCGCCGGTCGGCGCGCAAGGCCGCCCGAACTCGCTCGCATTGACGTTGCCGCCGCTTGGGGTATTGTTCCTGGAGCCGAAGTCCGCCTAACCGCTCAACAAGAACAGTCTGCCATGGCGTCAGCGCCGCTGCCCGCGGATGGCCGCATCCGGGTCGTCATCGAAGATGTCGCGCCGGCCGTCGACCGCGGTCGCTTTCCGATCAAGCGCGTCGCCGGCGAAACAATCGTCGTCGAGGCCGATTGCTTTGCCGACGGTCACGATACGCTCGCGTGCCGCCTCTTGCACCGCCGCGACGACGAGCGTGCATGGCAATTCGTGCCGATGACGCCGTTGCCGAACGATCGCTGGCGCGCGGAGTTCGTCGTCGATGCGCTCGGACGCTATCGCTACGCGATCACCGCGTGGGTCGACGCCTTCCTCTCCTGGCAGCACGATTTCACGCGACGAATCGAAATCGAAGATCTGCGGATTGCAGCGCAAGTCGGCGCGACGCTGATCGAAGAGTCGGCGGCTCGGGCAAAAGGCCCCGATGGCGCGGCGCTGAAAGAATGGGCGCAGCGCCTCCGTGCGGAGACCGATGCCGCGCGACTCCACGCGCTCGCGGAAGACGAAGCACGATCTGCCGTTGCGACGCGCTACCCCGACATGGGGCATGCGTGCACGTATCCGGTCGAATTCGGCGTCGTCGTCGAACGGGAGCGCGCGCGATTCTCGTCCTGGTATGAGATGTTCCCTCGCTCGGCGAGTGCAACGGCGGGGAAGCATGGCACGTTTCGCGATTGCGAAGCGCGCCTGCCGTACATCTCGAAAATGGGTTTCGACGTGCTGTACCTGCCGCCGATTCATCCGATCGGCCGCGAGAAACGCAAGGGACGCAACAACGCGCTGTCGACGACGCCATCCGACGTGGGCAGCCCATGGGCGATCGGTGCAGAGGAGGGCGGCCACACGGCCATTCATCCGGAGCTTGGAACGGTCGACGATTTCACGCGGCTGGTTGCGAGCGCACAGGCGGCCGGTATGGATATCGCGCTCGACATCGCGTTCCAATGCGCGCCTGATCATCCATACGTCAAGGAGCATCCGGAATGGTTTCGGTGGCGACCCGATGGAACCGTCCAGTACGCGGAGAATCCCCCGAAGAAATATCAGGACATCTTTCCGTTCAACTTCGAGTCGGACGATTGGCAAGCGCTGTGGCGCGAGCTCGAAGGCGTGTTCGAGTTCTGGATCGGTCAAGGCATCAAGATCTTCCGGGTCGACAATCCGCACACGAAGCCGTTTGCGTTTTGGGAGTGGGCCATTGCGACGATCCGCGCGACGCATCCCGATGTGATCTTTTTGGCGGAAGCCTTCACGCGGCCAAAAGTGATGCACCGGTTGGCGAAGCTCGGCTTTACGCAGTCGTACACGTATTTCGCGTGGCGCAACACCAAACAGGAATTGACCGAGTATTTCACCGAGCTCGCGCACGGACCCGGTCGCGATTATTTCCGGCCGAACTGCTGGCCGAATACGCCCGACATCCTGACCGAATAC
>DASXPO010000024.1:0-4217 GCA_036493535.1 Casimicrobiaceae bacterium
CATCGCCGGCTTTTTTCGCGGCGTGAGCGCGGGCACGGCGGTGGTCCAGGGTCCCGGCGAGCTGCAGCTCTTACCGTCACCTGGAGCAATGACGACGGCGCACCGCACGGTCTTGTCTATAACGACGGCGCCAAAGGGACCGACTTGCTGCTGCCCGGCGCGGCGTTCAGCCGCACGTACGACAAGCCGGGGTCATTCGACTATGCCTGCGCGGTTCATCCGCACATGACCGGCAAGGTGATCGTGCGGGCGCCTTGACCCAAACCGCGAGACGCCTGGAGGCGTGCCGTAGCGCGCTCACCGCCGAGGCGACGATCGGTATGTCGGCAGCGCCTTCCCCGAGCTGCTTCCGTTGATAGAGGAACAGCAGCAGTGCGATGATCGTCCCGCCCGGCAGGAGGATTTCCAGCAACAGGTAGGGGCCGAGCTTCGACAGAAAGCTGACCCACGTAGTGACCCTTTGGACGACGGCTGCACGCACTTCCTGCCCCACTTGGTTGATTTAGCCCGGCCCATCGAAACCTCCAGCCTCGGCGCATGCACAGTGTGTGGTCGCAGGACTTACCAATCGCTTACAGATAGACTAAAGCCGTGTCAGACCTCGTCTTTCACATGGTCGGGGGTGCTCCGGATCCGGTGGCCCCGTTCAGCCACGCCGTCGAAGCGGACGGTTGGGTGTTCGTCACCGGGCAGATGCCATTTACCGGCACGGCCAACGATTCGCCCTACCCGGAAGGCATTGAAGACCAAACGCACCAGGTGATGAAGAACCTCCGCGCGGTACTGGAAGGCTGCCACTTGTCGCTCGAGAATGTCGTTGCGGCGCGCGTGTATTTGCGCCACTTCGGCGACGACTACACCGCGATGAACGCGGTCTACGCGAGCTACTTTTCGCCCGGACGTCTACCCGCCCGCACCTGCATCGGCGTCACCGGTCTCGCCCGTGGAGCGCGCGTCGAAATCGACCTGATCGCTCGACGCGGATGACGATAGAGTCCCGTGAAGGGCGCCGTTCAATAGCGCGCATTGCCGGGCGTGCGCGGAAACGGGATCACATCGCGGACGTTGCCGAGGCCGGTCGCATAGGCGACGGTCCGTTCGAATCCCAGCCCGAATCCGGCATGCGGAACGGTTCCATAACGGCGTAGATCGCGATACCAGCCGTAGTGCTCCTTATCGAGCCCGGCGGCACTCATTCGCGCGTCGAGGACGTCCAGTCGTTCCTCGCGCTGACTGCCCCCGATGATCTCGCCGATGCCGGGTGCGAGGACGTCCATCGCGGCGACGGTCCGGTCGTCGTCGTTGATGCGCATGTAGAACGCCTTGATCTCCTTGGGGTAGTTGACGACGATCACCGGTTTCTTCGCGTATTGCTCGGTGAGATAGCGCTCGTGCTCCGATTGCAGGTCCATTCCCCACTTCACCGGAAATTCGAATTTCTGCTTGGCTTGCTCGAGGACGCGCACCGCCTCCGTATAGTCCATCCGCGCGAACTCCGATTCGACGATGCCGTTGAGCTTGGCAATCAGCCCCTTTTCGATCCGCTCGTCGAAGAACGCCATGTCGTCGGGACGCTCGGCGAGCACGGTTTTGAACACATGCTTCAACAACGCTTCTGCGAGCGCGGCGTTGTCGCCGATGTCGGCGAAGGCGATCTCCGGCTCGATCATCCAGAATTCCGCGAGGTGGCGGCTGGTGTTGGAATTCTCGGCGCGAAAGGTCGGACCGAACGTGTACACCTTTGACAGCGCCATGCAGTAGGTTTCGACGTTCAGTTGTCCGGAGACGGTCAAAAACGCTTCGCGGCCGAAGAAGTCCTGCGCAAAATCGATCCCGCCCGCGGCCGTGCGCGGCAGATTCACGAGGTCGAGCGTCGATACGCGGAAAAGCTCGCCGGCGCCTTCGGCATCCGACGACGTGATGATCGGCGTGCTGATCCAGAGAAATCCGCGTTCATCAAAGAACCGATGGACCGCCTGCGCAAGGGTATGGCGCACGCGTGTGACCGCGCCGATCACGTTCGTCCGCGGGCGAAGATGCGCGACTTCGCGCAGAAATTCGAGTGTGTGAGGTTTCGGTTGTATCGGATATGAATCGGGGTCGTCGACCCAGCCCAACACGTTGATCGCCAGCGCCTGCAACTCGAACGGCTGTCCCTTCGCCGGCGAGGGGACGACGAGACCGGTCGCTTCCACCGCGCATCCGGCGGTGAGATGCAGAACTTCGTTCGTGTAGTTCCCGAGCGTATTGGGCGCAACGACCTGAACCGGATGAAACGACGATCCGTCGGAGACGTGGACGAACGAGATACCGGCCTTTGAATCGCGGCGTGTGCGCACCCAACCTTGGACGGTTACGGCTTGGTCTTGTGGTGCTTTGCCGCCGAGAATCTGCGCGCAGGTGAGCGACGTCATGCCGACTCCGTTGAAGGTGGGAACGATCCGTCAACTATCGCACAGGCGCTACGTCGACAACCGGTCCGATTCGAAATTGCCGGACGACACTTAACCCTTGACGCAGATCAGCGGTTCGAGTCGCGCCACCTTGCGCGCGAGTCCGGCGTTATGCGCCACCTCGACGACCGCCGCGACGTCCTTGTACGCGCCGGGCGCTTCCTCCGCAACGCCGCGCATCGATGCGCTGCGAATCAGGATGCCGCGCGCAGCCAGCTCGTCGACGATCTGGCGGCCGCCCCAATGCTTGGTCGCCTCGTTGCGACTCATCGCGCGGCCCGCACCGTGGCATGCCGACGCAAATGCTTCGCTCATTCCGCGTTCCGTTCCTGCGAGCACATACGATCCCGTGCCCATGCTGCCGCCGATCAGTACCGGTTGCCCCACGTGCGCATACTCCGAAGGCAGATCGCGATGACCGGGACCGTAGGCGCGCGTCGCACCCTTGCGATGAACGTAAAGGTCCAATTCGCGGCCATCGATCGCGTGGCGCTCGACCTTGCATGTGTTGTGCGAAACGTCGTAGAGCAACTCGAGCTTCGCGCCGGGCAGCACTTCGTCGAACGCCTCGCGCGCGAGGTGCGTCAGGATTTCGCGATTGGCCAACGCGCAATTGATTGCGGCGCGCATGGCCCCGAGATAGCGCCGTCCGATGTCGGAGCGCACGGGCGCGCATGCAAGCTCGCGATCCGCGAGCGTCACGCCGCTCTGCCTCGCGGCGATCGTCATCTCGCGCAGGAAATCGGTCCCGATTTGATGACCGAGTCCGCGCGAGCCGCAATGCAGGCTGACGACGGCGTCGCCTTCGCGCAATCCATAGGCTTTCGCGGCGACTCGATCGTAGACGACGGCGACGTGTTGCACTTCGAGATAGTGATTGCCCGAGCCGAGCGTGCCCATTTCGCCCCGTTGCCGCCGCTTGGCCGCTTCCGAAACGTACGCCGGCTCGGCGTCGGGAATTGTGCCGCGCTCTTCGATTCGCGCAAGATCGTCGCGCTCTCCAAAGCCCTGCTCGACCGCCCAACGCGCGCCGCCGCGGAGCATTGCGTCGGTTTGCGGCGGCGAAAGATGCAGCGCGCCGGTGCTTCCGACGCCCGCCGGAATGCGCTTGAACAGCGTCTCGGCCAATTCGCGTTGCACGTCCATGATGTCGGCGCGGGCAAGACGCGTAATGAGGGTGCGCACGCCGCACGAGATATCGAAGCCGACGCCGCCCGCGGAGACGACTCCACCCTCCTCTGGATCGAACGCCGCGACGCCGCCGATCGGAAAACCGTAGCCCCAGTGCGCGTCGGGCATCGCGAATGACGCTTTGACGATGCCCGGCAGCGCGGCCACGTTCGCCACTTGCTCGGCCACCTTGTCGTCCATCGCGCGAACGAGCGTTTCATCCGCGTAGATGACGCCGGGGACGCGCATCGCGCCCGTTTTCGGCAATTGCCACGCGTGATCGTCGATGCGAGTCAGGCGAGCCAGATCCATGTCGGCACCTCTATACGTCGACAACGCACTGCGCTACCCAAGTTCCGTCAACGCGCTGTCCAACGCGCAATTCGGTATACGTTGCGCCCTTGATCTCGACAGCGGGCTGATGCCGCTCCCGATCGACGGTCTCGCCCCATGCGCGTGCGACAAGCGCGTGACCGACAAGCGAAACATCGAAGCGCCCGAACAACATTTGCCGCGTGGCCATTTCGTAGATCAACGCGTTCAGCCAATCGATGAGCAGCAATTCATCCTCGGGCGCGTCACATCGAATGGCGA
>DASXPO010000025.1:0-19577 GCA_036493535.1 Casimicrobiaceae bacterium
ATACACGGAGGACGGCGAAGTGCTCGTCGGCGCGTCCGCGAAGCGGCAGGCCGTCACCAACGCGAAGAACACGATCTTCGCGGTCAAGCGGCTGATCGGACGCCGCTTCGAGGAAAAGGAAGTGCAAAAGGACATCGGCCTGATGCCCTACAAGATCGTCAAGGCCGACAACGGCGATGCCTGGGTGGAGGTGCGCGGCAAGAAGATCGCGCCGCCGCAGGTCTCCGCGGAAATCCTGCGCAAGATGAAAAAGACCGCCGAAGATTATCTCGGCGAGGACGTCACCGAGGCGGTAATCACCGTACCCGCTTACTTCAACGACTCGCAACGTCAAGCGACGAAGGACGCGGGCCGTATCGCCGGTCTGGAAGTCAAGCGGATCATCAACGAGCCGACTGCGGCTGCGCTGGCCTTCGGCCTCGACAAGAAGGAAGGCGATCGCAAGATTGCCGTGTACGACCTGGGCGGCGGCACATTCGACGTCTCGATCATCGAAATCGCCAACGTCGAGGGCGAGCATCAGTTCGAAGTGCTGTCGACCAACGGCGACACGTTCTTGGGCGGCGAGGACTTCGATCAACGGATCATCGATTACATCGTCACCGAGTTCAAGAAAGACCAGGGCGTCGATCTGAAGAACGACGTGCTCGCGCTGCAGCGGCTGAAGGAAGCGGCCGAAAAGGCCAAGATCGAGCTGTCGAGCTCGCAGCAAACCGACATCAATCTCCCCTACATCACGGCCGATCAATCGGGACCGAAGCACCTGTCGATCAAGCTGACGCGCGCGAAGTTGGAATCGCTCGTCGATGATCTGATCGAGCGCACGGTGGAACCATGCCGGATCGCGATCAAGGACGCGGGCGTCAAGATGTCCGATATCAGCGACGTGATCCTGGTCGGCGGCATGACGCGGATGCCCAAGGTGCAGGAGACGGTCAAGAATTTCTTCGGCAAAGAGCCGCGGAAGGACGTGAATCCCGACGAAGCGGTCGCGGTGGGCGCCGCGATTCAGGCGTCAGTGCTCGCGGGCGACCGCAAGGATGTTCTGCTGCTCGACGTGACGCCGCTGTCGCTCGGCATCGAAACGCTGGGCGGCGTGATGACGAAGCTGATCCAGAAGAACACGACGATTCCGACCAAGGCGACGCAAGTGTTCTCGACCGCCGATGACAATCAAGGCGCGGTGACGATTCACGTGCTGCAAGGCGAGCGTGAGCGCGCATCGGGCAACAAGAGTCTCGGGCAGTTCAACCTGGAAGGGATTCCGCCGGCGCCGCGCGGCATGCCGCAAATCGAAGTGATGTTCGACATCGATGCGAACGGGATCCTGCACGTGAACGCCAAGGACAAGGCGACCGGCAAGGAGAACAAGATCACGATCAAGGCCAACTCCGGCTTGAACGAAGACGAGATCCAGCGGATGGTGAAGGACGCCGAAGCGCATGCCGAAGAAGATCGCAAGCTGATGGAAACGGTGCAGGCGCGCAACGGTCTCGATGCGCTCGTCCACAGCGTGAAAAAGTCGCTCACCGAATACGGCGACAAGGTCGGTGCCGACGAAAAGGGCAAGATCGAAGCTGCGCTCAAGGAGGCCGAAGATCTGCTGAAAGAGAAGGACGCCGCGAAGGACGCGCTCGAAGCGAAATCCGAAGCGCTCGCGAAGGCTGCGCAGAAGTTGGGCGAAATCATGTACGCGAAGGCGCAAGCCGACGCCGGGGGTGGAGCGGGTGGTGGCGGTCAGACGGAAGCGCCGAAGGACGGCGAAGAAAAGGTCGTGGACGCTGAGTACACCGAAGTCAAAGATCGCAAGTAAACCCGCGGCTTCGACGAGTCGCAAATGGTCGAGTTAACCAGCGTCGCCAGGCGCCGCGTTCGACTCGACCAGATATTGCGTCGCGTTCTTGGCGACGGAATATCGTTTTTCGGCAGAGGGAGCTGCGTAAGGGACTTATGGCGAAGCGTGATTACTACACGGTGTTGGGACTCAATCGCGACGCTTCTGAAGAGGACATCAAAAAAGCCTACCGCAAGCTCGCGATGAAATTCCATCCGGATCGCAATCCGGACGACAAGGGCACCGAAGAGAAATTCAAGGAAGCGAAGGAAGCCTACGAGGTTCTGACCGATACGCGTAAGCGCGCCGCTTACGATCAGTTCGGTCACGCCGGCGTCGATCCTTCTGCGGGAGCCGCCGGCGCTCGCGGCTTCGGCGGGCCGGAAGGCTTTGGCGGATTCGCCGACGCCTTCGGCGATATCTTCGGCGAAATTTTCGGTCAATCGGGCCGCGGCGGACGCGGCAACGGCGTGTTTCGCGGCGCCGATCTACGCTACAACCTCGAGCTCTCGCTCGAAGAAGCGGCGCGCGGGGCGGAAGTCAAAATACGCATTCCCGCAATGGAGACGTGCGAGACGTGCCACGGCTCCGGCGCGAAGCCCGGGACCGAGCCGAAGCAATGTCCAACTTGTCATGGCCGCGGCGAAGTGCGCGTCTCGCAGGGATTCTTCTCGATTCAGCAGACGTGTCCGGCGTGCCATGGAACGGGCAAGGTCGTTCCGGATCCGTGCATGACCTGCCATGGCGCGGGTCGCGTCAAGAAGCACAAGACGCTGTCGGTCAAGATTCCGGCGGGTGTCGATCAGGACGATCGCATACGCTTGACGGGCGAAGGTGAAGGCGGAATGAACGGCGGTCCGCCGGGCGATCTCTACGTCGTCGTCAATCTGAAGCCGCACCCGATGTTCCAGCGCGAAGGGGCCGATCTGCATTGCGAGATGCCGATCAGTTTCGCGACCGCCGCGCTCGGCGGCGAAATCGACATTCCGACGCTCGACGGTCACGCCAAGATCAAAATTCCACCCGAGACGCAGACGGGCCAGGTGTTCCGATTGCGGAACAAGGGGATTCGTCCGGTCCGCGGTTCGGTTCAGGGGGACCTCTACTGTCACGTCGCAATCGAGACGCCAGTGCGGCTCACGGTGCGACAAAAAGAATTGTTGCGCGAGCTGGAGGCGATCAATCAACAGGATCCCGACGCACACAGCCCGCGCGCCAAGTCATTTTTCGACAAAGTCAAAGACTTTTTCGGGCCGTGACGCGAGCTACATAGTCACTGCACGAAGAGCGTTTTCCAATAGACAGACGGGCGCCTAGCGCGTCCGTTTTCGTTTCCGCGTCTTCGTTTGGGTAACGAGCGTGGACGGCCGTTTCGTGACAACCGGCTTCGTCCGCGCCGTGCGTATGGCTTCGATCGGCCGTCGATGACTGATGTTGCGAGGCATGCGCAGTCACATAGCGTCTGGTTCGGAAATGCTACGCTTCCACGTCGACAACCGAAACCGAATGCACGGCCCATGCCCCTGTTTTCCCGCGCCGACGTGGAGCTGTACTACGAATGCCCTGGCGACGGCGCGCCCCTTCTGCTCATCGCGGGACTCGCGTCCGACTCGCTGAGCTGGCAACCGGTTCTTGCAGAATTTGGCTCGCGCTATCGCGTCGTCACGCTCGACAATCGCGGCGCGGGCCGATCGGTTCCGTCAACCGTGCCGACCACCGTTCAGGCAATGGCGGACGATTGCGTGAGCGCGATCGCGGCGTTTGATTCGACGAACAACCTGGCGCGCATTCGTGTCGCACGATAATCCGCATCCCATGGTCTACGAGCTCCACTACTGGCCGACGATTCAAGGCCGCGGCGAATTTGTGCGGCTCGCGCTCGAGGAGGCCGCCGCTCGCTACATCGATGTCGCTCGTGGTGATGACGGCGAAGAGTTGATGCTCGCGTATCTCGACGAGAAGCGCGTCGCTCGACCGCCGTTTGCGCCGCCTTTTCTCAAGGCCGGCAAATTGATCATCGCACAGACCGCCAATATCCTGTTGTTCCTGGGCGAGCGGCACCGGTTGGCCCCGGCGACGACGGCCGGACGGCTATGGACGCACCAGCTTCAGCTCACGATCGCCGACCTTGTCGCCGAAGTCCACGATTGCCACCATCCGATCGCGTCGAGTCTCTATTACGAAGACCAGAAGCGCGAAGCCAAGCGGCGCGCGCATTATTTGATCCGGGAACGGCTGCCGAAATATCTCGGTTATTTCGAGCGTGTGCTGGAACGCAATCCGCGCGGACCGAAATTTCTCGTGAGTGCGCAGCTCACCTACGCGGACCTCTCCACGTTCCAGCTCGTGGCGGGACTCGTCTACGCATTTCCCAAAGCGATGGCGCGGCTCGGGAGACGTCACCCGAATCTGATGCGCTTGCATGCACACGTTGCCGAGCGACCACGGATTGCTGCCTATCTCGCCTCGGAGCGCCGGATCGCCTATAACGAGGAGGACATCTTTCGCCGGTACCCGGAGCTCGACGAATAGCCGCCGGCGTCGCTCGCCAATCCCGATAGACTTGCTTTTTTTCGGCAACGGGGGACCTTCGTGCTCGCACGCCTCGCTTTCGTTATCGCGCTTTGCTCCTCCACTGCTGCGATAGCGCAAATCAAGATCGGCCTGATGGTGTCCGCGACCGGCCCGACATCGGCCATCGGCATACCGCAGAAGAACACCGGCGAGATTCTGCCGAAGCAAATCGGTGGCGTACCGGTCGAATACATTTCGCTCGAGGACGGCGGTGATGCGACGCGCGCCGTTCAGAACGTCAAAAAGCTCGTGCAGGAAAACAATATCGACGCGCTGATCGGTCCGTCGACGACGCCCAATGCGTTCGCGATCCTCGATGTGATCGCCGAAGCGAAGGTCCCCATGATGGCGACGGTCGGTACGTCCGCAGTCGCGGAACCGATCGACGCTAAAAAGCGCTGGGTGTTCAAGACGACCCAAAACGACGATCTCATCGCCGCCGCCCTCTTGAAGCACATGGCGAAGAACAACGTCAAATCCGTCGCCTTCATCGGTCTTTCCGATCCCTACGGCGACAACTGGCTCAAGGTGTTCAGTGCGCTCGGGGAGAAGGCCGGCATCAAGGTGGTCAACGCCGAACGTTTCAATCGCACCGATCAAAGCGTGAGCGGACAGACGTTGCGGATGCTCGCCGCGAAGCCGGATGCGATGCTGATCGCCGCGGTCGGCGGAACGGCGGTATTGCCCCAAGCCACGTTGCGCGATCAAGGGTGGAAAGGACCGATTTATCAAACGCACGCGGTGGCGACCGACGATTTCATCAAACTGGGCAAAGACAAGGTCGAGGGCACGGTCCTGGCTGCCGGTCCGATGCTGGTGATCGACGAGATTCCCGATTCGAACCCGACGAAAAAAGTCGCGCAGCGCTACATCGCGACTTATCAAAAGCAATTCGGCACGATCCCGGCGACGTTCGGTGCGAACACGTGGGACGCCGGACTCCTGCTCGAGCGCGCCATCCCCGCGGCGCTCAAAGTCGCAAAGCCCGGCACCGAAGCGTTTCGTGCCGCGCTTCGCGATGCGCTTGAACGCGAGCGCGATGTCGTCGGATGCCAGGGCGTGTTCAACATGTCGCCAGCGAATCACAATGGCATGGACGAACGCGCTCGCGTGCTGGTCACCGTGAGGGATGGGAAGTTCCGTCTACTTCCCGAATGACAAGAGCCTGGCCTTCGTGCGCGTAGTCGGCATTCTGTTGGCCGCCGGCCGAAGCGAGCGCTTCGGCGGCGACAAGCTGATCGCGCCGTTGCCACGATCGATCGACGACATCGCAGCGGGAACGCCGCTCGGCGTCGCCGCCTGCCGCCACTTGGTCGCTGCGCTCGCCGAAACGCTGGCCGTCGTGCGTCCGGGCGATCGAGTCCTGGCGGGCATGCTGCGAGACGAAGGCGCACGCATCGTCGAATGTGCGAATGCGGACGAAGGCATGGGCGCAAGCCTCGCGTGCGCCGTTCGCTCTGCCGCGGATGCAGGAGGTTGGGTCGTCGCGCTCGCCGACATGCCGTCGATCAAGCCGGCGACAATTTTGAACGTTGCGCGGGCATTGCGAGAAGGGAGCGATATCGTCGCGCCGATTCACAATGTTACGCGCGGCCATCCGGTTGGATTCGCGCGAAGACATTGTGCGGCGCTGTCCGCGCTGGTGCGCGACGAGGGCGCGCGGTCGATCATTGTCGCGAATCGCGCGACGTTAGTGCTTCAGCCGACCGACGATGCCGGTGTCGTCCACGACGTCGACACGCCCGCCCAATTCTAATTCGCGCGCGTTTGCCAAAGATCGGGCTGCCGCTGCGCGCCTGCGAACGAGGTCTCGTGAGCGAGCCACCAACCGCGGAAATCGCTTTCGACAAGCGGCTTGGTGATCAAGAACCCTTGCGCCTCCTCGCAGCCGAGCGCGCGGAGGAAATTGAATTGCGCGTCGGTTTCGACGCCCTCGGCGGTACAGCGCAAGCCCAATGAATGGGACAGCGCGACAATCGCCTGCGTGATGGCTTCGTCGTTCTTGTTTTGTTCCAATCCCTGCACGAAGCGCTGATCGACCTTGACGCCGTGAATCGGCATTCGCGCGAGATAGGAGAGACTCGAGTATCCGGTGCCGAAGTCGTCGACGGTGATCGAAACGCCCATCTGCTTCAGCTTGCCGAGCGTCGTGACGGCTCTCTCCGCGTGTGTGATGATGATGTTCTCGGTGATCTCGAGGTCGAGGAAGTGAGGCGAGAGCCCGCTTTCGAGGAGCGCGTCCTGGACCGTCGCCAGCCAGTTTTCGTGCTGTAACTGCTGGCTCGACAGATTGACGGACAGCCGCAGCAGCATGTTTTGGCGATGCCATTGCACGACTTGCCTGCAGGCGTCATGCAGCACGCGCTCGCCCAAGGCCTGGATCATTCCCGACTCCTCGGCGATCGGAATGAATTCCTTCGGAAGCACGATTCCGCGTTCCGGATCCCGCCAGCGCAATAGCGCTTCGACGCCGCGGGGACGTCCGGTCTGCATGTCGATTTGCGGCTGATATACGAGAAAAAACTCATCGGCCATCAGGGCGCGCCGCATGTCGGTTTCGAGCTGCAGGCGCTTCTGCACGCGTGCGTTCATGTCGGCGGTATAGAAGCGATAGGCGTTGCGCCCCGATTCCTTCGCCGAATACATCGCGGTGTCCGCCTGCTTGATCAGCGTGATCGCGTCGGGTGCATCGACCGGATAAATGGCGACGCCGATCGAGCACGTAAGCGTCGGAATTTGATCCGACAAGCGGAATGGCTCGGTGAACGATTCGCGCACCCGCGAAATCACCGCCATCACTTCGAACGTGGCGTCCGCGGCGCTCAAGCTCGGCAGCACGAGCACGAATTCGTCGCCGCCGAGGCGCGCCACCGTGTCGCTCTCGCGGACTGCTTTGGTCAAGCGCTGGGCAATCGCCTGCAGCAGTTGGTCGCCGGCGTCGTGGCCCAGCGTGTCGTTGATGCGCTTGAAATTGTCGAAGTCGAGGAACAGGCATGCGACCTGCGTGCCGTCGCGCAGCGCTTGCGCGAGGATCTGGCGCAGCCGCTGATTGAGCAGCGAGCGATTGGGAAGTCCGGTGAGAATGTCGTGCTGCGCGAGCTTGTAGGCATGCGCGGTCGCGACCTCGAGCTCCTTCGTGCGCTGCGCGACCTTTTCCTCGAGCGTGTGCTGGTAATGGGCAACTTCGCCTTGCGATTCGGCGAGGCGCTGCGTCATGTGATTGAACGTATGGGTGAGCAGCCCGAGCTCGTCCGCCGATTTAGCCGGCACGTAGACGTCGAGGCGACCGGACCCCACCGCGCGCGCCGCGCGCATCAGTCGCCGCATCGGCGCGACCAGGCGTCGAGTCAAGAGAAGCGTTGTGATCACGGCGACGATGACAAGCAAGCCGACCACGGTCAGCGCGCCCAGCAGGTGATTGCGAAGGCTCTGCTGTTGCCGATCCGACGACATGCCGAGACGGATGTACCCGATCGGCAAACCGCCGGCCGCCGCAACCACGGGCTTTGCGAGCTCGACGAAGCGCAGCGCGCCGATCGTGCGCTCGATACTCGTTTCCGCGTTCGATGATGCTGCGGCGGCTTCGAAGGCCGGCAGCGGTTCGCCGGTAAGCGCGGTCGCGACTCGCCGTTCGGCAACAAGCGCGCCTTTTTGGTCGTGCACGGCGACGTACGCGATATCGGAGTCACCGGCGATGCCGGCGAGAATCTGCTCCACGCTTGTCCGGTTCGGGCTTGCGAGCGCCGGCGCCGATAGATCAGCGAGCATCGCCAGCACCGTGCGTCCCTGCGAACGAAGCTGCTGCTGGTCGTCCCGCCATTGCTGCCAGACATAGAACGACGTGATCATCAGCGCGGTGAGCGCGATCAAGCCGACGGTCAACAGGTTGAGCTTGGTCAAAAGCCCCATCCGCACGGGCGGCAGATTGAGGGTCGTAACGGTGTCGGCCGCCAGCGGCGACAAATGCTTGCGCAGCCGTTGCCGCACGGTCGTCATCCGAATGGACCCCCACGCTTGCAGCTGCGCTGCTTCGCTGCCCCCAGAGGGGGCGCGATGAGCGCCTTGGGGACGGCCCTGCGGCGCTCAGGACCTCCAGGCCCGCTTTTGGGGTACTTCTCAATGCGTGGGCTACAACGTCGGCGGCATGCGCGCCGACGTCCCGCCGCGAGGACGCGAGAGAGCGGCCCCGCAGCGCTGGGCGGAGTTCGCCGAGCCCAGCGTCGGCCCGACGTTTCAACGACGATCGTCACGTGATTGAGGGGCGCTTGGCATCCAGCGCGTGGGTCACCGCCACGCCGCGGGCGCCCTCTATGTTTCTGTCACTCGCATCGGAAGAATACACCCGCAAGAGGGCGATTCGCGCTGCGGTGCGGAGAACGACCAATGGTCTCGACCTCGCTCGTGACGCCTCTTACACCGCCGCAACGGGGATCTTGCCGATCTTCCGCTGCCACTCGCGCGGGCCGGACTCGTGCACGGATGCGCCACGGGCGTCGACGGCCACGGTCACCGGCATGTCCTTCACCTCGAACTCGTAGATCGCTTCCATGCCGAGATCGGGAAATCCGACCACCCGCGACTTGCGGATCGCTTTTGAGACGAGATACGCGGCGCCGCCCACCGCCATCAGATAGGCAGCCTTGTGCTTCTTGATCGCCTCGATCGCCGCCGGGCCGCGTTCGCCCTTGCCGATCATCGCGATCAAGCCAGTATGCGCGAGCATCGCGTCGGTGAATTTATCCATGCGCGTTGCCGTCGTCGGACCCGCGGGGCCGACGACTTCGTCACGGACCGGATCGACCGGTCCCACGTAATAGATGATGCGATTGCGAAAATCGACGGGCAGCGGCTCGCCCTTGGCGATCATCTCGACCAATCGTTTGTGCGCGGCATCGCGCCCGGTCAGCAGCTTACCGTTCAGCAGCAAGCGGTCGCCCGGTTGCCACGATGCGACTTCGGCGGGGGTCAGCGAATCGAGGTCCACTCGCTTCGATGCGGCGACGGGCGTCCAATTCACGTCCGGCCAGGTCGCGAGATTCGGCGGATCCAAACGGGCGGAACCCGCGCCGTCGAGCGTGAAATGCACGTGTCGCGTGGCCGCGCAATTGGGAATGAGCGCGACCGGCAGACTCGCCGCATGGGTCGGGTAATCGAGGATCTTCACATCGAGGACGGTCGACAAACCGCCGAGCCCTTGTGCGCCGATGCCGAGCGCATTCACCTTGTCGTAAATCTCGAGGCGCATCTCCTCGAGTCGATTCGTCGGGCCACGCGCGCGGAGCTCGTGCAAATCGATGGGCTCCAGCAGCGATTCCTTGGCGAGCAACATCGCCTTTTCGGCGCTGCCGCCAATGCCGATCCCGAGCATTCCCGGCGGGCACCACCCGGCGCCCATCGTCGGCACCGTTCTGACTACCCAATCGACAATCGAATCCGACGGATTCAGCATCGTGAATTTCGCCTTGTTCTCCGATCCGCCGCCTTTGGCGGCGATCTTCACGTCGACCGTTCCCCCGGGAACGACATCGAAGTGGATGACGGCCGGCGTGTTGTCGAACGAATTGGCGCGCTTGCCCGCGGGATCGTGCAGGATC
Source organism: Casimicrobiaceae bacterium (assembly GCA_036493535.1). Lineage (GTDB taxonomy): Bacteria > Pseudomonadota > Gammaproteobacteria > Burkholderiales > Casimicrobiaceae > VBCG01. The sequence continues at coordinate 10,003 of DASXPO010000025.1, forward strand.
GATGCGCGGAGCTTGTTGTCGGGATGCAGATAAGCGCGGCGCACGCCTTCGTTCACCATGTCGGCGACGGACATCGTCGCGCCTTCCCATCGGACATCCATTCCGATCTTGACGAACGCGCATACGATCCCGGTGTCTTGACAAATGGGCCGCCGTCCCTCGGCGCAGAGCCGCGAATTGGTGAGGATTTGCGCGATCGCGTCCTTGGCCGCCGCCGATTGCTCTGCCGCGTAGGCTTCCCCCAACGCCGCGATGTAGTCCTGCGGGTGATAGTAGGAGATGTACTGAAGCGCGTCGGCGACGCTCGTGATCAGGTCCTGCTGTCGGATCGAGGCCATGAGGGATGGGGGTGATACGGCTGATGCGGCCGACGTGGCCGATTTTGACCTTAAGGCAGCGCAAAATTCTAGCACCTTGCCGAAAGCTCTCTCGGGCGTCGTCTTGTATCATTGACGCCGGGCGTTCCTGCGTTACGGTCAACACGAACGTTTTGGAAATCGCCGTCCGTCCGGCGGCACCCAATCGATGACTCGACGCTTCGCCAGAACGGAGAAGGGCCACGGGGAGATCGTGCAAGGGCGCCGGAACCTGCGCGGCAAGACGCGCACGCTTCTCTTCCTGATCGATCCGTCCAAGTCGGCCGAGCAGATCGAGCAGCAAGCGGCGCAGATCGGCGTTGCGTACGAAGAGCTCGCGCAACTCATCACCGACGGCTACGTCGTCGAGCTGGGCGCCGCGGTCCCGGCGTCCGCGAACGATGCGATCGCAGGCGTCGGTGAAATCGACGAGGTCGGACGCTTTCGCATTGCGAAGGCATTCATGAACGACACGATCGTCGACGCGCTCGGCATCCGCGCCTTCGTCTTCACGTTGCGGCTCGAGCGCTGTGCAACGCGCGTCGATCTGAAGGCGCTGTTCAACGATTACGCGCACGCGCTCACCAAAAAGCGCGGCCAGTCGGATGCGGCGGCTCTCGTCGAGCGGACGCGCGAGCTGCTCGAAATCAGCTAATCGAGCGACTCGCTGCCTTCGTTTTCGAGCGCAGCCTCGACGGCTTCTGCGACGGCGCGCACGACGTAGACACTGCAGGCCGCGTTCGCCGTGATGGTCGACGCGGCCGAGCGCCACCATGCGAACGCGCGCTGCGACGGTCCCGGGGCCCCCAGCACGATCAAGTCGACGTGATTGGCATGCGCGAGCTCGAGCAACGTTGCCGCCGGGTCGTCGGACATGATCACGTGCAACGACGTCCTGATCGGCGTCAACCCGAGCGGTTCGACCCAGCGGCGCAACCGCTTGCGGTGCTCGAGATGCTTGCCTGAAGCGGTGTCCTCGATTCGTGCGCCTTCACCGAGCTCCGCGGCGCGGATCACCGACACGAACATCAGGCGAAAGTCCGCATGGAGGGACACGATCGCCCGCGTCGCCTCCTGCAACGCAGCATGGCGTCGATCCTCGGGATGCTCGGTGTCGACCGCCACCAGAATCACGGAGCTCAAGTCGGGTCGCTTGCCGCGCGGCGACGAAACATCGATGGCATGCCCCAGCGAGCGCCACCATCGCCACAATTGTCGTCCCATGCTGGCGCCCGCGCGAAGCTCCGCGCGTTTGGTGAGCGGCACTTGATCGGGGTGGCGAAGATCGAATGCGATATGCGCGGCTGTCTGGTAGCGTCGCGCGGGGTAGCGCTCGAGACAGCGCAGGATCACCTCCTGTAGCCACGGCGGAACCTCCGGCCGGACGCTGCGCGGCGGCGCCGGTGCGCGCCAGAGCCGGTCACGCATCCCAGCATAGGTCTCCGGTTCGCCGAATGGCAGCTCTCCGGTCGCGAGCTGGAAGAGCAGCACACCGAGCGCAAACAGATCGCTGCGCGAATCGCTGCGGTCCTTTTGCAACTGCTCGGGTGAGACGTAAGCGGCCGAGCCGGCGGCGAAAGTGAGCTGCTCCGCCAGCAGGTCCGGATAATGCGCATGACGCGCAAACCCGAAGTCCAGCAGCACGGCTTCGCCGTTCGCTCGCAGGATGACGTTTTCGGGCTTCAAGTCGAAGTGAATCACCTCTTGCTGGTGAATGCTGTGCAGCGCATCGGCGATCGCCGCACCGATGGCGGCGACCTGGTCGATCGGCAGCGGCGCACACTCGACGATTTGCGTGAGACCTTCGCCGACGATTTCCTCCATCACGATGAATGGATGGACGTCGAGTTCGCCGACGGCGACGACTTGCGGCACGAACGGGCCGGACAGCCGCGGCAGAATCGTCCACTCGATTTCGAAGCTGACGACGCCAAGCGGCGGTTCACCGCGCCCCACGCCCGGCATTTTCATCATCAGCGGGAACGGCGGATCGATTCCCGGGGGAGGCGCTACTCGATAAATGTAACCGTTGCCCCCGACATGCGAGCAGTTTTCGATCCGAAATCCCCCGATCAGGTCGCTCGGCTTGGGCGATGTCGTCACGGCACTCGCCGCTAGATACCGGCCTCGACACGGTAGGCAAGCGCTTCCGGCAGCCCGGCGCGTCGGATTTTTTGAGCCGCGGCCAGGTGGTCGTAGGTAACGCGGTGGAACGTGATCTCGCGCCGTTCGGTGTCGAAGGTCGCGTAGGCGGCGGCCGGGTTGCGATCGCGGGGCTGGCCGACCGATCCGACGATGGCGACCCAGCGGCGTGTCTCGCGGACCGGAATCGCCGTATCCAGCGTGGGCGTGAAGGCGCTCATGCGGCCCTGTGCCGTCTCGAAATAAAGAATCTGATCATGCAGATGACCGCAGAACGTGTAGGCGGCGTTGGCCGCATCCGCGCATTTTTGCGCAGCACGGGGACTGTCGACGTAATCCCAGCGTTCCGGCACATCGGCGCTCGCATGCACGAAGCACATCGGCGCACGGTCGACCCGAAGCGGCAGTTCGGCCAGGAAACGCCGCTGCTCGGGTGGCAACGTGTTGCGTGCCCAATCAAGCGCCGCACGGGCATGGTCGTTGAAGTACGTGCCCCGGCCCTCGATCGCCTCATCGTGATTGCCTTTGATCGCAATCGCGCCTTCGGCGGTTTTCCGCATCACCGCGTCGATGACCGCCGCGGCATCGGCGCCATAACCGACGAGATCACCCAAAAAGGCCAACTGGTCCGCTCCGCGCGCGTGCGCGAGGCATGCTTCGAGCGCTTCCAGGTTCGCATGAACATCCGATAGAAGCGCAACGCGCATTTAAAAAGCCGGCAATTTCCGCACATGAGCGCGGATTTGGATGTTATCAGCCGAAAGCCCCTGTCGGCGAGGTGGGCGAGCCCTGTCGCACGTTCGTCCATCGCTCCCTCCGAAAGTCGCATTGTTGTAGGCCGCAAAAGCCATTTATACTGCCGCCGCTTGACCATTCGGCACGCTGCGCACGACAATGCAGCGGCACGAATAGTCGTCGCGCCGGGTTACCGCCCGGCGTGCATCCGCCCGGAGGAGATCCATGGCCACTGTCGCACCGCGTGCTCCGACCCACGCAGGGGAATTCAGCGGCGAAGAGAAGAAAGTCATCTTCGCCTCTTCGCTCGGAACGGTCTTCGAGTGGTACGACTTCTATCTTTATGCGGTGCTCGCGCCGTTCTTCGCAGCGCTTTTCTTCCCTCCAGGAAACGCGACGGCGGCACTGCTCTCGGCGTTCGCGGCGTACGCGGCCGGGTTCCTGGTCCGCCCGTTCGGTGCGCTGGTGTTCGGGCGCGTCGGCGATCTGGTCGGTCGCAAATACACGTTCCTCGTTACGATCGTCGTCATGGGTTTCTCGACGTTCGCGACCGGCTTGTTGCCGACGTTTGCGTCGATTGGATGGGCGGCGCCCATCCTGCTCGTGTCGTTGCGCCTGTTGCAGGGCCTGGCGCTGGGGGGCGAATACGGTGGCGCGGCGACCTACGTGGCGGAACACGCGAGCGAGGGCAGGCGCGGCTACGACACTGCATGGATCCAGACGACGGCGACGCTGGGGTTGTTATTGGCGCTGATCGTTATCGCCCTCTGCCGATTCACGGGCTGGCTTACGCCGGCGCAGTTTTCCGATTGGGCCTGGCGCCTGCCGTTCCTCGTTTCGTTGATCCTGCTGATCTTCTCGGTCTACATCCGGCTCCGGCTCAACGAATCGCCGGTGTTCCAGCGGATGAAGGCCGAAGGCAAGGGCTCGAAGGCGCCGCTGACCGACAGCTTCCTCAAGTATCCGAACAACAAATACGTGCTGCTCGCGCTGCTGGGCGCGACCGCGGGCCAGGGCGTCGTCTGGTATACCGGCCAGTTCTACGCACTGTTCTTTCTGCTGATCACGCTCAAGGTCGAAGGCCCGATCGCATACACGCTGATTGGCCTCTCGCTCGTGATCGGCACGCCCTTCTTCATCGTGTTCGGCTGGCTCTCCGACAAGATCGGCCGTCTAAAGATCATCCTGGCGGGCTGCCTGATCGCTGCGCTCACCTATTTCCCGCTGTTCCAGGGTCTCACGCATTACGTCAATCCGGCGCTGGAGTCGTTCGCGACGGCGAACCCGGTCTCGGTCGCGGCGAAGGATTGCAACTTCCACATCTTCGTCGGACCGTGGTCCAAGTTCACTGATTGCGACAAGACGAAGGACTTTCTGACCAAGGCGGGGCTTTCGTTCACGACCGTCGATTTGCCGGCCGGCTCGACTGACAACGTCATCGTCAAGATCGGACCCACCGAGCTCAAGGGTTTTGATGCCGCGGCGTACAACAAGACTCTTGCCGATCTCAAGTACCCGAAGTCAGCCGACAGAAGCCAGATCAACTGGGGCATGACGCTGCTGATCCTGTTCATCATGGTCATCTATGTGACGATGGTCTACGGACCCATTGCCGCGTTCCTGGTGGAGCTCTTCCCGACCCGGATCCGCTACACGTCGATGTCGCTGCCTTATCACATCGGCAACGGCTGGTTCGGCGGCATGCTGCCGTTGGTGGCGACGGCGCTCGTCGCCGCGAAGGGCGACATCTACTACGGGCTATGGTATCCGATCATCGTGGCGCTGATGACCGTGGTGATTGGCTTCCTGTTCCTCAAGGACACGAAGGGGACCAATATCGTCGCCGACGAAAAGCACGTCTACGGACGCGCCGACTGATCATCGGCGACCCGCTGAGCTCAAAGCCCCGGTCGCAAAACCGGGGCTTTTTGCTGCAGCGCTTTGGATAGGGCGTCAGGCCGCAACCGGTACGGTATCGGCGAAGGCGGGACGCTTGAAGAGCTTGTCGGCGAGACGGGCCAGGTTCGAATATTCGTCCCGCCAGTCGAGTTCGGGATAGCGGAGATCAAGGTAGGCGAGCGTGCATCCGGTGGCGATGTCGGCCAGCGTATAGCCCTCGCCGTTGCACCACGACTTGTCCCCGAGCTCGGCCGAAAGCTCCGCGACACCCGCGACGATTTTGCGTTGCTGCCGGTCGAGCCAATCGACGCTGCGCTGATTTTCCGCCCGGCGCCGCTCGAGGGTCGTCGCCACCATCGCATCGCAAATACCGTCCGCCAGCGCTTCCCATTTCTTGACCGCAATGCGCTGGCGCGCCGGCTCAGGAATGAGATGCGCGACGGGACTGACGTTATCGAGATACTCGACGATCACGCGCGAATCGAAGAGTGCCGTGCCGTCATCCAGCAGCAGAACCGGAACCTTGCCGAGCGGGTTGTACCCGTGTACGCGATATTCGGGCGTCCACGGCGACATGTCGACGAGTTGATAATCGATTTTCTTTTCCGCGAGCACGATACGTACTTTGCGCACGAACGGGCTCGGCGACGAAGCGATCAGTTTCAGCACGGAAAATACCGGAAGACTCGCGCGAAAAGTATAACATCGGCGCGCGTGCTAACATCGAAAACGTGAACGACACGACGGCCAGCGAACGCAGCGCGCTCACCGCGTTGTCGCCTCTCGATGGCCGTTACGCGGGCAAAGTATCCGCGCTCCGCGGACAGTTCAGCGAGTTCGGCCTGATCCGCCATCGGGTCCGCATCGAGCTTGCGTGGCTCGCTGCGCTGGCGACCGAAACTGCGATTGCGGAGGTGCAGCCATTCTCCGATGCGACACGCACGGCGCTTGCCGAGCTCGCCGAGCGCTTCTCCGTCGACGACGCGGCGCGTATCAAGGCGATCGAGCGACAGACGAACCACGACGTCAAGGCGGTCGAGTATTGGCTCAAGGAGCGCCTGGCGGACGTAAGCGAAATCGCGCGCGTGTCGGAATTCATTCACTTCGCCTGCACGTCGGAAGACGTCAACAATCTCGCGCACGGACTCGCGCTCGCCGAAGCACGGCGAGGCGTGTTGCTTCCGCTCCTGCACGACATCGTCGAAGACCTACGCTCGCTCGCACATGCGCATGCCGACGCGTCGATGCTCGGGCGCACGCACGGACAGGCGGCGACGCCCACGACGCTCGGCAAGGAGATGGCGAACGTCATTGCGCGTCTCGACCGTCACATTGCGGCCTTTTCCAAAGTCGCGATCAAAGGAAAGATGAACGGCGCGGTGGGCAACTACAACGCGCACGCCGTCGCCTATCCCGACATCGATTGGGAACGTTTCGCGGCCAAAGTCGTCATGTCGCTCGGTCTCGAGTTCAATCCCTATACGACCCAGATCGAGCCCCATGACTGGATCGCCGAATATTGCGATGGGCTGGCGCGAACCAACAATGTGCTGATCGATCTCGATCGCGACATCTGGGGGTACGTATCGCTCGGCTATTTTCGCCAGCGGTCCAATGCGGGAGAAGTCGGCTCGTCGACGATGCCGCACAAAGTCAATCCGATCGACTTCGAAAACTCCGAGGGCAACCTCGGAATTGCGAATGCGCTGCTGCGCCATCTCTCCGACAAGTTGCCGATTTCGCGCTGGCAGCGCGATCTCACCGATTCGACGGTGCTCCGCAATCTTGGCGTTGCAATCGGCCACACCGCGCTCGGTTGGACGTCGTTGCGGCAAGGGCTCGCGCGACTCGACGTCGATCGTGCACGACTTGGCGCCGACCTCGACGCCAATTGGGAAGTGCTCGCCGAGGCGATCCAGACGGTGATGCGCCGCTACGGACTGCCGGAGCCCTATGAGCAGCTGAAGGGATTGACACGCGGCAAGACCGGGATGACGCGCGGATCGTTGCACGAATTCATCGAAGGGCTGGCGCTTCCCGACGATGCGAAGTCGCGGTTGAAAGCATTGACGCCGGCGACTTATATCGGGCTTGCCGCGACTCTCGCAAAGCGCATTTAGGAGACTTTCTCAAGCGAGTGGAGCGTCCTTGCGCCGCTCGCGCCGTTCCTTGATGAACGTTGTCACCGCCGGAATCAGCGACACGACCACAATCGCCACGACGATGAACGACAAGTTGTCCTTGACCCACGGAATGTTGCCGAACAGATATCCGGCGTAGACGAGCGAGCTGATCCAGGCGATTGCGCCCACGACGTTGTACGAAAGGAAGCGCGGATACGTCATTCCCGCGACGCCAGCCAGGAACGGCGCGAACGTACGGATGATCGGCACAAAGCGCCCGATGATGATTGTGATTCCGCCGTACTTGTCGTAGAACGCTTGCGTTCGCAGCAGATACTCGCGCTTGAACCAACGCGAGTTGGGCTCGTGAAATACGCGCGGACCCACGTAGTGTCCCACGCCATAGTTGACCGAGTCCCCGAGTATGGCGGCGATGACGAGCACGGCAACGAGGATGTGAATGTGCAAGCCGGCGACGGCGACCACCGTGCCGCCGATGAACAGAATCGAATCGCCCGGCAGAAACGGAAACACGACGAGGCCCGTCTCCGCGAAGATCACGAGGAACAGCAGAGCATAGAGCCACGGTCCGTATTCGGTGGCGAGCTGCGCGAGCGTCTGGTCAAGCGCGAGCAGTGAATAAATGAGCGTCGTGATCATCGCAAAATTGCTTTTCGGCTGACCGTCACCATTGCAGGCTACTCCTCCATCCACCGAGCCGCTTGCTCGCGGACGACATCGGGCAGCGTTGACTTGGCGGCGAGCGTTCGTCGAAGCCAAGCGGCGTCGTTGGCGTCGTCGCGTACCAGAGTCGATAGAGCGTCGAGTGCGGCGCTCGATGCAAGCTTGGCCGCGTGCGGAGCCAGTTGCCGCAACGTGTTTTGGATGTCGTCTGCCACGCTTACGGGGGCGCGCGTCATCGGATCGACCAGCATGCCTGCAAGGCCGTGGCGCGCTGCCTGAAAACGGTTGTAGCCGTGCACCAGATACAGCTCCGGCTTGATCCAGTCGACGCGCGCGTCCCACAACATTCGCGCCAATGCCTGTGCGTACGCCGCGAGTTGCGCGGCGCGATCCACGGTCAGGGGCGTATCGCACACGCGTATCTCGACGGTCCCGAACTCGGGCTTCGGCCGCACGTCCCAGTAGAAGTCCTTCATGCTCTTCACGATGCCGAAGCCGCGCATCGTTGCGAAATATTCGGTGAAGGCTTGCCAGTCCCGAACGAACGGCATCGTGCCCGCGAGAGGAAATGTGTTGACGATCGAAAGCCGCGACGAATCGAATGCCGTATCGACACCCTGATAGAACGGCGAGGACGCGGAGAGCGCGACAAAATGCGGCACGTAGCGGATCAGCGCGTGCGTAAGATAAATGGCGTCATCGGCGCTCGCGCATCCGATGTGCACGTGCTGGCCGAACACCGTGAACTGCTTGGCGAGGAAGCCATATTTTTCTGACACCGAAAGAAATCGCTCGGTCGGATAGATCTTGCGATCCTTCCATTTCTGAAACGGATGTGTCCCGCCGCCGGCGATCGCAACGTTCATCTGACGGGCATGCGCGGCCAGCCGATCGCGTGTCGAACGAAGCTCGGACTGCAGCGTTTCGTAACGCGTGTGAACGTCCGAGTTGATTTCGATCATGCTCTGGGTGATCTCGGGCTTGAGCTCGCCGCATTGGACATCGCCGGCGGCGCGGCGGAGCAGGTCGTCGGCATCGGGCGCGAGATTGAAATCGCGGGTATTGACGAGCTGAAGCTCGAGCTCGACGCCGATCGTCAACGCTTGCGAGCTCTTGAAGTCGAGCACTGCGTTAATCGAGCTCACTGGGACTCGCCTTCGCCGGATGCGACCAGCGCATAACGCGTGGCGACAGGTCCAATCAAATGCAAGATGGCGATGCCCGATGCGACGATGGCGGCGAGTCGTGCGCCGAATTCGGGGGCGACGTCGTAGATCGGCTGCGTCATGCCGATTGCAAGACCGGCCATCGGCGTGAGCGCGAGCGACAGTGTCGCGGCCTGCTGGACCGAAATGCGCGCCGGCGCTGCGAACGCGTAGAGCGCTACCGCCTTGCCGAGCAGGCGCACGAGGACGAGCGCGAGACCGATCCAGGCGATCGGGCCGAATTGATCCGGACGGAGCGTTGCCCCGGTCACCACGAAAAGAACGATGAAAAAAAGCCGCGCCGCATGGCCGAAGCGAATGTCGATCAAGTGGTGAGCGGGATCGAAATTACGCGCTGCGACACCGAACACCAGAAGTGCCAGCAGAACGGAAAGATGCCCGTTCTGGGCGAGTCCTACCGTCAACACGAT
>DASXPO010000026.1:0-2168 GCA_036493535.1 Casimicrobiaceae bacterium
GTCGAGGACAAGGCTGCGCTGATGACGAAGCTCGGAAAGAAGCGATTGACGTTACAGCTCGCGCATCCGCTGAACCAGATTCCGAGCGAGCTCGCCAACTATCACCTCGAGCTTTCCGACGCGGGCAATGCGTTGACTTACACCTACGATACGCAAGGCGAGCGCACCGGTATCGTCCCGTTGCTCGACCGTTTGAGCGAGGCCGGCATCGTGTTCAAGGATCTGCGCACGGTCGAGACTTCGCTCGAGGACATTTTCGTGAGCCTCGTCAAGGAGGCGCCATGAACGTCCATGCGATGCAGGCGATCTATCGCTTCGAGATGGCCCGGACCAGGCGGACTCTGATGCAGAGCATCATCTCGCCGGTGATCTCGACGTCGTTGTACTTCGTCGTCTTCGGCGCGGCGATCGGCGCGCGTATCCAGCACGTCGAGGGAATCAGCTACGGCGCGTTCATCGTGCCGGGTCTCATCATGTTGTCGCTGTTGACGCAAAGCATCTCCAATGCATCGTTCGGCATCTATTTTCCGCGATTCACCGGAACGATCTACGAGCTCTTGTCCGCGCCGGTCTCTTATCTCGAGATCGTCATGAGCTACGTCGGCGCGGCCGCCACCAAGTCGATCATTCTGGGCGTCATCATCCTGGCGACGGCAACATTGTTCGTTCCGCTGCAGGTTCTTCATCCGTTCTGGATGGTGCTTTTCCTGATCCTCACCGCAGTCACGTTCAGTCTGTTCGGCTTCATCATCGGCATCTGGGCCGACGGCTTCGAGAAGCTGCAGGTCGTGCCGCTATTGATCGTCACGCCACTGACGTTTCTCGGCGGAAGCTTCTATTCGATCGATATGCTGCCGCCGTTCTGGCAGACGGTCACCTTGTTCAATCCGGTCGTTTATCTGATCAGCGGTTTCCGCTGGAGCTTCTATGGGATCGCCGATGTGAGCGTCGGCGTGAGCCTGGCGATGACGACCGTGTTTCTCGCAATCTTTCTCGCCATCGTGGCGTGGATGTTCAAGACCGGTTATCGGCTGAAGGCCTGAGTTCGCATGAGATTGCTCTCCGGCGCTGCTCGCTATTGCCTGCCGTTGGCGATCCTGTGCGCAATCGCAGCGCTCGCCTCCGGCATCGGATATCGAATGGGCTGGTGGTCGCTCAAGTGGGGATTCGGGATCCTGCAGTGGGCGGCTTACGCCGCCATCGTCGCGACGGCTCTCGCGATCGCAGGCGTCGTCGTGGCGCGGCGAGGCAATCGAGGTCTCGCGTCGGCGGTTATCGCGTTGCTGGTCGGCATCGCGACGCTCGCAATCCCGGGGATGATGCTTGTGAAGGCCAAGCAGGTCCCCGCCATCCACGACATCACGACGGACACGAACGATCCGCCGAAATTCGTCGCAGTGCTGCCGCTGCGGGCCGCATCGAAGGCTCGCAATTCCGCCGAATACGGCGGCCCAGCCATTGCCGAGAAACAGCGGCAAGCTTATCCGGCGATCGTGCCGTTCGAATCGAAACAATCTCCGACCGATGCATTCGCCCACGCGTTGGATGTCGCACGGGCCATGGGATGGGACATCGTTGCCGACGTACCCGCCGAAGGCCGGATCGAAGCGACCGACACGACGCTGTTGTTCGGCTTCAAGGACGACATCGTCATCCGCGTCGCGCCGGCGGCGCAGGGCAGCCGCGTCGACGTCCGTTCGGAATCGCGGATCGGCGGAAGCGACGTCGGTAAAAACGCCAGTCGGATCGCTCAGTTCCTGGATCGGATGGCAAAATCGAGTTAGGCGTTTTCGCAAGCAGGGCTTCGCGGCGACGAAGCCCTGCTTGTCGTCGCCTTACTGCGTCGCGCGCTGGCAGCTGCCCGTGCTGAGGCAGGTGGCGGCAAGCGAGCAGGTCGCCGGCTGCCCGTCGACCGTACAGCCGCATGTGCCGCCGAACTGCGAGCACCATCCTTGCTGGCTCTTCGCCATCGACTTGTAAACATCGGAGTTGCTGGTGACGCGGGTGCCCGTCGATGCGCAGGCCGACAGAAACGCACACAGCACGATCGCCGCCAACGTTCCACTGTGGATTTTCCTCACGATTCGCTCCTTTCCTGATCGCGACGTCCCCCGGACCGGGAGCGCCGGCGTATCGAATGGACCGAGGTTTTTCGCGCGCGTTCCGCC
>DASXPO010000027.1:0-5846 GCA_036493535.1 Casimicrobiaceae bacterium
GCCGCCCGGCATGCGGACGCCCGCGTGCGCTTCTTCGCGCACCCAATCGCGCCACGGGTGATTGTTTATCGCGTTTTTGCGCAATGGCTCGAGCTCCCGCGCGAGTTCCTTTCGCGCCGCCATCTTGAACGCTGAAGTCACTCCGACGTGATGCAGCACGCCATGATCGTCGTAGAGCCCCAGCAATAACGACCCGACCGCGTCGCGCGCGTCCTTGTACCAGCGAAAGCCGGCGACGACGCAATCCGCGGCGCGAACGTGCTTGACCTTGAGCATCGCGCGCTTGCCCGGCCGATACGGTGATTCGAGCGGCTTGACGATGACGCCGTCGAGCCCCGCGCCTTCGAACTGCTGCAACCATTCCGAAGCGATCCGCCGCTCCGATGTCATCGGCGTCAGATAGAGGGAAGACTTCGCATCGAAGAGCGATTCGAGCATTTCACGCCGATCCCGCTGCGCTTGTGCCATCACGTTCTTGCCGCCTACCGCGAGGACGTCGAAGGCGACGAATGACGCGGGCGATTGCCTCGCCAGCTTGGCGACGCGCGACTGCGCTGGGTGCAGGCGAAGCTGCAACGCATCGAAATCGAGCCCGTACGGCGCGACGATGACGATTTCGCCATCGACGACGCAATCCACCGGTAGCAAACGGAGAAGCGCTTCGCGCAGCTCCGGAAAATACCGGTCGAGCGGCTTCAAGTCGCGGCTTTGAATGTAGATGTCATCGCTGCCGCGGAACACGATCGCGCGGAAGCCGTCCCACTTCGGCTCGAAAAGAAAGTCGCCTTCGGGCGGCAGATGCTCGGCGATTTGCGCCAGCATGGGCTCGATCGGAGGTTCGATTGGGAATGGCATTGTCGCTGGAATGCGATGCGGCGCGTCAGCGTAGCAGCTTCGGCAGCCACAAGCTGATCGACGGCAACGCGGTCAGCACCAGCGTCATGAAGAACAGCATCCACAGATAAGGGACGACCGCCCGCGTGATCGCTTCCAGCGACACGTTCGCAATACCCATCGCCACGAACAGATTGACACCGAGCGGCGGCGTCAGAAATCCGATCTCGGAGGTAATGACCAGCAGAATGCCGAAGTGAATCGGATCGACTCCGAGCGCGACAACGACCGGCAGCAAGATCGGCGTGAGCAGCACGATCGTCGCGAGCGTTTCCATGAACGTCCCGATGATGATCAATCCGATGTTGATGATCATCAGCACGACGAACCAGCTCTGTGACACGGATAGAACCGCTTGCGTCAGTTGCTGCGGAATCTGGTACTGCGTGAGCAAACGCCCGAAGCCGGATGCCAGCCCGACGATGATGGTAACGGTGCCACCGACCAGCACCGATTGATAGAGCGCGCGGTAGACGAGCCGCCACGTGAGCTTTCGATAGACGAACGTGCCGACGAGCAATCCATAGAATGCGGCGATGACCGATGCCTCGGTGGGCGTGCAGATGCCACCGTAGATGCCGCCGAGAATCACGACGGGTGCGAGCAATGCCCATCGCGCATGCCAGAACGTACGTGCGAGCCGCCGTGCAGTCGGCGCTTCGCTCGATCCCGCGAATCCGTAGCGCCGGCACAACCACCAACTGCCGATGATCAACACCAGTCCGGTGAGGAGCCCGGGAACGATCCCGGCGATGAAGAGCTGCGTCACCGACACGTTGCCGACGACGCCGTAAATGATCATCGGATTGCTGGGGGGAATCATGATGCCGAGCGTTCCGCCGGTCGACGAGACGGCCGCCGCGAACGGACGGTCGTAGCCCATTCGAATCATCGCGGGAATCATCAGCGTGCCGATCGCCGCCACGGTGGCGGGCCCCGAACCCGACATGGCGGCGAAAAACATGCACGCGAGGATCGTCACGCACGCGAACCCGCCGGTCACGTGACCGATCAATGCCGATGCGAAATCGACCAGCCGTTGCGAGATGCCGCCGTATTCCATCAGGTAGCCGGCGAGCACGAAGAACGGCACGGCCACGAGCGGAAATGAATCCGACGCGTTGAACGTCGTCTGCGGCACGAACACCGCGGGTATCCCTTGCGCGTACACGACGAGCAGCGTCGCGGCGCCGAGCGCATGCGCGATCGGCACGCCGATGCTCAACAGCAGTACCAACGACCCGAAGAGGAGCGTCGAAATGTCGATGCCGGCGAGAAACGCGACCACGGCCTATCCGCGTAATCCGAACCGCCACAACGCGAGGCGCACCGCCTGCAGCCCGAAGCTCAACGGAATGATCAGGTACGGCCAGAACATCGACATCCGCGTGGAGGTTAGCCGGAAATCCAATTCGAGCGTAGACGCGACGAGCTCGCTTCCATGCCAGGCGATCGCAACGCAGAACGCGAACAACGCGATGTCGCCGAGCCAACCGACCGCGGGACGGATGCTTTTTGGAAAGAGATGAAGTCCGGCCTCGACGCGAATGTGCAGGTTGTCGCGCATCGCGACGATGGCGCCAAGGAAGATCACCCAGATGAACAGCATCCGGGCGATCTCCTCCATCCACGCGTAGCCCAACCCGAACGCAAAACGCAGCACGACCTGTGCTCCGAGCAGCAGGCCGAGCGCGGCCAGCATGCCGACGGCGACGAACTCCTCGATGCGATTCAGAAATCGCAGCGACACGTCGGCGTTTCAGCAATTCGTCTGCGACTTGGCGATGCGGTCCAACAGCTCGTTGCCGAATTTCGCCTTCGCGGCGTCGAACACCGGCGTGAGCCGCGCCTTGAATTCGTCCTGGCTCGGCGTATCGAACGTCACGCCTTGCGTGCGCAGGAACGCTTCCGCCTTGGTGTTGAGCTCCGCTTCGCTGGCGCGATTCGCCTTGACCGCCTCAGCGCCGCCTTTGACGATGGCGTCCTGCTGCGCCTTGGGCAGCTTCTGGAAGAACGGCTCGTTGATGATGAATACGCCGACGCCGATCGCCGTGTTCGTGAGCGACACGTACTTGACGGATTCGTACCAGCGGAACGTTTGGATGCTCGTCAGCGGATTGGCGTCGCCATCGATCACACCCTGCTGCAGCGCGTTGAAAACCTCCGGAAACGGCAGCGGTACCGGATTCGCGCCCAACGCTCGCCACGTCGCCTCGAGCAACGCATCCGGCGCACGGATCTTGAGGCCCTTGACGTCGTCGACCTTGACCACGCGGCGCTTGGTGTTGAACAACTGGCGCGCCCCGAACGTCGGATAGCCCAATACTTGCAGTCGCGAATCCTTCAACAGCGTGGCGGCGAACTCCTGCCCGACCGGCCCGTCGACGACGCTGAACGAACATGCGATCGATTTGAAGACGTACGGCACCGAGAGCACATTCAAACGCTCGAGAAACGAGCTCAGGTTGCTCGTCGACACGATCGTCGCCTCGAGCGTGCCGAGCTGCACGTTCTTCGCGCTTTCCGTCTCGCCGCCGAGTTGCGCGGACGGAAAGATCTGGACCGTCACCGCACCGCCCGTGTCAGTCTCGACGACGCGCTTGAACACGTCCGCGCCGACGTTGTACGGATGCCCGGGCGGCGTTCCCAGGTTCAGCTTGAGCGTGACCTTGCCGGCCTGTGCGAGCGCGCTGCTCGAAGGCGCAAGCGATACACACGCAATCGCGATGATCGTGCCTGCCTTGCTCCGTCGCCATCCCATCGTCGTCCCCCTTTGTCGTTCAAACGGAATCGTCATAGTCTTGGGCGGCCTGCTCCGCGCTCAAATACCCTCGCGCAACATCGCGCGCGACACACGCTCGATCACGCGCGCGCGGATCGCCCCACCCGCCGCCGCCCGGCGTGCGCACTTCGATCCAATCGCCGGGTTTCAACTCGTAGCCGGCGCCCTTCGACACATGCGCCGGCCGCTTGACCGCGCCGCTTTGGCGAATTTCGATTTCGGTCATCGCGCCCGTGCGTCCGCCCGCAAGCGCAAACGGCGGGAAGCGCCCATGATCCATCATGAACGCTGCGCTCGCCTCGCCGCGTCGCAAGCTGACACGATAGCTGATGCCGAATCCGCCTCGGTACTGTCCCGCACCGGCGGATCCATTGCGAATCGACGCATGCTCGAACAACACGGGGTAATGCGCTTCGAGAATCTCGAACGGTTGCGTTTGCGTGAACGCGATGGTCGCGCACGCGTTGGTGTGACCGTCGCCAGCCCAATATCCGCCGTAACCGCCGCCGCTGAAGTAATACATGACGTAGTGACGGCCGTGCTTGGGATCGTAGCCGCCGAGGCTGATATTACCGGCCGTACCGAAAGGACCGGCATAGGCGCGCTCGGGAACCGCCTTGCCTAGCGCGCCCAGCACCGTCTCGACGACACGCTGCGAGCATTCGGCCGCAGCACCTGCGACCGGACGCGGATACTCAGCATGCAGGAACGTCCCCACGGGCGGCGGAATGTGCAGCGGCGCAAAGCAGCCTGCGTTCATCGGCACCTCGGGAAAGACGTGACGGACGCCAATCATCGCGGCCGACACCGTCGTGGCGAACGGCGTGTTGAGCGGACCGCGGCAGGCCGGGCTGCTGCGCGAAAAATCGAAATGCAGATCGCTGCCGCACACGTCGAGATCGAGCCGAACCCATAGCGGCTCGCTGCTGATGCCGTCGCTGTCCATCGGCGCCTCGAACGAATAGCGGCCATCGGGAATCGCTTCGATGTGCGTGCGCATGGCGCGCTCCGAGCGCTGCCGCACCTCGACGATCACCGCTTCGAGCGTCGGCGCGCCGTAACGGTCGAGCAACTGCGCGAGCCGCCGTGCGCCCACGCGAATCGCACCGAGCTGCGCCTTCAGATCGCCGATGCGCTCCTCGGGGACGCGACAGTTGGCGAGGATCAGCGCAAGGAGGTCGCGGTCGATCTCGCCCTCGCGACAGATGCGAATCGGCGGCAACCGCAGGCCTTCCTGATGAACTTCGGTGGTGTCACTGGAAAAGCCGCCCGCGACCGAGCCGCCGATATCCGCCCAATGCGCCGAGTTCGCGAGCCACGCCCAGATGCGACCCTCGTGAAAGAACGGCGCGACGAGCCGCACGTCCATCAGATGCGTGCCACCGAGGTACGGGTCGTTGATGATCACGACATCGCCCGGACGCAGATCGCCGCAGCGCTCGATGACCGCGCGCACGGTCGCCTGCATCACGCCGATGAACAACGGCAATCCGCGCGCGCCTTGAACGATCAGTTCGCCGGTATCGGGCGCGTAGATGCCGTTCGCGCGGTCCATCGCTTCGCTGATGATCGGCGAGAACGACGTCTTCTCCTGCGTCAGGTCCATTTCGCTCGTGACCATCATCAGGTTGTTGTGCGCGACGGCCAGCGTGATCGGATCGATCGGTCGCGCGAGCGTCGCCGCGGTCAATGGCTTGTTCACGCGCTGTCTCGTTGGCTTGAAGCGATCGCGATGATCAGATTGCCGAGCGCGTCGACGCGCGCACGATCGCCGGGATCGAGCACAGTCGTCGCGTCGAGCTGCTCGATGATCGCAGGACCGGAAATCTGGTCGCCCGTCGCGAGAGATTCGCGCGCGAGTACTGGCGTGTCGTGCCACTCGCCGTCGAAATAGACGGCGCGTGATCCGCTTGGGACGAGCGGCACGGTTCGGGTGTTGCTTGCCGGTAATCCGCCGGCTTCCGCAAGCGATTCGCGACGGCCGACCACCGTCGTACGCAGCGCAACCAGCATCGGCCGCATCTCCGACAAATCGACGTCGAAGCGTTCGCGGTAGATGCGCTCGAACGCGGTTCTGACCTCCGTCGCGTCAAAACCCGGACTCGTCACGGACATGCGCATCACGTGCGTCTGACCGTGATAGAGCATATCCGCCTCGTGATGAATGTCG
>DASXPO010000028.1:0-42445 GCA_036493535.1 Casimicrobiaceae bacterium
TGCGCGACATGTAGACCTCGCCGCGGATTTCGAGCACGCGCGGCGGCTTGTCGGTGCGTAAACGCCGCGGGATCGGGCGAATCGTGTAGATGTTGCGCGTAACGTCCTCGCCGACTTCGCCGTCGCCACGCGTCGCGGCAACGGCGAGACGACCGTCCTCGTAGCGCAGGCTGATCGCCAGACCGTCGAATTTGAGCTCGGCCACATATTCGACGGGTGGTGCATCGGCAGCAAGGCCCAACTCGCGGCGCACGCGAGCATCGAATTGAAGCGCGCCGGCGGCGGTCGTGTCGGTCTCGGTGCGAATCGAGAGCATCGCAACCGTGTGACGTACCGGTGCGAATTCGGGCAACGGCGTCCCGCCGACCCGCTGCGTCGGCGACTCGGGCGTTACGAGGGCCGGGTATTCCCCTTCGAGCGCCACCAGCTCCCGATACAACGCGTCGTACTCCGCATCGGAGACGGCCGGCGCATCGAGCACGTAATAGTTATGGTCGTGCGTCTCGATTGCTTCGCGAAGTTGTGCCGCGCGCTTTTGCGCCGTGGCGGGGACGGCGGCGGCGGTTTTCGTCGCCATGAGCACCGTCACGCACCGAACAGCGCTAGCGCGCGTGCGCTGCCGGGTTCGATATGAACGCGCTTCAACGCGACCGCCGCCGCTTCGACCTGCCCCCGAATGCCGGCGAGTGCCGCGTCGTCAAGCGCGCGTCGGTTGTCGTCGACGAGCTCCGCGCTCAACGTGGTGGCCATTCGCTTGGCGATGAGCTTCATCCGATCGAAGGTCCGCACGGGATCGGCGACGCGCGGGACATCGAGCACGAACACCACGCCCGGGGTGCTGGTCGATCGCAGCGAGTCGGCGGTGAACGGGTCGTTGCGGACGTTCTGCAGAAAATATTCGACCGTCCCCGTGTCTTCGTGGATGTATTCGAACCGGCCGGCCGCGGCGAGGCGAAAACCCGATGCCTCGGCCACGCCGCGAAGACGCGTGCCGGGAATCGCGTTGGGCTCGGGCTTCACCACGGTGAGACCGATCTGCACGTCGACGTCGGCGCACAACCGGTCGAGCGATTCGGCGCGATTGACTTCGCTCTCGACGTCCGGGCCCGACACGCGCGCGGGTACCGGACTTGCAACATCGAGGACGAGGCGCTGAAACGCTTCGAGCTGCTGCTTCGAGGCAGCGCCGTTGCGATCGGCGAGCAGCATCGTCGCGATGACGTCGACGAAAGTGCCCGGCGTATCGGCGGCGAGCAGTTGCCACGGCGCGCCGGTATCGCGGCGTCCGAACCAGTGAAGCGGCTTGCCGAGATGCGCATTGAAGCCCGCGGCGAGCGTCGCGGCGGAAACGGGCCCATCCAGCTCGATCGTCAGGATCGACTCGATATCCGGATCGGGTTGCACGCCCGAGTATTGCGTGTCCGCAGCGAAATCCGGCGCTTCGTGCATCGTTGCGAGACCCGCTCCGTTGGGTGACGCGGCAGGCGCATCCACATGCCCGATGACGTCCATCGGCGGAACGAACGAGGACTCGGGGGCGCGTTCAGCACGCGGTGACCCCGTCGTGGCGACCGGCGCCGCCCGCATCGTTCGAACCGCGGGTGCGTTTTCGCCGTCTGCAGACGACTTCAACGTCGGCTCGACACGCGACGGCTCGCGTTCTTCGCTCGGGCGGAAGGCCGACTCAATGCGGCGACGCACGCGCCGCTCCTGCCAGGTGTTGTAAACGATGACGCCCAGCACGAGCAGCACGCCGGCGACGATCAGACCGAGTTGGAGATTGCTGATCGGCAGCGTCATCTTTGGCGCCTTAGTCCGCCGCCGCGGCCGGCTGCGCCAGCTCGAGCGCTTCGGCGATATCGACGGCGACGACTCGGGACACACCGGGCTCGGGCATCGTGATGCCGACCAGCTGTTGCGCCATTTCCATCGTGATCTTGTTGTGCGAGATGAACAGGAACTGCGTTTGATCCGCCATTTCACGCACCATTTTGCAGAAGCGATCGGTATTGGGATCGTCGAGCGGCGCGTCGACTTCGTCCAGCAGGCAGAACGGTGCCGGATTGATCTGGAACAGCGCAAAAACGAGCGCGATGGCCGTCAGCGCCTTTTCGCCGCCCGACAGCAGATGGATCGACGTGTTGCGCTTTCCGGGTGGCTGGGCGATCACCTGGACGCCGGCGTCCAGAATCTCCTCGCCCGCGAGGAGGAGCTTCGCCTGGCCGCCGCCGAAGAGCAGCGGAAAGAGCCGCGCGAAGTTGGCATTGACGCGATCGTAGGTTTGTTGAAGCAGCTCGCGCGACTCACGATCGATCTGTCGAATCGCCGATTCGAGCGTCGCCATCGCTTCGTTCAGGTCGGCGGCTTGCGCGTCGAGATAGGACTTGCGCTCCGTCGTCTGCGTCAGCTCATCGAGAGCCGCCAGATTCACGGCGCCGAGCTCGGCGATCGCGCTCGTCAACCGCTCGATCTCGGCGGGCAGGGTCCGCGCGCTTCCCCAGGTCTTCAGCGCTTCCGCGACCGTAGCGACATCGGCGTGCGCCTCGGTGAGCTGGTCGGCGAACTGTTGTTCCGACAGCACGGCGGCCTGCTCCTTCAGTTGCATCTCCTGAATCTTCACGCGCGCGGGGTCGAGCTTCTGCTCCGCGATGAGCCGCGCTTCTTCGCCGGTGCGGAGCGCGGCGCCGAGCGACTCGACTGCATCGCGTGAGAGCGCCAGCGCTTGTTCGGCTAGCGCGCGTCCGCCGAGCTGCCGCTGCAGCGCTTCCTCAACCGGCGTCCAGTCGATCGATGCGCGCTCGCCGCTCGCCTGCTCGAGAAGCGTTTGCTGTTGCGCGATCTGTGCGACGAGCGACTCGCCCCGGCGCGAGAGCTCGGCGATTCGATCGCGACAGCTCCGTTCGGCAAAGCTCGCTTCCCGGTGAGCGAGCTCCGCCGCACGCAAATGCTCGTGACTTTCGGCCAGCGCAGCGTCGGCTTCCTCGCGCGCTGTGTTGGCGGCGTCGCGCCGCGCCGATTCGTCGTGCAATCGCGATTGCAAGTCAGCGAATTCGGCGGCGACTTTCTCCAGCGCTTCGGCTTCGGCATCCTGCTGCGCGCCGAGCTCGGCGCTCTCCTGCGTAATCTGGGCCCGCCGCCGTTCCACCGCTTCCGCCGCTTGCTTCAACCGCACGAGCTCGAGCTCCAGGTCGTGACAGCGTCGCTGCTGCGATGCGAGTGCCAGGCTTTCATCGTGATAGGACTGCTGATTCTCCTTGAGCTCGAGCTCAACCGTGTCAAGCGCCGCGCGCGCCTCCGCGGTCACTACGCTCGCCGTTGCAATCGCGCCGTCCAGCTCGTCGAGCTCGCGTTGCCGCGACAACACCCCGTGCAGCTCGCTATCCGGCGCAAACAGCGACACGCCTTGTGCGCTGACGAGATGGCCTTCCGGCGTGACGAATGCCTCGCCCGGACCGAGCGCATCCCGTTGCGCAAGCGCGGCCGCAAGGTATTCCCGACAGCGAATGCCGTGAAGGCCATCGGACACCCAGCGGCCAATTTCCGGCTTGCGCAGCTTCACTTTCGCAAGCAAGGAGTCCGGGAACGTCGCGGGACGCAGTCGAGAGACGGCCGGGGCGACTGTGGCGGCATAGGCGGCGACGCGCGTCGGCGGCGCGTCACCGGCAGTCCACGCGAGCGCATCATCGAGACGCGTGAGCTCGAGCGAATTCAGGCGCTCGCGCAGCACCGCTTCGAGCGCATCTTCCCAGCCGGCCTCGATATCGAGCGCCTGCCACAGGCGCTTCACGTGCGTGAGCTGGTGCTGCGCGAGCCATCCGTCGATATCCTGACCGTGGCCGATTTTCGCTTGTAACGCGGCCAGCGCCTGTGAACGCGCTTCGCGGTCGGCGAGCGCTTTGCTTTCGCGTTGCCACGTCTCGCTCGCGGCACGCTGCCTTTCCTGCAGCGATTGCACGGTAACAGCAAGCGCGTCCTGCGCGCTTTGCTTGCCGGCGAGATCCGCGCTTTCCTGCGCAAGCTGCTCCTCTACGTCAGCGATCGCCGTCGAAGTCGGCGCGGCGAGCTCGTTCAATTCACCGATGAGCTTTTCGCGTCGCGCCGCGAGCTGACTCGTATTGCGCGCGATATTGTCGCGGCGCGTATCGGCCACGCGAATGTCCTGATCGATCTGTGCGATTGTCTGTTGGAGGTCCTCCTGCGCCTTGGCGGCCGCGGACACGGCATCGTCACGCGGCGGCAACGAGGCCCGCGCGTCGCTCTCGGCGATGGCGGCCCGTTCGCGTTCTGAGACCGCTTGGACGAGCGCGCGATCGGCTTCGGTCTGTTCGTCGGCCAATGCCGATCGTTGCGCCTCGAGTGCGGCGATCGTCTCGGTCAATTGGGCGACCTGTTGCGCGGCGCGCGTCTCGTTCTCGCGCGCGAACGCGAGCTGCTGCTCGAGCCGTGTGACTTCGGCGTTGGCCGCGTAAAACGCGCCCTGCTTTTCATGCAGCGCGTCGCCGGCTGCGTAATGCTCGACGCGCAGCGATTCGAGGCTGGTTTCCGCCGCGCGGACGTCCGCCTGCAAGCCATCGAGCGCCGTCGTCAATGCGGCGATCTCGGTGGTCGCGCGTTCGCGGGCGCGTGCCGCCTCCTGCTTTTTCGCGAGCCACTGCATCTGCTGCGACTGCTTCAAGCGCCCTTCGAGCTCGCGATACTCGGTTGCGACCTTCGCCTGCTGTTCGAGGCGCGTGAGCTGATTGCCGAGCTCCAGGCGGATGTCCTCGACGCGGGCCAGATTCTCGCGCGTGTCGGAGAGGCGTCCTTCGGTCTCCTTGCGGCGCTCGCGATACTTGGAAACGCCGGCGGCTTCCTCCAGAAAAATACGCAACTCCTCCGGCTTCGCCTCGACGACGCGCGAGATCATGCCCTGCTCGATGATCGCGTACGCCCGCGGTCCGAGTCCGGTGCCGAGGAAGAGATCGTAGATGTCGCGGCGGCGGACTGGGATGTTGTTGATGTAATAGCTCGAGTCGGCGTCGCGCGCGAGCAGCCGCTTGATCGACAGCTCGGCATACTGACCCCACTGTCCCCCGATTCGTCCTTCGCTGTTGTCGAAAACGAGCTCGACCGACGCGCGGCCGATGGGCTTGCGCTCCCCGGCGCCGTTGAAGATCACGTCCTGCATCGATTCACCGCGCAATGCGGAAGCCTTCGACTCGCCGAGCACCCAGCGGACGGCATCGATCACATTCGATTTGCCGCAGCCGTTAGGGCCGACGATGCCGACGAGTTGGCCGGGCGTCGCGATCGCGGTCGGATCGACAAACGACTTGAACCCGGAGAGCTTGATCTGGGTGAGACGCAAGGACTTGAGCCGGAGGCGAAGCTAAAGGGCGCGAAAACGTGGCAACGGATCGCGGGCCACATATGCCGCGCGTTCAAACGGCAACGCGCGTATTCGAAGGCCCTGCACAATCGGCGAATTATAGCGGAATCGCGCGCCGCGCCGACAACCCTCCACCGCTAAAAACCTCACGTCGCCAACGCAGCGACCGCCGGAAGCCGATTCTCCGCGACGGCGTGACACGCGGTCAGCGTCCCACTTGCCGCCTCGAGGCGTGGAACCTCGTGCCGGCAACGCTCGTTCGCGTAAGGACAACGGGGATGAAAGCTGCATCCCGCCGGCGGGTCGAGCGGGTTGGGCACTTCGCCCGCGACGGCCGTCCGCGGTTTTCCCGTCATGTCGAGATCGGGAACCGCGTCGAGCAACATTCGCGTGTAGGGATGGCGC
Source organism: Casimicrobiaceae bacterium (assembly GCA_036493535.1). Classification (GTDB taxonomy): domain Bacteria; phylum Pseudomonadota; class Gammaproteobacteria; order Burkholderiales; family Casimicrobiaceae; genus VBCG01. The sequence goes on from DASXPO010000028.1 coordinate 5,774, forward strand.
GGCGCCGCGAATACGGCGTGAGTCGATGCCAGCTCGACAATGCGACCGAGGTACATGACGCCGACGCGATCGGCGACGTGGTGAACGACGGCGAGATTGTGGGAGATGAACAGATAGCTCAAGCCCAAGCGCCGCTGCAGGTCGCGCATCAGATTCAGGACTTGCGCTTGTACCGAGACGTCCAGCGCCGACGTCGGCTCATCGCAGATCAGCAGTTGTGGCTGCGTGGAGAGTGCCCGCGCAATCGAAATGCGTTGCCGCTGTCCGCCGGAGAATTGATGGGGGTATTTGCCGCGGTCGCTGGACGCAAGGCCGACTTGCTCGAGCAGCGCGGCTGTCGTACGCGACACTTCGCGGTCCGGGAGATCGGGTCGCAACGCGCGCAGCGGCTCGGCAACGATGTCGGCAATGCGCCAACGCGGATTCAAGCTCGCGTACGGGTCCTGAAAGATCATTTGCATGCCGCGCCGGGCGCGTCGAAGCGCCGATGGATTCGTCGCGGCGCCTTTGCCCCCGACGACCGTGCCGTTGTAGCGAATGACGCCGCGCGTCGGGGCATATAAGCCGACGATCAGCCGCGCGACCGTCGATTTGCCGCAGCCCGACTCGCCGACGAGACCGAGCGTCTCGCCACGCTCCAATGTGAGGTCGATGCCATCGACGGCCTTCAGCACGGCGCGGGCCTTGCGCTCGAGCAGGCGATCGAGCCACGGCGGCGAGACGTCGAAGTATCGCGCGACTTCCTTCAATTCGAGGAGGGGACCCACTTCCGCACTCATGTCGGCATCGCAACCGGGTTCCAGCACGCCGCTTCCGTGGCACCGGCGCGAGCGAGCTCGGGACGCTCGATGCGACATCGGGCGAGGGCGCGCTTGCAGCGTGGATGAAACGCACAACCGCTCGGGATCGCGGTCAACCGCGGCATCGTCCCGTCGATCTGCGCGAGGCGTTCCGCGCCTTCGGCGATCGAGGGAATCGATCCCATCAATCCGACCGTATACGGATGGCGCGGGCGATGAATGACGTCGGCGACGGGGCCAATCTCCACAATGCATCCCGCGTACATGACCGCGACACGGTCCGCGGTCTCGGCGATGACGCCCATGTCGTGTGTGACGAGCATCACCGCCGTGCCGTGCTCGCGCGTCAATCGCTTCAGAAGCTGAATGATCTGCGCCTGGATGGAGACATCGAGCGCGGTCGTCGGCTCGTCGGCGATGATGAGCTTCGGTTTGGCCGCAAGCGCAAGCGCGATCACGACGCGCTGGCGCATGCCGCCCGAAAACTGATGCGGATAGTGGTCGATTCGCCGCACCGCCGCCGGAATGCCGACCTCTTCCAACAATTGGACCGCGCGTCCTCGCGCCGCGGTCTCGGTCAAGGCCAAGTGCGTGCGGATCGTTTCCACCAGCTGGCGGCCGATCGGATACAGGGGATTAAGCGACGTCAGCGGGTCCTGGAACACGGCGCCGATTTCGCGGCCGCGCACTTTGCGCATCGACTCATAGGGAAGATTATCGATACGCCGTCCCGAGAGCCGGATTTCGCCGCCGGCGATCCGCCCCGGCGCATCGATCAGTCCGATGATGGCAGCGCCGGTGAGCGACTTGCCGGCGCCCGACTCCCCAACGACGCCGAGCACCTCGCCCGGCGCTATCACAAAGCTCACATCGCGCACGGCGACCAGCGTGCCGCGACGCGTCGGAAACTCGACGCGCAACGCGCGCACGTCGAGCAGTGGGACGGTGCCGATCAGGCGCCCTTCCCGCGCATCAGCCGGTGACGCGACAGCCTGCAATGGGCTCCGCCTCATCGACGACCGGCGTCCAATCGGGCTGCACCGGATCGCGAAATTGCGCGTTGATGTAATAGCGCAGGCATGGCTTGATGTCGAGGGCCATCTCCTGCTGCGTGCCTGCGAAGCCGCTGTGGCGCGGGGACTCGACGACGACGGTGTAGGTGCCGGGCGCGACCTTGTAGGGAACGTTGAACACCGAGCTCGTCCCCACCGCGACGATCCGGGCGGGCCAGCGATCGGCGATCGCGCGGTTATAGCGGACGCCGGTGACTTCGCTCCACGTGGGACCCCACGTCTGGCAACTGGTTGTCGCGAGCGCAAGCACGACGGCCCCGATCATCTTGATTCGCATTTCCTGCTCCCTCTGCCATCGATCAACTTCGCGGAACACCGCCGATGCTCGCATCATTCCCATCAACGCAATTTCGGGTTCAACGCGTCGCGCAGCCAATCGCCGAGCAGATTGATGGCCAGCACCATGATGACAAGTGCTGCGCCCGGAAAAATCGTAATCCACCATTCGCCGGAAAACAGAAAGTCGTTGCCGACGCGAATCAGCGTGCCGAGCGAGGGGCGGGTCGGGGGTACGCCCACGCCGAGAAACGATAGCGTCGCCTCCGTGATGATCGCGGTCGCGATATTGATGGTCGCCAGCACGAGCACCGGTCCGAGCACGTTGGGCAGCAGATGGCGACGCATGATGCCGAGGGGCGAGATGCCGATCACGCGCGCCGCCTGCACGTACTCCTTGTTTTTTTCGACCATCGTCGAGCCGCGCACGGTGCGCGCGTATTGCACCCAGTTCGACGCGCCGATAGCAAAGATCAACACGGCGATGGCGACGTTGTCGTGCGCACCGCGTGGAAGCATCACGCGTGCGACGCCGTCGATCAAGAGCGCAATCAGGATCGCGGGAAACGACAGCTGCACGTCGGCGACGCGCATGATGACTGCGTCGACGCGTCCCCCGATATAGCCGGCGAGCAAGCCGAGCGAAATGCCCACGATCACCGCCAATGCGACCGCGGCCGCGCCGACGAGCAGCGAAATCCGCGCGCCGAACATGATTGCGGACAGGATGTCGCGACCTTGATCGTCAGTGCCCAGCAGGTAGCCGGCTCTGCCGCCCTCTTCCCACGATGGCGGCGAGAGCGCGTCGGGCAAATGCAACGTCGTCAAATCGAACGGGTTATGCGGCGCGATCCACGGCGCGAAAAATGCGCAGATCAGACAGATAGCGAGCACGATCGCCGACACGACCGCGACCGGCGAATGGCGAAAGCTGTAGGCGAGATCGCTGTCCCACGCGATCGCCAGGCTCGCGCGACCGCCGAGAGCCGGATCGATCTCGGGTGCCGCAACCGTCGTCGTCGTGTCGTTCACGCCCGTGCGTCCGCCATGCCTTGCAGCGCTTGCAATACCGCCGCGCGCGCCTGCCCATAGATCATCGCCTTCCAATCGTCGGCGTCGCAGTAGAACGCATCTCGGCACTGACGCTTGATCGCCGCGTGGGTCTTGGCGTCGGCATCGGGATGGTTGCGCAGCCACTGATCGCCGCGAAGCGCCTGCAACGTCTGCATCAGCGGCACCGTGCCGTATTCGAGCGCGATGCCCGTGCATTCGACATCGGGACATTCGGCGAGCGGCGCTTCGTAGTTGACACCGGTCAGCACGGCCGAGGTCGAAGTGCCGTCATGAAACGACGTGACGTCGATCCCCCACCATGCCTTTGCACGCGCGATCATCGCGGCGTCGTTGGGCCCCGAATGAATCTTTTCGGCGTGGCCGTACGGACCCAACCCCGTGTGGAAATCGATCCAGGCGAGACGCCGGCGCGATGCCGCGTGACGCCGCAGCACGTCGCGAAAAATGCCGTTGCTCCATGCAGGCCCGTTCCCCCCGAAGAACAGCCCGTCGGGACGATCGCACTGCCCGCCGCTCACCGCCGCTTGCAACGCAGCTTGACCGTGCTTCGCGATATAGGCGCCGATGCGCGCCTCGTTTTCCGGCGCGGGAGGCCACATCGCGGGCACCATGAAATCATGGACTTCGAGATACGCGGTGTTGACGGGCGGGGCGCGCGAAAAATCACGGAAGTTGCGATTCAGGTCGATATTGTATTCGTTGGTTCGTGCGCGATGCGAGAACCCGTATGGATTAAGCGCGTGGTAGAACATCACCGCGACTTTTCGCTGCTCGACCGCCGCAACGACGGCGGGATCCTCCAGCAACGCTATTTGCGCCCCCGAGCCGCAGAATCCCTCGACGCCGTGCGTGCCCGAGAGGATGCATAACAGCGCAGTCGCATTGTCGACGCCAAGGATCGCGACGTCGACCGCAAGCTCTTCGTCCTCGAGACCGCGCGCTGACGGATGCACGTGCGTCTCGATCGCGAGCCCGCATGCCTTCGCCGCGGCGATGAACTTCGCCCGTGCCTCGGCGTAGGTTTGCGAAAACGCAGCGATGATGTTGGGCTCGGCCATGAGGCGTTACTCAGAAAGGGGCATGGATCGCTCGGCGAGCGAGGCAAGAAAGCCGGCGCCGAGCGGAATCACCGCATCGTTAAAATCGTACGTGCTGTTGTGCAGAAAGCAGCCACCCTCCGCGCCGCCTTGGCCGAGTCGGGCGAATGCGCCCGGGCGCGCCTGCAGCATGAAGGCGAAGTCCTCCGAGCCCATCGATGGATCCAGATTGCGTGCCACATTCTCCGGGCCGACGAGCGTTTCCGCGACGCGCATCGCGAAAGCCGCCTCGGCATCGTGGTTGACGGTGGCCGGATAGACGCGCTCGTATTTGAGCGTGGCTTTTGCTCCGAATGCCGCGGCGATCGAGGGCACGAGCTCGTTGAGACGGCGCTCGACCATGTCCTGCGTCGCCGGGCGGAATGTGCGCACCGTTCCGACGAGCTTCGCGTGCGCGGGAATGACGCTCATCGCGCCGGGATTGCCGGCCTGCATCGAGCAAAGGCTCACGACAGCGGTGTCGATGGGGCTCACGTTGCGGCTCACGATCGACTGCGCCGCCGTAATGATGTGGCCGGCGACCAGCACCGGATCGATCGCTGCGTGCGGATGCGCACCGTGACCGCCGCGACCGTCGATCGTGATCTCGATTCGATCGGCCGCGGCCATGGCCGGACCGGGCGTGATCCCGATTTTGCCCGGCGGCAAACCGGGCCAGTTATGGATGGCGTATAGGCGCTCGGCGGGAAAGCGGACGAACAATCCGTCCTCGATCATCGCCTTCGCGCCGGCGTAGCCCTCTTCGCCCGGCTGGAAGATGAGGTAAGCCGTGCCATCGAAGCGGCGGGTTTCGTGCAGATAGCGCGCGGCGGCGAGCAACATCGTCGTGTGACCATCGTGGCCGCAACCGTGCATCCGCCCGTCGTAGCGCGATTTGTGCGCGAAGTCGTTTTCCTCTTGCATCGGCAGCGCGTCCATGTCGGCGCGAAGTCCGATCGACTTGCCGCTGTCGTTGGAGCGTCCGGGAATCACCGCAACGACGCCCGTGCGCCCGACGCCCGCATGATGCTCGATGCCGAACGCGGACAACTGCTCGCAGACGATGCGCGCCGTACGATGCTCTTCGAAGCCCAGCTCGGGATGCGCATGGAGATCGCGGCGCACGAGCGTGAACTGGTCTTGCCAAGCGCGAATGTGATCGACCGGATTCTTCATCGGATTACGATGCGACGGCGAGGCGCTCGACGCGAAGACGCGGATCGACGATGTAATAGAGCAAATCGACGATCAGATTGATCAGCACGAAGATCAATGCGATCAGACACAGATACGCCGCCATCACCGGGATGTCGGCGAAATTGACCGCCTGAATGAACAGAAGCCCCATCCCGGGCCATTGAAAGACGGTTTCGGTGATGATCGCGAATGCGATGATAGCGCCAAGCTGCAGCCCGGTAATCGTGATGACCGGTACGAGCGTATTCTTGAGCGCGTGGCCGAAATGAATGGCGCGATCGGTCAAGCCGCGGGCCCGCGCGAACTTGATGTAATCGGTGCGCAGTACCTCGAGCATCTCGGCGCGCACGAGCCGCATGATCAGCGCCATCTGAAAAAGCGACAACGTGATCGACGGCAGGATCAGCGCTTTCAAGCCGCTTGCAGTGAGAAAACCGGTTGTCCACCATCCCAATGCGACGGTGTCGCCTCGCCCGAACGACGGCAGCCACCCCAAATAAACGGCGAATACGAGAATCAACAAGATGCCGATGATGAAGGTCGGCAAGCTCACGCCGATCAGCGACGTCGCGAGCAGCGCGTGCGCGCTCCAAGAGTGACGGTTGAGCGCGGTATAGACGCCCGCCGGAATGCCGATGATGAGCGCGAGCGTTGCCGCGACGAACGACAACTCGAGCGTCGCCGGAAGGCGTTCTCTGAACAGGTCGGACACTTTGCGTGATTGGCGCAACGAGCGGCCGAAATCGCCGGTGACGGCGTTACCGACGAAATGCGCGAACTGGATATAGAAGGGCCGATCGAGACCCAGGTCGCTGCGGATTTGCTGCTTCTCCTCGGCCGTCGCATCCTGGCCCACCATGAACGTGACCGGATCGCCGGTGAAGTTGAACAAGCCGAATGCAATGAACGCCACGACCGCGAGAACGATCGCCGATTGCAGGATCCGGCGCAGGATGAAAGCGAGCACGTCGATTAGAGAGGCTTCCGAACGATCATGCCGAAAGTGCCCCTAAGCGTCAATGCGAGCATGCGGATCACGGATTCAGCTCCGTCACGCGGTGGCACGCGACGCGAATCCCTCGAAAAGTCGACAGCGGGGGAATCTCGATGCGGCAGCGCGCACCGGCATGCAGACAGCGCGTGTGGAACGCACAACCCGACGGCGGATCGAGCGGCGACGGCAGCTCGCCCGACAGCGCGGCCCGTGCTCGACCCCGCCCCGCCGACAGCGACGGCGTGCTCGCGAGCAATGCGCGCGTGTACGGGTGCGCGGGTCGCGTGAACACGTCGTCCTTCGGCGCATATTCGACAGCACGACCGAAGTACATGACCAGAACGTCGTCGGCGATATGACGAACGACCTGCAGATTGTGCGAGATGAACAGGTACGCGATGCCCATGTCCTGCTGAAGGTCCATCAGCAAGTTCAGCACCTGCGCCTGGATCGACACGTCGAGCGCCGACACCGGTTCATCCGCAACGACCAATCGCGGATGCAGCATCAACGCACGCGCGACGGCGATACGCTGGCGCTGACCCCCGGAGAACATGTGCGGATAGCGTCGATAGTGCTCGTGGCGCAAGCCGACTTTGGCGAGCATCGCGAGCCCCGCCTCGCGGCGCGCGGACCGCGAGGCGATTCCGTTGATGGCGAGTGGCTCTTCGAGCAGCGCGGCGACAGTCTTGCGCGGATTGAGCGATGCGTACGGATTCTGAAAAACCATCTGAACGCGGGGCCGAAGTTTTTTCCGCTCGACTGCGTCGGCATGCGCAACGTCATTGCCGTCGAGCAACAGCGATCCGGACGTCGGTCGCTCGATCATCGTGATCTGTCGAGCGAGCGTCGATTTCCCGCAACCCGACTCGCCGACCACCGCGAGCGTTCGTCCCTCGCGCAACGAAAACGAGACGCCGTCGAGCGCCCGTACATGCTCTTTGCGCTGGAACAGCCCGCGCGATACGACGTAATGGCGCGCCAGATCGCGGACTTCCAGCAGCGGCGCACCGCTATTCATGTCGAGACGGCCGCTTCGGCAGCTCGCTCTGCCTGCCAATTGCCGCTTGGGTTTCCAAGTGCATCGAGGCGGAAGTGGCAGCGTGCGCCACGTCCCGGCGGCCCCGTCAATGCCGGTTCCTGTCGATGGCAAAGAGCGACGGCATAGCGGCAACGCGGGGACAACGAGCATCCGGTCGGGCGATCGTGCGCACCGGGCACGACGCCGGGAATCGCATTCAATCGCGCCTGGTCGCGATTGTTTTCCGGCAACGCCGCCAATAGCGCTTGCGTATACGGATGCGCCGGCGTTTCGAAGACTTCCGGCAGCGGACCGGTCTCGACCTGTTGCCCCGCGTACATGACGATCACGCGCTGGGCGGTTTCCGCGACGATGGCGAGATCGTGCGTGATCAGGACCAATGCCATTGCCCGCTCGCGCTGGAGGCGCAGCAGCAAATCGATCACCTGCGCTTGCACGGTCACGTCGAGTGCGGTCGTCGGTTCATCCGCGATCAGCAGGCGCGGCTGACACGAAATCGCCATGGCGATCATCACGCGCTGTGCCATGCCGCCCGAAAGCTGATGAGGATAGGCATTCAGTCGCGCCTCCGCATCGGGGATCTCGACCTGCTGCAGAAGCTCCAGCGCGCGCGCACGGCGCGCCGCACGATTCGCGCGCTCGCGTTCGTTTCCATGCACGGCAAGCGCTTCCATCAGCTGATACGCGACCGTGTAGCAGGGATCGAGGCTCGCCAGCGGATCCTGGAAGATCATGGCGATGTCTTTGCCGATGACCTCGCGCCGTTCACGAATCCCGATACCGCGCAGATCGTGGCCGGCAAAATTCAGGCGGCGCGCAGTGACGCGTCCCGGGAAATCGATGAGTCCGAGGAGCGACAATGCCATCACGGTCTTACCGGACCCCGACTCGCCGACAATACCGACAACTTCGCCCTCGTCGATTGCGAGATCGACGTCGTCCACCGCAACGAACGGATCGGCATCGGTACCGAACTTTACCGTCAGGCCGGCAATGTCGAGTAAAGGCATAGCACGCGATTTCCAGGTGTCAATCGAACGCCGCGATCCTTGAAAGCGGCTCTGGCGCTTACTCGTGTCGGCCGCGAATACCTTGGCTTACCGCCAGGTTCAGTCGTTTGCCTGCTTCGACAAACGCCTTGTCGAGCGAAAGTATCTTGCGAGCGCCATGATTCCCCGCTATCGCCAAATGCAAAGCGTCTCCGCTGCGCAAGCCGGTCTTTAGAATTTCCAAATATTTTGCCGCCTCCTCGAAGTCCGCGCTTGTCGGTACAAGCATCTCGAACGACTCGTCGATTAGGCGCTTGAGCTCACGGCGTACGGCGTTGCCCTCCGACTGAGACAGCGCACCCACGCTAACCTTGCGCGACACGAGGCTCGCAAGTTCAACGATCGTCCACATGCTCGACGTCAGTTGGCCGGCCGGGATTTTCATGACAACAGCTTCGACTGCTCGGCTGTCCGCCTCGGAAATAACCAGCGGTGCTACGAAGCTGGTGTCCAAGTAGACCATCAATAACCTTTCTCCCTTTGACTGCGAATCAGGGATACGCTGGATTTTCTCGACTTTGGCAACGAGGCACGAAATGCGGACAGCGAGCGAACCTTCCTCTTCGGCCGGGCGGCCGGCACCAGTTTGGCCACGGGCTCTCCGCGACGAGTGATGATCGTCTCCTCGCCCGCCTCCGCCTTGCTGACCAATTCGCTCAGCCGCGCCTTGGCTTCCGCCAGATTGATGGCCATCGTATTCCCTTCGCAGTTGGTCACAATGTTGGTCACATTGTACCTCGGCTGATCCTAGCGCGAAGCGCCCGTGCACTAGCGTTTTAATCTCGGGTCCAGCGCATCGCGCAACCCGTCACCCATCAAATTGAACGCGAGTACCGTGATCAGGATGGCGAGTCCCGGAAAGGTGACCACCCATGGCGCGCGTTCGATGAATTCGAGCGCCGACGCCAGCATCGATCCCCATTCCGGCGTGGGCGGCTGCGCGCCGAGTCCCAGAAAGCCCAATGCCGCCGCATCGAGAATGGCATTCGAGAAGCCGAGCGTCGCCTGCACGATCAAAGGCGCAGCGCAATTTGGAAGAATCGTGCTGAACATCAATCGCAGCGCGCCGGCGCCGGCGATACGCGACGACGTGACGTACTCGCGCCCCGCTTCGGCGATGACGGCTGCGCGCGTCAACCGCACGTAATGCGGCAGCAGCACGATCGCAATCGCATACATCGCGTTGATGAGGCCCGGACCGAGAATTGCGACGACGGCAATCGCGAGGAGCAAGCTCGGCAATGCGAGCATGACGTCCATCACGCGCATGATCACGGTCTCGGCCAGGCCGCGGAAGAAACCCGCGACCAGGCCGAGAACGATGCCGAGCCCGAGCGAAATTGCCACCGAGATCACGCCGATCAGCAACGAGAGCTGCGTGCCGTGGATCAGCCGCGAAAGAATGTCACGTCCGACCGGATCGGTGCCGAGCAGAAACCGCGACGTGCCGCCTTCATCCCAGGCCGGTGGCGCCAGCGTGAAATCCCGGTATTGCTCGTTCGGCGGATGGGGGCTCACGACGTTCGCAAAAATCGCCAGCAGCACCAGCAGCACAACGAGCGCGAGACCGATCACCGCACCGCGACTTTGCGCATACGAGTGCCAGAATTCGCTGATGCGCCCCGGCGGCGCACCGGTCGCGATCGTGGGATTCGCGAGCTCAGCCATGGCGAATCCGCGGGTTGATGACGCCGTAGAGCGTGTCGACGATCAAATTGACCGTGATGACAATCGTCGCAATCAGCAGAATGCCGCCTTGCACGACCGGATAATCGCGTGACTGGACGCCATGGATCAGCCAATTCCCGACGCCCGGCCAGGAAAAGATCGTTTCGGTGAGAATTGCGCCCGACAGCAACAAGCCGACCTGCAATCCGATGATCGTGATCACCGGGATCAGCGCATTGCGCAGCGCATGGACGACGATCACCTGCCAGCGCGGCAGTCCTTTCGCGCGCGCCGTCCGCACATAGTCCTCACGCAACACCTCGAGCATCGAGGAGCGCGTCATGCGCGCGATGACCGCAAGTGGAATCGTTCCGAGCGCGATCGACGGCAGGATCAAATGCGAGAGCGCCGAACGAAATGCGCCGAAGTCGCCGGCGCGAAGCGTATCGATCAGCATGAAGCCCGTAAGCGCCGGCACGTCGTACTGAACCGCGATACGGCCTGAAACCGGCGTCCATCCGAGGTGCACAGAGAAGAACAAGATCAGCAGCAAGGCCCACCAAAAAATCGGCATCGAATAACCGGTGAGCGAGACGCCCATCACGGCGTAATCCGCGACAGTGTTGCGTTTGATCGCGGCGAGAATCCCGGCCGGCAGGCCGACGACGACGGCGAATAGCAGCGCGAAAAAAGCCAACTCGATCGTCGCGGGAAATAGTGTGATGAATTCCTGCAAAACCTTCTCGTGCGTGGTCAGCGACGTGCCGAGATCGCCGCGCAATACATCGCCGACGTATTCCACGTATTGCACGGGAAGTGGACGGTCCAACCCGAATTCATGCAGCAGCCGAACGCGACGCGCCGGATCCATGCCGCGCTCGCCGGACAAATTCTAGACCGGATCGCCGGGAATCAGATGAATTAGCGCGAACGCAATCAGCGTCACGCCGATGAACGTCGGAACGATCAGCGCGACGCGGCGAAGGACAAAGCTGAACATGCGCTGTCAGTCTACCGCGCCGCCAAGAAGGCTCGCGCATGCGATGCACCCAGCGTGCTCGATGTGAAAAGGCCGGGCGAGCCCGGCCTTTTTCCTCATGTATCGGTAAACGGCGGCCGTTTAATTACCGGCGAGCAACGTTGCGATGCTCTATGGCCCGGGGTTGGGTTTGTCCGGCAACGACGGGATTGCCCTCATACTCGTAGACCGCTCGAAAAACATCGCCGTCGGTCTTTTTCCCATCGATTCTCTCCCTTGGGTTGAAAATGCCTTCTTGCGATGGGCACTACGGCGCCGGCGTCTTCGCGAGATCGGCCTTGTCGAAATAATGATGCGCCGTCGCGTCCATCTTGTAGCCCTGCACTTCCTTGCGCAACGGATCGAAGCGGATCGAGTGTGCGATGGTGATCCACGGCGCTTCTTCCTTGACGATCACTTGCGCCTGCTCATAGAGCTTCGCGCGATCGGCTTGCTTGGGCGTCTGCGCCGCCTTGATAATCAGATCCTCGAACGCCTTATTGCACCAGCGCGCGTTGTTCCCGCCGCCCTTCACCGCCTCGCAACCGAGTAGCGGCACGAAAAAGTTGTCGGGGTCCCCGTTGTCGCCCGACCAACCGAACATGATCACTTGATGCTCGCCGCCCTTGGCGCGCTTGCGATATTCGGCCCATTCGTACGTGAGGAGCTTCGCCTTGACACCGACCTTCTCCCAGTCAGCTTGAATCAGCTCCGCCATCCGTTTGCCGTCCGGATTGTACGGACGCGTGACCGGCAGATACCAAAGCTCGAGCTCGAATCCACTCGGAAAACCGGCCTGCGCAAGCAGTTGTTTGGCCTTCGCCGGATCATACGGATAGTCTTGCACCGAATTGTTGTAGCTCCACAGAATCGGCGGGATCGGATTTTTCGCGACTTGGCCGTTACCCTGATAGACGGCTTTCAGAATTGCGTCCTTGTTGGTCGCGAGATTCAACGCCTGGCGCACGAGCTTGTTATCGAATGGCTTCTTCTCGACGTTGAACGCGATGTAACCGATGTTCAAGCCTTCCTTTTGCTGAATCGTGAGCGCCGGATCCTTGCGCATCTCGTCCAGATCCGCGGGCTTTGGAAACGCCATCACTTGGCACTCGCCCGTCTTCAACTTCGCATAGCGGGCGGTCGCGTCGCGCGTGATCGCAAAGACCAGGCCGTCGACCTTGGGTCGGCCCTTCCAGTATTTATCGAAGGGCTTGTAGCGAATGACCGCGTCTTTTTGATATGAGCCGAATTCAAAAGGCCCCGTGCCGATCGGATAGACGTCGGCCGAGTTCGGCGTGCCCTTCTTCAACATGATCTCGAAGTATTCCTTCGACAGAATCGAGGCGAAGTCCATCGCCATGTCGGCGAGGAATGGCGCTTCGGAACGCTTGAGCGTGAAGCGCACCGTGTAGTCGTCGATCTTCTCGACCTTGTCGACGATGTTCTTCATGCCCATGTCTTCGAAATACGAAAACGTCTGGCCGGCCGTCAGCTTGTGGAAAGGATGATTGTCGTCGGCCATGCGGTTCCACGAGAACAATACGTCGTCGGCATTGAAATCGCGCGACGGCGTGAAGTTCGCATTGCTGTGGAACTTGACACCCTTGCGAAGCTTGAAGGTATAGACCTTGCCGTCGGGCGACGCGGTCCACGATTCGGCGAGCGCCGGGACGATGTTCGTCGTTCCGATCTCGAACTCGACCAACCGATTGAACATCGGCACCGAGACGGCATCGAAGGTCGTGCCGGTCGTAAAGAATTGCGGCTGAAAGCCCTCGGGGCTGCCCTCCGAACAATAGACGAGCGTGCCTTTGGCGTGGGCGGACGACGCGAACACGAAGGCGACCGCAACCGCGGCGGCCACCGCGCCGATACGAAATTTTGCTTGCATGGGAACCCTCTTTCCGGCGAGGCGCCGGATCTGGCTGTTTGGAATGCGCGGATGATGCCCCAAACGGGATCAAACCTCAACGCGAGTGAGTGAGCGGCGCTAGGCGCAGGACCGAAGGTCGCGTCCGCGAGCGATCGAGGGCGGCCGACGGACGCTATTTCATTCGCTTTGTTGTTGCAAGGAGGCTGCCGTGGCCAGCGTACGCGCACGGCGGGTTGCATACAGGCAAATCGCCGTTGCGACCGAGACGTTGAGGCTCTCGACCGTCCCTTGCAACGGGATGCCGACGAGACGGTCGCATGATTCACGCGTCAGTCGCCTCAGCCCCGCACCTTCGGCGCCCAGGACCCAGGCAATCGGCCCGGTGAGGTCGGCATCGAAAAGACTCTCGCCGCCCGTCTCGGCGCCGACGATCCAGACGCCGCGCGCCTTCAGATCGCGTAACGCCCGGGCGAGATTGGTCACCGCGATGACCGGCACCGTGTCCGCTGCGCCGCTGGCCGCCTTCGCCACCGTTGCATTGACGCCGACGGCACGGTCCTTCGGAACGACCACCGCGTGTGCACCGAATGCGTCAGCGCTACGCAGACAGGCGCCCAGATTGTGCGGATCGGTGACGCCGTCCAGGACGACCAATAACGCAGCATCGTCGATGTTCTCGAGGACATCGTCGAGCGTCACGTGCGGCAGCGCTTCGTCGACGAGCGCGACGATGCCCTGATGGCGACCATGTCCGGCAAGTTGCAGCAGACGCGCATCATCGGCCGTGTGGATCGCGACGCCCGCGCTCTGCGCCCGCGTAACGATGTCGCGTGCCCGCGCATCTTGTCTCGCACTCGCCATGTACAACGCATGAATCGACTGCGGTCGCGTGCGCAGTCGCGCCGTGATGGCGTGAAAGCCGAAGAGAACGCGGGACGAGGCCATTGTCGGCAAGCGGGTTGCGTGGAAGTGTAGCCGTTTGAACCGTGCTACTGTTTCGGCCGCTTCGACATGCTGACCGACTTTCGCCAATTCTTCGAGACGCTGCTCTTGGCGGTGGCGGCGCTGTTGCCGATCGTCAATCCGCTCGGCGGCGCACCGATCTATCTCGCCAAGACCACGGACCTTTCGCCCGAGGCGCACGGCGAATTGTCGCGGCGCGTCGCCGTGAACTGTTTCTTGCTGCTGCTCGTGTCGACGTTCATCGGCGCCTACGTATTGGATTTTTTCGGCTTATCGATTCCGGCCGTGCAAGTCGCCGGCGGCGGCGTCGTATGTGCGATCGGCTGGAATTTGTTGAATGAGCCGGACCAGGCGCCGGTTGCCTCGCACGACGCCGTTCGCGCCGTCACGCCCGCCGATCTCGCGCGACGCGCGTTCTATCCGCTGACGATGCCATTGACCGTCGGGCCCGGTTCGATTTCGGTGGCCATCACATTGGGTGCCAATCAGCCCGCCGACGTGCGCTCATTGATCGCCACATCGCTCGGACACGTTGCCGGCATCTCGATCGTCGTGGTGATCGTGTTCGTCTGCTATCGCTACGCCGATGTGATCCTGCGCAAGCTCGGTGACGTCGGCACGGCGATCGTGACGCGATTGACCGCATTCATTTTGTTATGCATCGGCGTGCAGATTCTGTGGAACGGAATCGCGGGCCTCGTAAAGACGCTACAAGGCGTGGCGGAATGATCCAGTCTCGGGGGCGCGGGTGTCGTTTTGCAGGCGCGTGCTGCTATACTTTATGGTTTGCCGCGTCTCTATTCTAGGACGCCTCCAATGCCGGTGTAGCTCAGTTGGTAGAGCAGCGCATTCGTAATGCGAAGGTCGGGGGTTCGACTCCCTCTACCGGCACCAAAATTACGGTGATCGATGCCGGTCGCTTACGCGACACCCTCGCCGATGAACACGAATACGCAGATGGCGCACCTTGCGACGACCGACGGATTGGCGCCTCGCATCGTATCGTCTCCGCCGAATGCGACGTTGGCTGACGAATGCATCGGCGCGATATTCGTAATGTGAATTTCCACGGCGGCGAGCCGTTGCTCCATCCCTGCGAGAACTGGCGAAGCTCGATCTACACTCCTCAGTACCCGGGACGTCGAACTCGAGCCAAGTTCTTCGTACTTTGTGCGAAGCGCCGCACCACCGATGCGATTGCTGCCTCGAGGTTTGAATCCGTTGGAAAAAAAAGACTTCGGACCAACCGAGCTGAGGTCAGTGGTCTCGAGCAAAGATCTAGCCCCGTGGAAACCATTTGTCGGCCTTACTGTAATTAGCGGAATTCTGCCAGCTCCGGGTCGTCATTCGGCTGCGCGGGCAATCGGGTAATTTGCGGGAGCTCCGACAAACGGGGTACCCCCGCTTTGAATCGCACGCTTCCATCAGACTCCACCCAAACCAGCGCGGGCGTCCCCGGTGCGCCGAACTTTTGCATCAGCCGCGTGTTGGCCTGAAGGCGAGCCGCTACCGTATCCGAAACTTTCGCTATTGGCTCGATGCCACCGTCAAACTTTGCAGCGTTGTAGCCGACCTCGTTTATACGAAGCGCGGCGACTCGGTCCGTGGCTTGCATGATCGCCGCTGCACGACCGACGGAACTCGGCTGCTGATAGGCGACGGGAACCCAGCGAACTTGTAGGCCAACCCTCTCGTACGGCTGTAGAGCCTTCCAAGTGAGGTGGCAGTAAAAACAGTTGGCGTCGAAGAAAACATACAGAATGCTCTGGGCCTTTTTCGGGCCCTCCACCACAACATCTGCCTTCTCGAGCTGGGTGAACAGCCTCTGGTATTCATGCTCGCGACTGTCTCGAGTAGGCGCGTTGGCGGCTCGCCCCTCCACGGAACAGAAGATCAAGGCAGCAACCAAAGCACAAACGTCGCCCCTCATCTGATCTTCACGATGAAGAAATCATGGGTCACGATCGTTCCATTCAGTGACAACCAGATGCTCGCACTTCGTGCGAAGTATTATCGAAATCCCTTTACTTGCAGCGTCCATGCCTGTTGCCAGGTACTCGTTGCGTGCCGAAATGGGAACTCTGGTGCGATCGGAACGCCGTGTCGTCGCACTAGGAATTGCCGAGCGGCTCGCGCAGCGCCTGGATGATTCTTCGATCGAACTGCTTCTCCTGATCGGGCGTCAGCGTCGCATAAAGCGTCTTCATTTGCTCGAGCGCCAGCCGTGCCGCATCGGCGCGCTGGGTATCGTCGTCGGCGACCGTGCGCAGCACAGTGTCGGCTCTTACCGTGCTGCCGTCGTCGATCCGAAGTGCCGACACGTGGCGAGCGCGAAAGCGTTCGGCGTCGGCGGCAATGCGAACCTGGCGCTCGAAGCTGTCGAACAGAGGGGCCTGATCGGCGCTCAATTTCAGATCGATGCGCAGCGATGGCAGTTCGCGCTCGACCGCCGCAATCGGGTCAATAAGTGCCTGCGTCGCGACGCGTGAATTTACGTCGCCAGAGCTCGACCACCGCGTCGCTCCGGAATCGCCGTGTCCGCGCGTCCGGCCGCCGAATTGCGCGTATGCGCTCGCGGCGACTCCGCTAGCGAAGAGCGCTGTGAACGACATGAACGAACGTCGACAAGGTTTCATCATCGTCTCGATCGATTCGACACAAAAGGGAGTCAACCGACTCGCCGGTAGCAGCTTCTTGCATTTCGCAATAGGCGAAATGGCAGTCGATCGAGTTTATACCTTGCCGCTCATGCGGCGGCCCGTCTCAGGACTCTTCGCTGGGCCAACGAAATCGTCCTGGTCTTCTGCACCTGGGGGCGCACGGAATACCCAGTACTTCGTTGCTTTACCGACGCGCGCACTTAGTTCTCAGATTTGAACGGTCAGAGCTACGGTGTCAAATTTGATGGCAAGCAGATGCCGCCTGGCGTCCCCGACGCATGGGGCCGGCGTAGTCCGTTACATCGACTGAGACGTCGCCGCCAGCTGCAGCGTCGCGCCCGCGTGGTCGACTGCACCGTTCGACTGTCCGCTTACAGCAAAATTGGCGTAGGACGGATTTTGCATTTGGACTTTCTACGCTCCCACAAGAAGGCGATCGTCTATGCCCTGTTGCTCAAAGCGGCCGCCAAGACCATGATTACCACGGCTCGGCCGAGCGCACATCGACCAGGGAAGAAAATCCGATGAACTTCATCAAACACATCGAGGCACGTTATCGTCGGCACCATAGACAAGAGGCTGCGGCCCGAGGCATTCGTGCTCTTTCGCGGCTCGTCAGGAGGTCGCTCCTGCTGCGCGCGTGCTTCGCTATCGCGGCCCTAATGGCCCTGGCTGATGTGGGGATCGCCCAGGCGGCCCCGCCAGACGCGACGCCGATCGCCGAAATTCGGCTGCTTCGCAAGGCGAATGTCGGCGACGACGTTCGCCTCGTATCGACCGGGCGCAACGATCCACAGGTGCACTTCTCGTGGAAATTGGACCGACAGCCGAAGCTGAGCAAAGCGAAGATCTCCGATCACAACTCGGCGGCAACGTCTTTTCGAGCCGACGTTCCGGGTCATACATCGTCGAGCTGACGGTACGGCTTAGGAATTTCAGCAAGACGGCGACGTTGAATGTTGCCGTCACGGAGCCTACGCCGTTGGTGAGCGTGAACACGATCGACACTTCACAGGGTTCCCCCGCGACGGTCATAGGGAGTCAGCCGCCCCAAGTGGCTGGCAACGGGCTGCACGTCGTCACGCTCTATTGCAATCCCGCCCAGGCCAACCCCTTGACACCGTGCTGTCTCGAAGTGAGGGACAACCTGAACTTCGCGCTCAGCTCGAGCGGGATCCAAAGCATGCAGACGTATTTCACGAACACTTTGCCGCAGGAAGGCAGCGTCCTCGTCCTGGTCTCGTTAGCCGCAAGCGCCGGGCCGATTCCGACGGCTGTTTACACCAATCTCAGCACAACGCTCAATAACATTGGAGGGCTGCTGCCCGATCTTTGGCTGCTAGAAACGCAGGGCAGCGCCAGCCAGCAGCTAACATGCTGGAGCTCCGACACGGTGAGCTGCGTCAATGGTGTGAACTGGGCGGGGACCACGACGGGCTGGTTGGGTTCCTTCTCGGTGATTGGCGTGCCAGGGATGGCAATCGGGAACGCCTGGTATGACGACGCAAGCCAGCGTGGAACAACCAACGGTCCCTTGTCCGGGTATCTGACTCCCGGGACCGCTGTCGGTGGCGGCGCCAACGCCAGTGCGTATGTATTCGTGTTCGGCGTCGATCAGTACGTCACCGTCGAGTGTAATTTGACGACATCCTTCGGCAAATTCCCCGGCGGACGAGATACTCCGCGATGTACTGGATCGCGCAATTGGCGGAATCGGGCCAGGGCTGCGGCCAGGACTGCGGGTTTTGGTAGACAACGGAGACCAAGTCCAGAGCGGCGTTTCCGATCGGGTCGCCGGTCGTCGGCGTATATCGTGCGTAACGGGCAAACGGCGCTTAAACCGACCAGCAATCGTTCGAAGTCCTCTGGCAGAAAATCGCAGACGAAGGAGCTTCACCTGCTGTTTGCCAATCGGGCGTTCCTCTCGAAGTTCAATCGTGCTGTCGCCGAGTTTCTTAAGGCCGGAGATGCAGATGATTATCGTCGTTACTACGTTCACTTTGCCAAAGCCCATTGCTCGCGAGGAAGCTCGCAGCATCTTCCTGAGCACTGCGCCAACGTATCGAGGCGTGCAAGGTCTGTTTCGGAAGCACTACGTGCTCTCCCAAGACGGAGTAACAGCAGGTGGCATCTACGTTTGGAATTCGAGGGCAGAGGCAGAAGCAATGTACACAGAATCATGGCGCTCATTCGTCCGGGACAAGTACGGCACTGATCCAACCGTAACCTACTTCGAAAGTCCCGTGGTGGTCGACAACGTAGCTCAGCAGGTCATTGCCGACGGGTAGCAAACCTATAATTCAGCTGCCTGCTGCCACGGCGTTCAAATCGGAAAGGAAATCTGTCATGCGCACGATACCTATTGGGGCGCAAGGTTCCTTTACCATCGTTGTATCGCCGGAGCACTTGGCCAACCGGTTCAAGGACGCGACGCTCCCTGCGGTGCTGGCGACTCCGGTCATGATCATGGCCATGGAGAACGCAGCCTTGAATGCGATCAAGCCCTATTTCGAAGCTGGCGAAAGCGCGGTGGGCACGCGTGTCGACGTCAGCCACGTTGCGGCAACTCCTTTAGGCCGTCGAGTCGTCGCCTTTGCCGAAGTGACTAACGTAGTCGGTCGCCATATCGAATTCCGAGTGCACGCAGTGGATGGATCGGAGGAAGTTGGGCGCGGCACACACGGACGCGTCGTCATCGACATGGCTAAGTTCTCCGACCACTTGACCTCCAAGTTCGCAAACAAGATGAACTGAAGTGGGTACCGTTGCAGCGACGGGAGACGCGATGCGTCCAAGCGGACCCGCGGTACGGGTCTTATCGGTCCATGATCGCGCCTAGCTACGCGTTCAATCGAACGGGCGTGGAACGACGGGCCGATGAGCTTGGTTCATTAGACTGAGAACCACTGGAACTATTTGAAGAGAACTATCATGCCGACTTACATCAGTTTGGTGCAGTTCACCGCAAAGGGCATCGAAGCCGCCAAGAACACCACCCGACGGGTGAGCGACTGGGCCGCCAAGGTCCAGCCGATGGGCGTGAAAATTACGCAGATGTATTGGACGCTCGGTCACTATGACCAGGTGTGCATCTTCGAAGCGCCGGACGACGAGACGGCTGCCAGCGTTTTGCTGGCCGCCGACATGCTCGGCAACATCCGCACGCAGACAATGCGCGCTTTCACAGCGCCCGAGATGGAGAAAATTCTCGCGAGGCTTCCCTGATTAGAGCCGGAGCTGCACGGCTAAGAGGCGGCGCCAATAAATCGACATCGCCGTGGCGGTAACAACCCATGCAATCAACACTCGCAGTTCGGCGTTTCACCTCCAACGAATGGCGCGTGTATAAGGAACTTCGGTTACGTGCACTCGCCGAGTCTCCCAATGCGTTTGGCAGCACACTTGCAGCAGAGCGAGTTTCCTCGGATGAACACTGGTCCGCGCGTCTGACGCGAGGCGTCATGTCGAACATGGAGCTTCCTCTTGTCGCAGAAGTAAGCGACAGATCCGTCGGCTTGGCTTGGGCGAAGATCGACGACTCCGAGCAAAGCGCCGTGCACCTCTATCAGATGTGGGTCGCTCCCAATTTTCGGCGTCGCGGGGCTGGCCAGATGCTGCTGCACGCAGCAATCGCGTGGGGCAAAGCATCGAATGCCGAAGCAATCGTCCTGACAGTCAGTTGTGGCGATACCGCTGCAAATCGCTTATACGCGCGAGCCGGCTTCGCGCCCGTGGGCTCGCCTGAGCTGCGTCGCGCGGGGTCACCCGTGCTCGCGCAGGCGATGAGGCTTGCTTTGGGTGCACAGGAGCCCCGCAGGCGCGACTGACGTGCTAGGCTTTTCGTTCGGTCGTCCATCCCGAATCAAGAGGCTTCGATGAGAATCCCCGTAGGATTGCTTACCATTGCTGCCGGCATTTCCATCGCATCCGCCGCAGACATCGAGGCCGGCAAGGCGAAGGCAGCCACCGTGTGCGCCGCATGCCATGGCGCGCTGGGGGTCAGCGTGAGCGACGCCATCCCCAACCTCGCTGGCCAGAAGGCGCGGTACATCGAGCTGCAACTCAACGCGCTCAAGGATGGGAGTCGCAAGAACGCTCTCATGAACGCGATCGCGGCGCAGCTTTCGAGCGAGGACATCGCGAATCTCGCCGCGCATTTCTCCGCGCAGCAAGGGGCGGCTGCTGGCGCTAAATCCGACTTCCTGCCGAATATCGCAAAAACTCGTGTGCAGTTTCCCGAGGACTACAAGTCCACGTTCACCAAGTACCACACGATCAACTTTCCGGAGACGCGGCAAGTACGGTATTACTATGCCAACGACGCGGCGCTTCACGCGGCAAAGGCGGGAAAATCTTTGCCCGACGGCTCCGTTCTCTTCGCCGAAGTTTTTGCGGCGAAATTCGACGCGGATAAGAAGCCGCTGACCGGCAGCGACGGCTTCTTCGAACCAGCAGAGCTGCTGTTCTACACGGCAATGGGGCGCGAGGCTGGCTGGGGTAAGGACATTCCGGACATGCTACGCAACGAGGACTGGAACTATGCGGTGTTCACAACGGAAAAAGCCTCTCGATCAGTGAACCAGGCCGAATGCCTTGCCTGCCACAAGCCGCTCGACAAGGCAAGTTACACATTCACGCTTAAGCAACTCGCCGAAGCGGGCAAGGCGAAATGACGCTTCGCGCCTTCGTCCATCTCGTTCACGTACGCAATTGGTGAAAAACGTATGACGCCACCATTTTCCGCACGAGAATCGCCTACAGGAAGTAGCGGAAAAAGCCCGACTTGAACCTCGATCTGCGTTGATGCAAGCTGGGCCGCCATAGGGAGACACTAAGGTGGACCACATCGAGGACGGCGACCACGCGTCGCACGTCACGATTCAAGCGCAGGTCGCTCGGGCGGCAATTCTCGCGGTAGTGATCACGGTGGCGGCGTGGATGCTGACGAGTTATGTATTCGATACGCTCGGCGTACCGTTTCTTCTCAAGTAGCGGCGAGGTCAAGAACAATGTGGGTCGCTGGCGAACGGAACGGAAACGGTACGCCGAGCTTCTCTGATACGGGTTGCGGCTTGCGCTGACGCGTTCATCCCTCCCGCTGCTTCTCATCCCCTGCCGCCGTACCGCGGCGGAGGTCTTCGTTGCGCGTCGACCCGTGACGGTGCAACATCCACATTTTGCCGTTCAACGGACGTGTTCCGGACGGGGCTTAACCCCTTGCCGGACATTCTTTGACTTGGAGAGGAGCTCGACCATGGGAAACCGCGACCGACCGCGCAAGGAACCGAAGAAACCGAAACAACCCAAGCAGCCGAAGAAACCGCCAGCGTCGAGCTAAGCGTTTATTGTTGAATCGTCGATAACGCGTCGCTCAATCGTTGGCGCGTCACCCCGCGACGTCCCATTAGACTCCTCTATGGACGCATAACCCTTTTCTGTTCGGGGTTTTTTTGCGCGCATCGTAGAATTTGCGCCGAAATGGGAGGAGGTCGTGATGCTCACCAGCAATCCGTTTGCCGCGCTTTCGTCGTCGATCGCGCCCGCTATCATTCAGACGTACGTCATCCTCATGATCGTGCTCGTCGTAGCGGGCACGTTATTCGACATCGTGCATAAAGGAAGCGCCAAGTATTTTTTCGAAAATTGGCGTCGATCGAAGAGCAAACGCGCAAAGCAGGTCGATGGCGGCGAGCTGATGTCGATCGCCCTTCAGACTGCGGTTGTCGACGTACTCGCCGCCGGTGAATTCTGCAGCATGCGCCGGCGCGTGGCCCATCTGTTGACGATGTACGGTTTCCTGATTTACTTCATCGCCGCCGCTGTCATGGTGTTCGTCTATCCGACGCCTGCAACGCCGACGCCGGCCATCCTGCCGCAGCTTTGGTGGATCGGCGGACTGATGGTCATGGTCGGCGGATACTGGTTCTGGTTCTTCATTCGCGTCGATGTCGTCGCCGAGGGAAGCACGCCGCTCCGCATCATGCGCGCGGATCTTTTCATTCTCTCGCTTCTCGCCGCCGTGACGCTCGGCTTCATCTGGGCGTACCTGCAAGCGACGGCCAGCTCCGCGGCGAGCCTGTTCTTCGCTTTGTACATCGTCGCGACCACGCTGCTTTTCGGATCGGTGCCGTGGTCAAAGTTCGCGCATATGTTTTTCAAGCCTGCGGCGGCGTTCGAAAAAAGGATGTCCTATGCGAACGGCACGAGGGCCAACCTTCCGGACCCGGCCGACCAGCCCGAGCAGTTCGGCAGCGCTCGCCAACTACCCCGCCACTACTAACAGACAGGACGGTTTCACTTCGGGAGACAAGCCATGCCAACGTTCGTTTACATGACCCGCTGCGACGGTTGCGGACACTGCGTCGATATCTGTCCATCCGACATCATGCACATCGACAAGATCTATCGGCGTGCCTACAACATCGAGCCGAACATGTGTTGGGAGTGCTACTCCTGCGTGAAAGCGTGCCCTCAGAACGCGATCGACGTGCGCGGCTACGCTGACTTCGCGCCGCTCGGTCACAGCGTGCGCGTGCTTCGCGAGGAGAAGAAAGGAACGATCTCATGGCGGCTCAAGTTCCGCGACGGCCGGGAGAAAAACTTCGTCTCCCCGATCCGCACAACGCAGTGGGGATCGATCAAGGGACCCGCGGAGCTCGATGCGCCTCGCCCTGAGGATCTCGCCAGCCAGGAGCTCGCGCACGAGCCAACGTCGCTCAAGGTCGAAGGAGGATTGCCCACGCTACGCCGCGATCAACTCAAACAGGGAGTCGTCTGATGGGCTTGTTCGGCGGGAGGAAAACCGTCTTCGTCGACGCCGACATCCTGGTGATCGGCGGCGGCATGGCCGGTTGCGGTGCGACCTACGAGTCGCGCTACTGGGGACGAGACCTCAAGATCGTGTGCGTCGAAAAAGCCAACATCGAGCGCAGCGGCGCCGTCGCTCAGGGACTGTACGCGATCAATTGCTACATGGGCATGCAGTGGAACGAAAATCAACCCGAAGACCATGTCCGCTATGCGCGTAACGACTTGATGGGCCTGGTGCGCGAGGACTTGGGATACGACATCGCCCGGCATGTCGACGGTACGGTGCACAAGTTCGAGGAATGGGGCCTGCCGATCATGCGCGACCCGAAGACCGGGCGCTATCAGCGTGAAGGCAAGTGGCAGATCATGATTCACGGCGAGAGCTACAAGCCCATCGTCGCCGAGGCGGCTCGCAAGGCCGCGACGGAAATTTACAACCGCATCATGGTCACTCATCTGTTGATGGATGAGACGAACCCCAAACGAGTTGCGGGGGCCGTCGGCTTCAACGTTCGCACGGGCGACTTCCACGTATTTCGGGGGAAGGCGGTCATCGTCTGTGCCGGAGGCGCGTCGCACATTTTCAAGCCGCGCGCCGTGGGCGAAGGCATGGGTCGGACTTGGTATGCGCCGTGGAGCAGTGCCTCGGCGTATGCGCTTCCGATCGAGGTTGGCGCCAAGATGACACAGATGGAAAACCGCATCGTCCTCACCCGCTTCAAGGACGGCTACGGTCCCGTCGGCGCGTACTTCCTGCATTTGAAGACATACACGCAAAACGGCTACGGCGAGGAGTACGAGAAGCGGTGGTACGAGGACACGAAGGCGCTGGTCGGCGACTACATCGACCGTCATCCGGTGCCGACGTGTCTTCGCAATCACGCGATCCTGAAAGAGCTCGCCGCCGGTCGCGGTCCCATCCGCATGGTGACCAAGGAAGCGTTCCAGGATCCCCATAAGGAAACTGTCGGGTGGGAAAACTTCCTCGGCATGACGATCGGTCAAGCGGTCGTTTGGGCGTCGCAGAACATCGACCCCAAGGAAATCAACCCCGAGCTCACCACGTCGGAGCCCTACGTCATGGGCTCTCACGCGACCTGTTCGGGCGCATGGGCGAGCGGGCCGGAAGACTATGCCCCGTCGGAATATCAATGGGGCTACAACCGGATGATGACAGTGGATGGGCTGTTCGGCGCGGGCGATACCATCGGCGGCACCGCGCACAAGTTCTCGTCGGGGTCGTTCACGGAGGGCCGAATCGCCGGCAAGGCAGCGGTGAAGTACGTGAAGGACATGAAAAACGGTCAGCCTAAAATCAGCGAGCAGGAGTATCGCAATCTCGAAAAGACGATCTATCAGCCGCTGGAGAACTATCGCGTCGGACGTAACGAGATCGTCGCGGGGACTGTATCGCCGAGCTATATTCTTCCGATCCATGGCCTTCAGCGTCTCGAGAAGATCATGGACGAATACGTCGGTGGCATCAGCACCACGTACATGACGAACGGTCTGATGCTGAACCGCGGGCTCGAGTTGCTGGCGATGCTGAAGGAAGACATGGATCACATCGGCGCCGAGGATCTTCATCAGCTTCAGCGCACCTGGGAACTGCAGCACCGCTTGCTCGCGTCGGAGTCCGTGACGCGTCACACGCTGTTCCGCGAGGAAACCCGCTGGCCCGGTTACTACTATCGGGGCGATCATATGAAGTTGGACGATGAGAACTGGCACTGCTTCACGCTGTCGCGTTACGACCGCAAAAGCGGCGAGTGGGCAATGGAGAAGGCGCCGGTCTATCACATCATCGATTGATACCCGCGATGCGGATTTGCATCGTCTCCGACAGCCACGATCGAGCGGACCCGCTCGCACGAGCGGTGCGCGATGGCGCAGCCGAAGGCGCCACCGCCGTGATCCACTGCGGCGACATCATCGGTACGCAGACGCTGCGCGCCGCGATGAGCGTCGGATTGCCGCTTCATGTGATCCATGGCAACAACCTCGGCGATCCCATTTCGCTCAACCGCTGGGCGCGTGAAAGCGGCGGGTTGCTGCAGTACCACGGCGCGGATGCGCGCCTCGATCTCGGCGGGCGCCGGGTCTTCGTCGTTCACTATCCCGAATACGGCTACGCGATGGCGTGC
Source organism: Casimicrobiaceae bacterium (assembly GCA_036493535.1). GTDB lineage: Bacteria > Pseudomonadota > Gammaproteobacteria > Burkholderiales > Casimicrobiaceae > VBCG01. Next base: position 31,491 of record DASXPO010000028.1, read on the forward strand.
ACCGGCGATTGGGATGTCGTGTGTTGCGGTCATTCGCACGTCGCCGGCATCGACCAGGTGGCCACCGTCAAGAACGGCACGACGTGGCTCGTGAATCCCGGCACCGTCGCGGGCCTTGCCGCGCCGACCACGTGGATACTCGGCGACTTGGCCGCGATGCGATTCGATTTGCGAAGCGTGAACGCTTAGGCCATGCGAAGGTTTCAAGTGCGCTGCTAGTTCCGCGCGCTCGCAGCGCCCGCATCCAGCATCCGTCTCACTTTTCTCGCGAGCTCTCTTCGCGGGCTGGGCTACCGCTGATGGCTGCGCGGGATGCGCGCGGCGGCCTTTCGGTGCTCGAAAAAGAGGCAAACGTAAGCCCTCTCTTCACGGACGTGACGCGCCCACGCGGAATCCCAAACCCGAGAAGCAGGCGCGCGCTGCTGATCGACTGATACCGCGCTGACTGACTTTCACCGTACCGGGAGCGCTCGCGCGCTCAAATGCTCACGGCATTTCGCCGCGGATTACCTTTCGGTCTCGAGCGTTGCAAACGGCGCGCGCCGCAATTCGGGCAGCGGAGGCGAACTGTTCGGGCGTCGCCTGTCGCTCCGCCCGATCGAGGTGATTCAGGATCGCGACGCTTTGGAAATGCCGTCGCGCTCGCTCAGGCAATCCAGGAAAATCGCGGGGGATCGGTGGACGTTTGTTCATTGCAACTCGTGGTCTTCGTCTTCTATCGGCGGCACACCAGAAGCGTGATTGCGGAGCAATTGCCGGACCAGGACTCACAAACGGCGGTGTTTCAGGGCGTTGTGACGCGTTCCTGACGATCGTTCGAGCGTCAATGTAAGAACCGTCGACAGGGTGTTCGGACGCAAGCGTTCCTTTAGCCGGCTCACTCCACCAAATATCGCTTCACCGCGTCCTCGTTCCATTCGACGCCGCTGCCCGGCCGGTCGGCCGGAATCGCACACCCGTCCTTGATCGAAAGGGGCTGCGCAATGATCGGATTGAACCATTCAGCGTATTCGAGCCAATGGGCGGTTGGCGTCGCGCAGAGCAGGTGCGTGCTGATCTCGATGAACAGATGATTCGAGAGTCGGAGCCCATGCGCTTCGGCGAGCGCGGACGCGCGGAGCCAACCGGTGACGCCGCCGATCTTCATGACATCCGGCATCACATAATCCGAGGCGCCCGCGGCAATGGCCTTCTCCATGTCATGCGCGCCCCACCAATTCTCCCCGCACTGGATCGGCGTACGCGCTTCTCGGGCGACACGCGCGTGGCCGGCGTAGTCGTCCGCACGCGTTGGCTCTTCGATCCAGGTCAATCCCTCGTCGTCCAGCCGCTGAGCCCGTGCGACCGCCTCCGCCACGCCCAGCGATTGGTTGTAATCGACCATCAGCGCAATATCGTCCCCCACCACTCGCCGCATTGCACCTATGACGTCGACGTCTTCGCGCACGCTCGGATATCCGATCTTGGCTTTGATTCCAGTAAACCGACGCTCGGCCCATTCCGCTGCGACGCGAGCCGAGCCGTCCGCACCGTCGTAGCCCGTGGCCCCGTAGGCGGGAATGGGTCTTGGCGTCGCCCCCAGCACCCGCACGAGCGGCAATCCCTGCGCGCGTGCGAGCGCGTCCCAAAGCGCCATATCGATCGCCGCCATCGCGATTCCGGTCAAGCCCTGGGGCCCCAGCAAACGAAAGCGGGCCGTGAGCTGCCTCTCGATGTCGAGCGGAGCGACGGGCTGGTCGATCAAAAAAGGCTCGAGCGCTTTGATCAGCAACGCCGTCGGTTTGAGCGCGAGCGCTGCGTAACAAAAGACGTAGCTATGGCCAACGATATCTTGGTCCGTCAGCACGTCGGTGAGCACGAGCGGCGATTCCACGATCGTGCCGCTCGCAGTCCGATGCGGCTGCGCCATCGGAACCTTCACGGCGCGCACGCGAAGGCCCCGAATTTTGAGACTTGAGTGGTTCATGCAACCTCCGATCGAGCGTTGAAAGCGTATCTGCCCTCGAGGTGGATGCTACGCCGGTCCAGGCGGCGATGTACACTCACCGGTCGGTATACATTGGCAGACGGTCACCATGCCAGGCAAAATCGGCGCGACGCGGCGGCGCATCATTGATGCCGCCTATGGATTGTTCTATCGCGGGGGCTTTGCGCGCACCGGCGTCGACGACATCGCCGCGGCAGCGGGTATCACCAAGCGAACCCTGTACTACCATTTCGCGAGCAAGGATGCGCTGGTCGCGGCGGTGCTGGAGATTCAGGACGAGCTCGCGCTCGCGCAAATTCAGAGCTGGGCCCAACATGTGAAGGGCGATCCATCCGAAGCCGTGGAAAAGCTGTTCAGCGAATTCGCTGCTTGGGCGCGAAAGCCGCGCTGGCGCGGGTCGGGCTTTACGCGCGCAGCAATGGAGTTCGCCCACCTTCCAGGACATCCGGCTCGCGTGGCCGCGCGCCGGCACAAAGCGCGAATCGAAGGATGGCTCGCCGATCGGCTCGGAATCGGAGATCGGTCGCCCCTGTTGGCGCGACAGATCATTCTGCTGCTGGAGGGCTGTCATTCGCTCATCCTGATCCATGGGGATCCTGGCTATGCCGATGCCGCCGCGGAGGCGGCGCGCCTGTTGGTCGAGCACGCCGGCGCGACGGCGAGGAAACGCCGGCGCTGACGCCGGTTTATTTACCATCGCCTCATGATGCGGCTGATCTCGACGAAAAGGGCGTGATGGTCCGACGACTTGTGCCGGAGCAGGCCGCTATGTACCGCGCACTGATGCTCGAAGCGTATGCAGCGCACCCGGATGCTTTTACGTCGAGCGTGGCCGAGCGCGCCGGGTTACCGGCCAATTGGTGGGAAGCGCGACTGTCGCAACGGGAACCGCCATCGGAAGTGGTGTTCGGCGCCTTCGAGGATGACAGGCTCGCCGGGGCAGCCGGGCTGTCGTTCGAGCCCCGCGAAAAGGCGCGTCACAAGGCGCACCTGTTCGGCATGTATGTGCCGCCCCGCTGTCGAGGACGGGGCTTCGGGCGCGCGCTCGTGGACGCTGCGCTCGGCTTTGCGCGATCACGCAATCACATCAAGATCGTTCAGCTGACAGTCACGCAAGGAAACGCATCGGCCGAATCGCTCTATCGACGCTGCGGGTTTGTCGCATTCGGCGTCGAGCCCTATGCCGTCGCCGTGGGCAGCGACTACGTATCCAAAGTGCACATGTGGTGCGATCTCAGCAATGCGCCGCGGCCCGCGCCGCCCAATCGCGGCGATGCGCGATGAGCGTGATCCTCGGCGCTCGCGACTTCACCTGCGATGTCGTCGGCGGCGCAAAACAATTGCAGGTCACAGTTTGCGGAGGTAGGCAAGGAGCGCGGGAACCTCGGCATCGGTAAATGGGCGATCGATGACGGGTGGCGTGACACCGGGCTGCGTGGTCAGTAGCGGCGCGGCCGGGTTTTGCGTTTCGACGCGCTTGAAGAACTGCTTGTAGTGCTCGAGCATTTCTTCGAGCGTCGCCGCGGTGTTGTTCATGAAGTATGGGGCGGTTCGGCTGATGCCGCGCAGATTCGGGATATCCATGTGCTCGATGTCGCCGGGTCCGCCCGCGGCGGGATAGCCCGTGAGGAGCAGGCGGCCTGGATCAGAGGTCGTGATCCGGGTTAGGCACGGCGGCTGCGGAGCCGCGCCACCGCACGGCGTGCCGCTCGGTGCGACGCCGCTGTTGGTGATCTCGTAGGTCCGCACGTTCTTCATCTGGCTCGGGCTGCACGGCGTAAACAGGAAGCGCGGCGGCGTGACGGTGTCAACCGGTCTCGGACACGCGGTCGCGATGGCGTGGTATCGGACCAGTGCCGTAGGTGTGCCTTGGGCACCCTGCACGATCGGTGTGCTGCCACTCGGATGGTCGCCCATGTTGCCGTGACACTGTGCGCAGGCCCGATTGAAGACTGCCTTGCCTGCCGTCTCGACCGCATTCAAGACCGGATCGGGATCAGGCAGCGAAGTCGTGCCGGACGCGATGGCGCCGGCGAGCGCCTTCACACTGGGCGAGGAGAACTGCGCACTCTGGAAGGCCGCCAGGTCGTCGACAAAGCGAGCCGGTGGATCGGCCGTGGTCGCCGCATGGTTGCGAAGCGCGCTCAGCGCCTGGTTCTGCAGCGTATCGATGCGGCCGTCGAGCTGGTAACCGCCACTCTGATTGGGACCTCGCACCCAGGTCGGAGTCGCGCCGTCCGGCCCGGTGATGTCGACGTCGAGGATCGAGGGAACGGACCTGAAGACATCGGCGACGGTCTCGTTGGTGGGGGCTGCTGATGCGGGACACGGGACCGTCGACCCGCAGTCGAGCAACTTCACGTTCGCAGGCAGCGGAATCGACACGCGGATCAGCCCGTTCTGCGTCAGGTTCGTGAAGTCGTGCGCCGCCGCGCCGTTGATGCGGAAGTCGTCGGCATCGATCGCGCGAAACAGCGGGTCGTCGACGCCCGTCAGCGTCATTTTCGCGAACCTCGCCTGCGCCGCTGCCGGCGTTAGCTGAAAGTTCTCGGAATCCATGTGACAGTCCGAACAGGCTCGGCCATTGCCGCCCAGTCCCGAAAGAGCTCGGTCGTGGAAGTTCGCCTTGCCTCGACAGACCGGGGTATCGACCGGCGGGGCCGGTGCCGCGGTGCAACCGTCGGCATCGAGCGTAGGCGGACTGTCCCCGCCGCCACCGCCACAAGATGCGAGTGCGAAGCTGACGAGCAGCGCCAGCGCTGCCGTGATCAACTGGCTTTTGCGTTGATTATGTTTCATGATAGGTCTGGTCATGTTCGAAGATCACGAAGAGAGAAATCGCCACCGTGACCGAAACGTGCCTGGAAGTCGTGCGCCGCGCCTGAAGGATTTCTGAAAAAGGCTGAGACCGGACCCATGACGGAGTTGCATCGGTATGCTTTCGGTGACTTCGTGATGGAGCCGTCGCAACAGCGCGTGCGTCGACTCAACGGCGAGACGCTGAATCTCACGCCGCGGCTTTTCACGGCCTTGCAGCTGTTCGTCGAAAATGCCGGCAAGCTGCTCGATAAGGACGCCCTGATGCTGGCGCTGTGGCCGGGTCTCGTCGTCGATGAAAACAGTCTCAGCCAGGTGATCTCGGGTTTGCGGCGCGCACTCGCGGACGATGCCGTCGGCAGCCGCTACATCCAGACCGTTCCTCGCCGTGGATTCAGATTTATCGTGACGGTGACGGTGCTGCCGGAGTCAGTCGCGTCCCGGGTTGCGCCTGCAGACGCGCGCGATCCATCACCGCAGCACGCTTCTTCGCACGCAATGGATGTGGCGGACGACTCGCCCATTTACCCGCCTCTCGACCAAGCGGGGGGCAGGCGCCGCATGCTGAGGCTGGGAATGTGGGGGGCCGCAGCGACGAGTCTCGGCGGCATCGCCTTGTGGGCATCGCGCCGCGCGTCAACGACTGCCGCCACGGCAGAACATTCCACATTGGCGGTGCTGCCGTTCAAACCGCTAACGGCCGAGGGCAGCGACGAGCTGCTCGAGGTCGGCATGGCCGATAGTCTGATCGCCCGTCTGTCGACGGTACCGGGTGTTGTCGTGCGCTCGATAGGATCAGTCCGCCGCTATGCCGGCGCCGACCAGGACCCGATGCGCGCTGCGCGCGATCTCGACGTGGCGTGGATCGTCGACGGCTCGCTGCAGCGTCGAGGCGACCAACTGCGGGTCACCGCGCGTTTGCTGCGTGCCGCGGATGGGGGCGCCGTCTGGAGCGGCAGCTTCGACGAAAAACTCAACGATGTCTTCGAAGTGCAGGACACGATTTCGGCGCGTGTGGCGCGGGTACTGACGCCAAGGCTGGAAATCGTCGCCGACGCGCGCCGGCCACCGGGCGGCCTTGGCGGAACACGCAATACCGACGCCTACCAGCTCTATCTTGCGGCGGGTCGGCACGCTCAGGACATGCGCGCCGATGGCCTGCGTAAAAGCATCGCGATGTACAACCAAGCGCTCCAAATCGACCCTGGCTATGCACTGGCCTGGGTGGGCTTGGCCGAAACGTACCGGCGCAGCCTATTTGGCGCCGACGCCGCGCCCTCGGAGGTGTTCGGGCCGGCCGACGTCGCGGTTCAGCGTGCGCTTGCACTCGTTCCGGACTTGGCTGAAGCGCGGACCGAGCAAGCTTTCAGGCTTTATTGGTTCGAATTCGATTGGGCGGGCGCGGAACACGAGTTTCGGCGCGTTCTCGCGATCAATCCGAACGTGCCGATGGCGCACTTCGGCCTTGCCAGCCTGTTGTTGAACCAGGACCGGGCGGATGAAGGTTTTGCGCAGATGCGCTTGGCGCGCGAGCTCGATCCACTGTCGCCCGTGCTGAATACGCTGGAGGCGGCCTATCTCCTCGAGGCGGGCCGGCACGACGAGGCTCGCGTCCGGCTGAATCGGGCGCTGGATATCGCCCCCAGGTTCTGGCTCGCCCATAGCACGCAAGGACTTTTGCACTTTGTCGATCGACAACCCGAGAAGGCGATTGCCGAGATGCGCGGTGCGGCGCTGCTCGCAGACGGGAACTCGCGACCGAGCGCTTTGCTTGCTATCCATCTCGTTCGCGTCGGACAGACCGATGAAGCGCGGGCGATTCTCCTGCAGATGCTCGCCTGGGCGAAGTCGCGCTACGTCCCACCCTCGTCGCTCGCGGCGGTTTATGCCGCGTTGGGGGAGGCTGAGCCTGCGCTCGACGCGCTCGACATGGCATTCGAGACCCGCGATACCCGACTCACCTTCCTGAAGGATGACCCGCGACTGGCAAGTTTACGCAATCAGCCGCGCTATATCGCGCTCATTCACAAGCTGAAGCTCGACCGTTTCGGGCCGGGATTGGCGCCGCTATGAATTTGTATTGCGGCGCTATCGGACCGGCGAAGGCAGTGGCACGTCCCGGCCGAACTCGACGTAGTAATAGATGAATTTGCCGGCTTCGGGCGCCGTTACGCTCGCGTCCTTCTTGACCGCATAACCGAACGCACCGAACCACCGGGTGTCGGGTTGCGCGAGTCGTACATGAAGATAGTCGCCGAAGCGCGTCGGCGCGACCACTGGATTGCCCGCTGAGTCTGTTACGACGTTGCCATCGTCGCCGATCTTCTTGCGGAGCACGGTCACGTCGCTCGCCTCGCCGTACCAGACGAGCCAGTCGCCGAGGATGCCGACCGCATGGCTCCCGAAGAGGGCCGTACCGCCACCCCACGCAAGCGAGATGCCCACTTCGCCGTCTGAATTCGTTGCGAGGCTCGGATAACAATACGCATGATCGCCGTTCCAGACTGCGAACTGGTCGATGCGCTTGTAGTCGGCCCCGATGTCGAAGCGCACGACCTGGACATGCGCAAATGGGAACGAAAAGCCGCCATGGCCGCCGTCTCCCGAAGCCGCGGTCCAGGCGAGCCACAACTCGTTGCCGCGACGGGTTGCCCCAATGATTCGATGGTCCTCGCTGATCCAATCGGGATTGTCGGGCGCTTTCGCCGCCACGTTGCCGTCATCGCGCTTCGGCCAATTCAGAACTTCACGCTCGCGCCACGCGTAGTTCGGGTCGCCGCCGACCGACGAGTAGATGCGCATGTGCGAGTTGTCGACATGCTGGGCCCAGTAGAACTCGTTGCCCGTCACGTTTTGCGCTGGCGAGCCGGTCAGCGTATTGACATCGTCGATGAAGCCGAAAAAGAAGCTCAAGCCCCTACCCGCGACCATGTCGGCCAACGGCAACTCGTAAAAGAGCTTGCCGTTCTTGCCGACGAATACGTTCGTGTTGACGTGAAGAAAATCCTTTCCGTACGTCAGATCCGGAAAGTCCATCCAAGAAGTGCCCAGCCCGAACGTATCCGGCGTGAAGTCCCATTGCCGCGACCAGGCCTGCTTGCCGCCGGAAAACTTTTTGAGATCCGCCTGGCTCGCCAGCGCAATCTTCACGATGTTGCGATTGGCCTGTGCGCCGGCACCTTTGAACGACTGAACATACAGAACGAAGCAATCGATCGCGGGAATGTAGTGGATGACCTGGTCCCCTGCCCAACCTCCGTAAACCGTGTCGTTGGCGAAGATCTTGGTGAAGTCGAGGTCGGTGAATGTCTTGCCACCGTCGACCGATATCTTCAACCAGAGATTTCCCGACATCAGCACGACGTCGCCGCCTCGTGCGCCGCTCATATCGGGCGGCCAGTTTTGTGCGAGCTCGGTTTCGGTGAACGTGCGGAAGCCCACCGGACCTTGCGCGCCAGGCGGTGTCGGCCCGGGGCCGCTGCGAAAGTCCATCGGCCGCGGCGTGGGGACGCGCGGATCGATTAATCCCGTAAACGCTCCCAACGGAACGCCGCCGCGCCCCTCGTCCTCCTCGTGTCGAGGCTTTTCGACGAACGTCCACTCCGCGTGCCTCTCCTGCGTCTGCACGCGCGGGACGTGGCCGCGCGATTTGGCTGACCAGCCGTCACCCCGTCTCGCTCCGCCGCCGGGCGGGCATGGGACGTACTTGCAGATATCATCCTCGTGCTCCTTGGGCGGACAGCATTCGTTCAACTGCGCACGCAACTTCGCCTGGCGATCCCAATCCAGCGCCGCGCCCGGATTGACGGTCCGATACATCTCGACCAGCGCCTGCACCGACGCCGCGATTGATTTGAGCTCGGCGCCGTTTCGATGCACTTCGTTGGCGGTCAGGCATGTGGTCCGCGCGATCTTGTCGAGCAGACATATGATCTGGTCGCAGTCGCAGCTTGCCACCGCAGGTGGGCGGTTCGGCTGGTTCAGCGAGTCGCGGCCGCCGCTTGCGCCGTCCATCGGTTTGGACGGCGGGGATGTCTCCGGCCGATCCTGATCGGAAGGTTTCATGAGAGCCCCTTGCAGCGAAATGTGGGCGCAGTTGCGCTTCGCCGAACCGTTTCGCGCAGCGAAATCGAAACAGCCGCTGTTTGGTTTATTGGGTCAAAGTGGACCGTTGCGCCGATTGCATCCGTAAGCGACGGGCATCGACAAGCAACACGATGGTTGCGATCACCAGAGAAATCGCCCATCCCCACTCGGTCGAGCCGTCGCCACCGTCAGGCTCGAAGCCGAAGATGCGCTCAAGCCAATCGGGCATCGAGACCGTCATCATCAGCACGACAGCGGTCAGCACACCGAGAACAGTTTCGATCCAGAAGCGCATTCGTGGTCGATTTGTCATGGCGCGGCCCTCTTTGTGGTGTACGAAACATGTTGCACTCGGCTCGCGCACGCGTCAAGCGGGAGGCTGCTCGGGTAGTGGGTCAGTTTGAAATCGCGAGCCAATAGAGGACGGTAGAGAGCCAATGCTAATATCGACGACATAAATGGATGCACGTTCTATCTTTGTCTTTCTTGTGGCGTTCACCGTCGCCGAGTCGGTCCTAGCTTGTTCGAGGATCGACTATGCGGAGGCAAAGGACTGGTCTCCGGATGAGCTTGAGCGACAGTACTGCGCAGCCGTCGGTGAGATGCAGCGGTCATCCGCCGCTGGCAAAGCCGCTCCGACGCCGCAGGCCGGCCTTGCTATCATGCGTTCGGCCGACGGCTGCTATGAACAGGCGAAAATGTACGAACGCATCTTCAAGAACATCCACAAGCTCAATGTCCCAACGTGCAAGTAACCATGCCACCGAAGCGCCCGCGCGACCCCGTTCAGCTCGCCAAGCTGATCGGGGATATTGCTACAGGTCAAACCATCGAGCAGGAAGCATCGCCGCGCTCTAAAGCCTCAAGGCTTGGCGGTCTAAAGGGCGGGGCGCAACGAGCAAAAGCGCTAACCGCACAACAGCGGTCCGAAATAGCTAAGAGGGCCGCGCTTGCTCGTTGGGACGCTAAGAAGAAAAGGTAAATTCGCTCTCACTTCAAGCCAGGCTTGGCGGCCTTAGCGGCAGGGTTGGGGGATGTCTTTGGTTCGGCCACGTTCACGCCAGCAGGTTGTTGCGCTGCTGACAGCACGATTTCGCCGAAATTTTTTTCCCAGCTTTCCACCGCACTGTGCAACACCTTCGCTACAGCCTTGGCATGGTGCGGCGAGAACACAACTGCTACCAGTTCTTCCGCGGCCGGCTCGCCTTCTAATAGAGCCAGCCGACCGAATGTGATTTCAATGTCCCAAGGCGTGAAAGCGCCCTGGGAAGTGTTTGCATAGACTTCAATGAAAGCCGGACCACGAAATGCCTTACGACTAGCGCGTGGCAGCGACGCTTCTTGTTTCGTATCACTGTTTTCAGGAGGCATGCACAACACTCCGGTTCGGTTGCAGAGGCGGAATTACGATAACTTCGTCCGGTGTCGCATCCGCGCGATATACGCGTTCCTTAGATGTACCGGGCAGGCTTACTGTTTGACCGGAAGTGCCCGTAGCCGGTTGAATGGCTTCCGCTTTAGCGGCGCGGCTCAAGTCTTCACTTCTTCCGGTTCGTCTTAGTCCATTCGCCCCGAATTCGGACATTCGTCCAATTTCGGTCCCGAACTCCTCAAATGTCACTCTCAACACGAGATCGAACGCTCTCGCGAATCGTCGAAGAGTGCTAACGCTCCATGACGAGTAATCAACATTCTCTAGCACGGATATGCGCGCCTGCTTCATCCCTGTTTCGTTGGCGAGCTGCTCTTGTGACCATTCGCGCTGTTCTCGAATTACCTTGATCTGGGTCGCAATGTACGCGTCGACATAGGACTCCATGTACGCGTGAGCGTATTCCTTGTCGTCCAGAAATTCTTTGCGAAGGTCATCGCTTAAATCGTTCATGCTTCACCCGTTGCAATTGGCCATTGATGATCGCGGTCCGTCGGTCCGCTGCGATTTCCACGCTTCCAGGCGGCAACTTTCGATCCTTTTCGATGCATCCGTGAAGCAACGTAAATTCAACACCACTCATGTTAAGCGGACCCCTACACAACAACAGTCGCAAAGCCCGCTGACCGTTGA
>DASXPO010000029.1:0-2277 GCA_036493535.1 Casimicrobiaceae bacterium
GAAGACCACCAGAAACAGCGGGTACATGAGCACGATCGGAGCGGATGCGAATGCGGCGACCCAGGTCTCGCACGCCGCGCGAATCAGTCGAAAGCGATGCAGCAGAACGCCGAGGCCCATGCCGACCACGGTGATGAGCGCACCGGCGACCAGTGTTTCCGCCGTGGTCAGCAAGAACCGGTGAACCACGTTCTCCTCGACGACGACGCGCTCGAACGCCAGCAGGACTTGCGAAGGCAACGGAACGATGTAGGGGTTGATCGTACCGCCGCGAATCAGTAGTTCGAGTACGGCTGCCGTGGCGAGCAGCGCGCCGATGCCGAGCGCGGACGGTCCCCATTTCTTGACGCTCATCGCGGCCCCGACGCGTGGCGCAACTGCAGTTCGTCGTCGCGCATCCCGCGGCTTGCTTCTTCACGCAGATCGTTCCAGATCTCGGCGACGTGGCGGCCGAACGTCGCGCTCGCCACGACTTCCGACGTCCTGGGCCGAGGCAGCTCGATGTCGACGATCCGCTTTACACGGCCCGGCCGATACGTCATCACGATGATGCGGTCGGACAGTTGCACCGCTTCGGTGATGTTGTGGGTAATGAGCAGTGTCGTCTGCCGTAGCGCTTGCTGGATCTGCAGCACCTTGTCGCCGAGGAGGAGTCGCGTCTGCTCGTCGAGCGCTGCGAACGGCTCGTCCATCAGCAGAATCTGCGGCGCGGCCGCGAGCGTTCGCGCGATCGCCACCCGCTGACGCATGCCGCCGGAGAGCTCGGACGGCTGTCGCCGCTCGAAGCCGTCGAGCCCGACGAGATCGATGAAATGACGTGCGCGCTCGTGACGCTCGCTCTTCGGCAAACCGGCGATCTCGAGCGGAAAGGCGACGTTCTCGAGCACATTGCGCCACGGAAACGTCGACTCCTCCTGGAACACCATGCCGATCTCGCCGTGCGTGCCGCGAATCGCTTCGCCGTCGACTCGGATCGTTCCGTCGTAATCGGAGAGAAGCCCACCGATGATGTTAAAGAGCGTCGACTTGCCGCAGCCGGAAGGCCCGATGACCGAGACGAACTCACCTCGCGCGACGGAAAACGAAACGTCGTCGACGGCGACAAGGGGGCCTTCCGCCGTGGTGAAGCGCTTGACGATGTGCTCGACCCTGACGAAGGGTCCGATTTGGCCGGACGTTTTGCCGGATCCGTCCGGCGCCTCGTTCACGATCGCGCCGGTGTCAGGTGCGCGGCGGAATCTGGATCAGCTCGGTCAATTGTTCCTTGGTCAGCGGCGTGGCGGTGTACTTGAGCGCGACCGCATCGTTGACGATCCTGTCGAGTCCGACGATGCGATCGGGATTGACCGCGTCCTTTGGAAAGAAGCCGTCGCGTACGCGCTTCGCCATCGCTTCGGAGACGCCGACGAATTCGGCATACGTCTTGAGCGCCGCCGGATCGCTGTACATCCAATCGATCGTTTCGCGATACGCCTTCATGAACCGATCGAGCTGCGCTTTTTTCGATTGCAGCGTCTGGACGTTGGTGATGTTCAATCGCACCGTCTGTCCCTTGAACACCGACGCGTCGTTGCCGCTCGCGATCACGCGAATTTTGCCTTCGTCGAGTTGCTGCAGGCCGAAGGGCGGCGCTGCCCAGCCGACGTCGATTTGCCCCGACATCACTTGGGTCAGCGTTGCGGGTGGTCCGCCGGTCGCGACCGGCTTGGCCTTGAGGTCGTATTGCTTGACGAAGGCCGTCACGATTCCGTGCGTCGACGAACCGTTGGTCGAATAGGCGATCGTCTTGCCCTCCGTCTCCTTGAGCGATTTGACCGGGGAGGCGGATTGCACGTACCAGTAGAGGTCCGACGCGCCGGTGGTTTCGGCACTGATCACGCGCACCGGCGCGCCCTTCGAATACGCGGAGAGCACGCCCATGATGCCCGTGGCGACGCCGATGTCGACGCTGCCGGAGATCACGGCCTGCTGCGTTTCACCGGCGCCTTGCGTCCACAATACTTCGAGCACGATACCGTGCTTTTTGAAAATCCCGGCCCGCTGTCCGACTTCGACGACCGACGTATCCCAATTGCCGCGCTGGCCGGCGGCCACCTTCAGCGTGTCCTGCGCATGCGCGGCGGGCAGCGTAGTGACGAGCAGCAGCAGCGTTGTGCATCCCGCGACAATCGACTTGACCATCGAGCCCCTCCAAGCATGCGATGACCGGCATGGGACTACCGGATGAGTCGACATGATAAAGCCAACCGCCGGCGCCGCGGGCGAAGCGTCTCCTTG
>DASXPO010000030.1:0-6431 GCA_036493535.1 Casimicrobiaceae bacterium
CAGGACCTCGAGTAGGATGTAGCCGCGTGTGTCTCGCCGAACAGTGCTCACGAGCAACTCCCCGTGATTGATCGCGGCCGACCGCTCGGATCGAGCGCGACGCAATGGACTTCGATGGAAGCTTTCCCGCCGGCATCGTCGATCGTGAAATTCACCACCGGGGACGCTCGACCGTTGAGCGAGAACACAACGGAATTGACCGAACCTGCGTCGATGGAAATCGTGCTGGGAAACGCGGTATGGCTTCGAAGCGTGTTTCCATTGGAATCCGTGATTGTCCATCCACCCGTCCACGAGCCCGATTTCGCTACGGTAACGTCGGAATTGCGCTTGACGGCTTCGCTGCGCGCGAAAGTCAGATCGGCCATCAATTCAAATGCGGCGCTCCGCAACCGCTGCGAAACGACCAAGTTGAACATCGCGGGCCCTGCGATGGCTGCGAGAACGCCGAAGATAGCGACGACGACCACAAGCTCCACCAGCGTGAATCCGCGCAGCCCCTTGCGATGGCGCTCAGGAGCACGCGCGCGAACACGCGTGATCGACTCACGGATCGTCATATCGACGGTGCGCATTAGCGTCCTTGCCATTTTTCCGACACGACGCCACCGACCAACTTATTTCCCCTGTCGTCGAGGGTCAGGATTCCATCGCCGGCCATCATCGAGCCTGCTTTGGGCGTCGCTCGAATCGTGAAAGTCGGCGGCGGAGTTGCGTTCGCCTGAATGATGCAAACGTCGTAAAAACCCGATACTTCCACCGGCACCGTCACGCTAAGCGTGGCAAGTCCGGTTGTCGTGCATGTCGTGTCACCCGCATAGATACGCTGGTCGAGGAAATATTGCTGCTGTCGATTCGCGACATCCATCATGAACGTCTCGGCCGCCGAGCGTTTCGCCCGCTTCTGATACTGCGAATATGACGGATACGCGATCGCAGCCAATACCCCGACGAGGGCGGCGACGATCATCATCTCGATCAACGTAAAACCGCGTTGGCGCACGCGCATGGCAACGGCACTCCGATGAAGACGGAACGCAGTCTAACCTCGCGACTTTTCGGGGAAAACCGACTTTCGACGGACGGTGAATCAAGTCCGACAGACGTAGCCGCGCTTTCCCTGAGCGGCAAACGCCGACAATCGCGCGCGAATCGGACGATTTCCTACAAGAATTTCGCCGATTTTGCATCGGTCAATGACATTTGCATGGTAGGCCGTGCTGGACTCGAACCAGCGACCAACGGATTAAAAGTCCGCTGCTCTACCACCTGAGCTAACGGCCCACGAAAACAAACCAAAAATTATAGCCCAAGTGGTTGATTCGGGCCGCGGTTTAGCGGGACTCGCCTCGCCGTCGCGAGCGCCGTGCAAACCGTCACGCGATCAGTGCGAATCGCGACCGAGGAACGGCGGGAGCTGCGCGAAGTCGATGCCCTCGTCCTTAAGCTCCTGCGCCTCGTCTTTCGACGCCTGTCCGCGAATCGAGCGCGCCGGCGCTTCGTTGTAGTGGATCTTGCGCGCCTCTTCGGGGAAACGCCGGCCGACGTTTTCGGTATTGCGAACGATCTCCCGAAGCTTCGAAAGGACTTCTTCCGGCATTCCGGCCACGACGTCATGGCTCGGCGCGCTCTCGGCGTCGACAGGCTCGGGCACAGCGCTCTCGCGTCCGGCAGCCTTGGGAATGCGCACCTGAGCCGACGGAACGCGCTCGATTCCAACGTCATCGCAGACGGGACAAGTAACGAGCATCGCGTCCTTCTGCCGATCGAATTCCTCGGAGGAGGCAAACCATCCCTCGAAGCGATGGCCGTGGACGCAACTGAGGTCGAAGATGATCACGAGGGGAAAACGGACCAGGGACGTCGCGCGTTGACGCCGGCGTCTATCTTAGCCGAACGTGAAAAACATCATCAGGCCGTGCTTTCGACGCGCCTCATCGGGTTTTGAGTTACTAACTTTGCCTTAGCAGGCCATATCCCTCATCGCGCACCATTGACGTATTGTATCCATATGGATACAATACGTCTGTATATCAACTTCAGCAGACCGATGTATTCGAAAAGTGGCTGTTGGGGGTGCGAGATATTCGCGCCAAAGCTCGCGTTCTTGCCCGTTTGGAATCGGTCCGGCTCGGAAATCTAGGCGACGTGCGGTCCGTGGGCGGCAAGGTGAGTGAAATGCGAATCGATGCCGGAGCCGGCTATCGCGTTTACTTCACGCGACGTCGCCAAGTCGTCCTTATCCTGCTATGTGGCGGCGACAAGTCGTCTCAGGAACGAGATATCGCACGAGCCAAGCGGATCGCGCAAGCACTTGAATGAGGTCGAGCATGCGTATCAAACTCAAGGAATTCGACGCCAGTGCTTATCTCGACAACGACGAAGTCATTGCCGAGTACCTTACTGCCGCGCTAGAAGATGGAAACCCGGATGTGTTCTTGTCTGCGCTTGGCAATGTGGCTAAGGCGCGCGGCATGAGCACGATCGCCGAACACACTGGTCTCGGCCGCGAGAGTCTCTACAAGGCGTTCGCCCCCGGCGCCAAGCCTCGCTACGACACAGTCCTCAAGGTGCTCCACAGCTTCGGTGTGAAGCTCAATGTCACTACCTAAGTGCGCAGTGGGTGCGGCCTAACCACGAGTTCAGCAAACCCGCCGGTACGGCCATCTACTTGGCTATCGTTGGTGGCGGAGGACCGGTTAAACCCCGTTTCACCGCATGCTCCGTTTATAGCGGACATCTCGGCCATCGCGCCGATCTTGGGGAGAAATGCGAATGAATCGATTGAATCGTTGGATGCGCGCCGCGCTGGCAGTCGGCGCACTGACACTCGCGCACGCGGCGGCGGCGAATTGGCCGTACTCGACACTCGTTTCGGTCGACGCCTACGATCGCACCGACGGCAGCGCGCTGACTGTCTACGCGAAAGACGGTCGGCGCTACATCGTCGGCACGCCCGGCCACGAATACGCGGTGCGGATCCGCAACTGCACCGGCGAGCGCATTCTTGCGGTGACGAGTGTCGACGGCGTCAACGTCGTCAGCGGCGAGACAGCGTCACCCGAGCAATCCGGCTACGTGATCGAGCCCTATGGCAGCGTCGAAATCGCCGGTTGGCGAAAAAGCTTCGAGCGTACGGCGGCGTTCTACTTCACCGATCTGCGCGACAGCTATGCCGCACGCACCGGACGTCCGGGCAACGTCGGCGTCATCGGTGTCGCCGTCTTCAAGGAAAAGCAACCGCCGATCGTTTATCGGCTGCAGCGCGACAAGAACGCCGCCGATGCACCGGCTCCGCGCGCGGAAGCGCCCGCATCGGCCGCTAACGCAGACTCAGCGGCAATCGGTGAAGCGAACGAACGCGATGACCGACAACGCGCAGCCGGCGCGGTCGCGAAGCAACTCGGCACGGGACACGGTCGCAGCGAAACGTCGTACGCTCAGCGCGTGAACTTCGAGCGCGCGACGAGCGCACCCGCCGAGACCGTCGCGCTGCAATACGATCGACGCGAGAATCTGATCGCGATGGGTGTGCTGCCGTCGCCGCGTTATGCGCAACGCGTGCCCGATCCCTTCCCCGGCGTGCGCTTTGCGCCGGATCCGCGTTGAGACCGACGACCAGGTCGTTCCGAGAATAACGCCTTATCATCCGAGGAACCTGTTTCTTGCAAAACAAGCGGGTTCCTTGCGGCGCTCGGAATGACATTGAATCGTAGCGACGAAGAATTGATGCTCGCCTACGCGAACGGCGAAGCCGCGGCGTTCGATGTCCTCTATTCGCGGCACAAAGGCGGCGTCTATCGCTACGTGCTCCGCCATTGCGGGAATGCCGGCCCCGCCGACGAGCTGTTCCAGGACATCTGGATGAACGCAATCCGGGTGCGCGTGAGTTACGCGCCAACGGCAAAATTCACGACTTGGCTCTATACATTGGCGCGAAACCGCATCGTCGATCACTGGCGAGCGAAGGGTCATGCGATCCTCATGTCGGTCGACGGCGATGAATCGATGCGAAGTGAAGTCGATGCACTGCCGGCTTCGGTCCATGACGAGCCGCATGTGCGCGCCGACAACAAAGAGTTGGCGACGCGCTTGAGAGCATCGCTCGCGGCGCTTCCACCGGCACAACGCGACGCGTTCATATTGCAGCACGAAGGCGGATTGTCGCTTTCCGAAATCGCGACGCTGACCGGCGTCGGCGCGGAGACGGTGAAAAGCCGACTTCGCTATGCGATTGCAAAGCTTCGAAGCGAGCTCGGCGAATTGCGCGAGGCGTCCGAATGAATCCGGATCGCGAGCCCTTCGATCCGACGCTCGACGCGTTGTTGCATAAGCATTCGGACGAGATGCCGTCCCCCGACATCGACGCGGCGATCCTCGCGGCGGCGCATCGAGCGGTTCAAAGCGCACCGCGCGCAGCCGACAAGGCTGGCGAAGCGACCCGTCCCTGGCGATGGTGGATGCCCCTCGCCGCTGCCGCGACGATCGGTGCGATCACGATCGGCGTCTTTCAATTGATGCCGAAGGAATCCGAGCCGACGGCGTCGGTCGTCAGCGATACGCCATCATCGGCGGCCGGCGTGTCCGCGCCGAATATTGCTCCACCGCCTGCGGCGTCGATGAACAAGGACAAAGCCGAGGCGCCGCGTGCGCAAACCGAAGCGCCGCGCGTGCAAACCCAAGCGCCGCGCGCGCAAATCGAGGCATCGCGCGCAAAGGGCCACGCCGATCGCGTCGCGCCGACACAGACGCCCAGGCCCAACAATGAATCCGTCGCCGCGCCCGAGCCGTTTCCAGCACGGGAGCGAGACGCCGCCGCCGCTCGGGAATTCGGGGGAGCAGCGCCGAGCCGTGTCGAATCCGAATCGAGCTCGGAATCGGCTGGACAGGACAATGCGGCCGGTGCACTCGAGCGCCGTGACGTGCCACGCGCGGCCGCACCCGCGGTGTCAAAGCCAATCGCCGCGGCCGATGCGCAAGTTGCGAGTCCCGAGCAATGGATTGCGCGCATTCGCGCAATGTTGAACGAGCGCAAGACGGACGAAGCCGCGCGCGAACTGACCGCGTTTCGCGCTGTGTATCCCGATGCCGATGCACGCCTGCCGACGGAACTGCAGGCATGGGCAGCGACGGTTAAGACCGGGTTAACCGGTTCGCCGCCACCTATGCCAGACAAATAGAAGGCTTAGGGCGCGGTGACTTCGAGATCTTTACAGATCTTACGAGCGAGGAAATCGTTGATTTCGTTATGGCGAGGAACCGTGGACGTCTTGAGCTTCGCGGCGTTGACTATACGGAATGCCTCGCGCCCTCTCGATGAAGCTTGCACCCTTCCTGCTACAAGTGTCTGATCAGTTCACGGCGTTTCATGTTTCCGCGATTACAAACGGTTCGCGGATCACGTCCTGCCCTTGGATAGATTGCTCAGTAAGAGATCGATTGGCGTCCAACACTAATTCAACTGCTTCGACCAGGTTCGTCCGCGCTTCCTCGAGCGTTGATGCCTGCGTATTTGCACCAGGCAATTCCTCAACGAAGCCGATGTAGCCTTCAGGAACGCGACGATAGACGGCAGTAAATTGCATACGGACTCCCAAGCAAACGATACTGTCGCAGTATAGCCGGGACCGGGGGCTTAGCGTAGCGACGTATGAAGCAGGTCCCTCGCTTTGCTTGGGATGACAAACGCGCTCGGGATGACAACTCAGTAGGCGAGCAGCAGCTTTCGAATCGGCGAAGGCAGCGCCGCATGGAGCGCATCGTCGCGCGTGAGCCAGACGTAACTCGGCATCTCGGCACGTATGGGCCGCTGCGCGACATCGACACGTTGCGGATGAAGCGTCAAGGCGAAGTGCGTAAAGCCATGTTGAATGGGCGCGAGATCGGCGCGCACCGTGGCCTCCACATCGAAGCGCCGGCGCGCGAAAGTACGGGCGTCATCGTCGAGCGCGATCTCAGGGAGACTCCACAACCCGCCCCAGATGCCAAGCGGCGGTCGCTTCTCGAGCAGAATTTCGCCGCGACACTCGAACAGCAGAACCCGTACTTCGCGATGCGGCAATGCTTTGCGCGGACGCGGCGCCGGCAATTCAGCGACGCGGTTCTCGCGCCGCGCGCGGCAATCGCGCTCCACCGGACAATCGCCGCATCGCGGATTTGCGCGCGTGCATACCGTCGCGCCCAAATCCATCATGCCCTGCGTGTATTCGGCGATATCGGAGGCCGGCAGCAGTGCGTCCGCGACCGTCCACAATTTCGCCGCGACCTTCGGCGCGCCGGGAAAACCGTCAATCGCACGATGACGTGCGAGCACGCGCTTCACGTTGCCGTCTAGAATCGCGACGCGTTCCCCTTGCGAGAACGCGGCGATCGCCGCGGCCGTCGAGCGGCCGACACCGGGCAACGTGGCCAATGTCGCCGCCTCGCGGGGA
>DASXPO010000031.1:0-6229 GCA_036493535.1 Casimicrobiaceae bacterium
CGCAACCGCACGCAAATCGATCGGCGAAGATTTGGTCGCGGGCGCGCGCGTGTTCGAGCGGGTGCGCGAGCAGGACCGTGATCGATTGATCCAGGCGGCACGCCTGCTATCCGCCACCGCGGCGTTTCGCCAGGCGATTGCACCACGCGACAAGTCCGATGTCACCCCGGTGCTGACGCGCTACGGGCGGCAAATCGACGCCGAGCTCATCATGCTGATTCGTGCCGACGACATCGTCGTGGCCGACACGACGGGCATCGGAAGCGGCGAGCCGTTTTTCTTTCCAAAGCTGATTGCGCAAGCGCGCGCCGCCGGACAAGTTTCGGCGACGGTCGTGCTGCGGGGACGACTCTACCAGCTCGTCATCGTTCCGATGGCGCCGCCTTCGCCGATCGCCTGGATCGTCGTCGGATACCCAGTCAACGATGTGTTCGCGCGCGAAATCAGCCGCTTGCTGCGGCTCGAGGTGTCGTTCTTGAGCCGCATTCCCGGCAACGAATGGAAGCTCCAGGCCACGACACTCTCCGAGGATCAACGCGCATCGATGTTGCGCGACGTTTCGGCGGGGAACTACGCGTGGCGCGACGACGACGGCAACGCCATGTTCGGCCCCGACGCGATCACACGAATCACCACGCTGCCTGCGCACACCGACGACACCGTGGCCGTCGTGCTCCAACAGCCGCTATCGACGGCGATGGAGCCGTTTCGCAAATTGCAGCGCAAGCTTGCCTGGATTTCATTGCTGGCGGCCGTCGTGGCGATCGTCGCAAGCATTCTGATCGCCCGCGGCATTGCAGAGCCGGTGCGCTCGCTTGCCGCGTTCGCGCGACGGATGGCGACCGGAGAATTCGAAACGGTTCCACTGTCATCGCGCAACGACGAGATCGGCGACCTGGCGAACGCGTTTCGTGCGATGCAAGAAGGAATGGCCTCGCGCGAAGAGCGGATCACCAATCTCGCGTATCGCGATACGCTGACGGGATTGGCAAACCGCACTTTGTTCGCTGACCGTGCGGATCATGCGCTCGCGACGGCGGCACGCGAGCGCTCGAACGTCGCCGTGCTGTTGATGGACATCGATCACTTCAAGTACGTGAACGATACGCTTGGACACGCGATCGGCGACCTCCTGCTCCTCGAAGTCGCGACGCGCATTCAAGGCGTCGTGAAGCGCCGCAGCGACACGATCGCGCGGCTTGGCGGCGACGAATTCGCTCTGCTGCTGCCGGGAACCAACGGCGGCGATGCCCAACGGGTGGCCGATACGATCCTGCGCACGCTCGAGACGCCGATGACGCTCGACGGCCATCAGGTCGACGTCCGCGCGAGCATCGGCATCGCCGTGTTCCCCGACCACGGCAACGAACGCTCGACACTCGTCCGCCACGCCGACGTCGCGATGTACGCGGCCAAGCGCAATAATCTCGGCGCACTCCTGTGGGACGATCGCTATGATCAACACAGCCGCGAACGCCTTTCCTTGATGGGTGATCTGCGCAAAGCCGTCGATTCCGACGAGCTCGCGCTTCTCTATCAGCCCAAAGTCGCGCTGCGCCATTCAAACGAACATTACGTCGAAGCGCTCGTGCGTTGGCAGCATCCGGCGCGCGGGCTCGTGCCGCCGGCCGAGTTCATTCCCTTCGCCGAGCAGACCGGTTACATCCGGCACATCACAAAGTGGGTGATGGCGCGTGCGATTGCGCAATGCGCGGCATGGCGACGCGACGGCCTGCCGATGAACGTATCGATCAACATATCGGCGCGCGATCTGGTGGACGTTCGATTGCCCGAGCAATTCGCGGCGTTGCTGCAGGCACACGGTTGCGTCGCGGATTGGATCACGTTCGAAATCACGGAAAGCGCGATCCTGGACGATCCCGGCAACGCGGTCGACAACTTGGGCCGCTTGCGCACGCTTGGCTGTCGTCTCGCCATCGATGATTACGGCACCGGCTATTCGTCGCTCGCGTATTTGCGGAAGCTGCCGGTCGACGAGCTCAAGATCGACAAGTCGTTCGTGCTGAACATGGCGCGGGACGCGAGCGACATGATGATCGTGCGCTCCACGATCGAACTCGCGCACAACATGGGACTCACCGTCGTAGCCGAGGGCGTCGACGACGAGGGCGCGCTTGATCGCCTGCGCGCGCTCGGCTGCGACATGGTGCAGGGGTTCCTGCTCAGTCGTCCGCTCACCGCCGAAGAAATCGCCGCGCGACTCGCAAGTCATGCGCAATCGCGCGTCGCTGCGATTGGCGGCCTGCGTCTCGCTGTCTGACGTTCCTTAAGCGCCGGTAAACTGTCATGGCAAGCGCCATGACCGAATCCGTCACGCCGGTGAAGCGACTGATCGCGCATCTCGACATGGATGCGTTCTATGCATCCGTCGAGCTGCTGCGCTATCCCGAATTGCGCGGCCACGCCGTCGCGATCGGCGGCGGCCGCCGCCATGCGCCGCGCGAATCGGTCGATCCTGCGACAGGGCAAACCACACGAACGTTCTGGACACTCGCCGAATACGCCGGCCGCGGCGTGATCACGACGGCGACCTATGAGGCGCGGGCATTTGGATTGCATTCGGCGATGGGACTCATGAAGGCGGCGGCGCTCGCGCCACAGACCGTGTTATTGCCCGTCGACTTCGATGCCTACCGGCGCTATTCGCACATGTTCAAGGCCGCGGTGCGCACGGTCGCCACGGAAATCGAAGACCGCGGCATCGATGAGATCTACATCGATCTGACCGACGTCGATCCGCCGGCGTCTCTTCAGAAGGCCCCGATCGCCGAAAACGATCCCTGGCTTCGCGCGCTTGCCGTCGCCAAGGCGATCAAACGCGCCGTGCGCGCGGCGACGGGTCTGACGTGCTCGATCGCAATTGCGCGGAACAAGCTGCTTGCGAAAATCGCCTCGGAACTCGACAAACCCGACGGACTCACACTCCTTCGCGACGACGATATCGAGCGACGGATCTGGCCCCTGGCGGCACGAAAGATCAACGGAATCGGTCCGAAGACGGCGGCGCGCCTCGAAGCGCTCGGCATTCGGACTATCGGTGAGCTGGCGGGCGCGGGGCGGGATGGGTTGATCGAACAATTCGGCGCCAATCAAGGGTCGTGGATGCACGACGCCGCGCATGGCCGCGACGAGCGCGCCGTCGTCACGATGAGCGAGCCGAAGTCGATCAGTCGTGAGCTCACCTTCGATCGCGATCTCGATCCGAAGCGTGACCGCGAGGCGCTGTCGGAAATCTTCACCGATCTTTGCGAAGGCGTGAGCGACGACCTGCGCCGCAAAGGTTACCTCTGCAAGACGATCGGACTCAAGCTTCGCTATAGCAATTTCAAGACCGTGACGCGTGATCGCACGCTCGAAGCGCCGACGCAGGATTCGCACACGATACGGCGAACCGCGGGCGAATGTTTGAAACGCATTCCGCTCGAGCGGCGGATTCGCCTGCTCGGCGTGCGCGTTGCGACGTTGAGTGAAGCATCGAACGCGCCACAACCGATGATCGCCGCCGAACCGAATCCGCCGCTGTTCGACTGAACGCCTTCGCGCGTCCGCGGCGCGCATTTCGGAAACCTTCGGAGGATCGCCGGTCCAAGCCGTTGTGGCCGGCTCGCATCCGCTGGCCCACACCGCGTTTGATTTTTTCGATCCTCATCGTAGCAGGAGTTCCCATGGCAAATGACAGATCCCGACAACAATCCTCGGAGCGCGCGCAAACGAGCTCCGGTTCGGCTCAACAAGGCGAATGGCAGCCCAGCCAACGCGGCACGAGCGGCCAGCAAGGCGGTTACCCCCCGGAATCGCACGTGCAATCAACGGCCCGCGATATGGCGAGACGCCCGGAAACGGCCTCGTATCCGACTTTCGGACCGTTCTCGATGATGCGCAAACTGACCGAGGACATCGACCGAATGTTCGAGAACTTCGGCGTGGGCCGGAGCTTTTTCTCCACAGAGCTCTGGCAACCAGGTCACGAAGGCATGATGGCCGCGTGGTCGCCGCGAATCGAGATGCGTGAAAAGGAAGGAAAGGTTTGCATCGCCGCCGATCTTCCCGGCGTCAAGAAAGAAGACCTCAATGTGAACGTCACCGACGATGCGGTGACGATCGAAGGCGAGCGCCGACAGGAACGCACCACCGACGAGCAGGGTTATTATCAAAGCGAGCGAAGCTACGGCAGCTTCTACCGTTCGATCCCCCTGCCCGAAGGCGTCCAGCCCGAATCCGCGACCGCGGAATTCAAGGACGGCGTGCTGCAGATCGAGATTCCCGCACCGGAGCGGAAAGGTCGGACCCACAAGCTCGAGATCAGGGGCTGACGCCTCGATATCCGCTAGCAAAAAAACGGGCGCCGCGAAGGCGCCCAATAGCCACTGAGGAGAAACTCGCGTCCTTGCTACATCCGATACGCCGATTCGCCATGCGAGGTGATGTCGAGACCTTCGCGTTCCTCTTCCTCGGTGACGCGCAGTCCGACGACGAGATCGGTGATCTTGTACGAAATGAAGGCCACGACCGCGGTCCACACGATCGTGATGCCCACCGCTTTGGCTTGAATCCATAGCTGCGCCATGTAGCCGGGGTATTCGGTTTTGCCGGTGACCCAGTCCGACACGATGTTCGGACCACCGAGATCCGGCGATACGAAGATGCCGGTCAAAAGCGCGCCGAGAATGCCCCCGACGGCGTGAACACCGAACACGTCGAGCGAATCGTCGACGCCGATCATTTTCTTCAATCCATTGACGCCCCAAAGGCACACGAGACCGGCGAGGAGGCCGATGATGAAGGCGCCCGGTATGCCGACGTTGCCCGCTGCGGGTGTGATCGCAACCAACCCCGCGACCGCACCGGATGCCGCGCCCAGCATCGACGGCTTGCCCTTGATCGCCCATTCGCCGAACGTCCACGACAACACGGCACACGCGGTGGCGAGGAAGGTGTTCATGAACGCGAGCGATGCCGATCCGTTGGCTTCGAGTGCCGACCCTGCGTTGAAGCCGAACCAGCCCACCCACAACAACGACGCGCCGATCATCGTCATCGGCAGGTTATGGGGCGCCATCGATTCCTTGCCCCAGCCGACGCGCTTGCCGAGAACGATTGCGCCGACCAGGCCCGCGACACCCGAATTGATATGCACGACGGTGCCGCCGGCAAAATCGAGCGCGCCCATTTGCCAGATGTAGCCGGCTTTCGCGTTTGCTGCGTCAGCGACCGCTCCCGCGGCCGTGTAAGCATCCGGGCCCATCCAGAACCACACCATATGCGCGATCGGGCAATACGAGAACGTGAACCACAGCGCCGAGAACAACAGCACCGCGGAGAACTTCATCCGCTCCGCAAAGCCGCCGAGGATCAGGCAAACGGTAATCGCCGCGAAGGTCGCCTGAAACGCGACGTAGACCATCTCGTAGAGCGGCGTGTTCTTGGAGAACGTCGCCGCCATCGCGAATTCGCCCTTCGCAGAGTCGAACGTGCCTTTGAGGAACAGGCGATCGAAGCCGCCGAAGAACGCGTTGCCCTCGGTGAACGCGAGGCTGTAGCCGTAGACGGACCACAGCACGACGATCAACGAGAAGACGACGAAGACTTGCATCAGCATCGACAGCATGTTCTTCGACCGCACCATGCCGCCGTAGAAAAGCGCAAGCGCCGGCACGCTCATCATCAGCACGAGCGCGGTCGACGTCAGCATCCATGCGACGTCGCCCTTGTTCGGTGTCGGCGCCGGAGCGGCAGTTGCAACCGGCGCAGCAGCGGCCGGTGCTGCCGCCGGAGCCGTAGGTGCAGATGTCGCCGCCGGTGCCGCGGCGGGCGCCGCACCGGGTGCCGGCGCGGCTTTGTCCTTGTCCTGGCCGAATGCGGGCGCAACGACCGCGAACGCCCCCAACATCGCGATGATCGCGAAGAGTTTTTTCATGGGTATCCCCTTAAAGCGCGTCGGCGCCGGTCTCGCCGGTGCGTATGCGGACCACCTGCAGCAAATCGAAAACGAAGATCTTGCCGTCGCCGATCTTGCCGGTGTTCGCGGCCTTCTCGACCGCCTCGATGACGCGATCGAGGAGATCGTCCTTGATGGCCGCTTCGATCTTCACCTTCGGCAAAAAATCGACGACGTATTCGGCGCCGCGATAGAGCTCGGTGTGTCCCTTCTGCCGACCGAAGCCTTTCACTTCCGTGACGGTAATGCCCTGGACGCCAATCGCCGACA
>DASXPO010000032.1:0-40986 GCA_036493535.1 Casimicrobiaceae bacterium
GCGCAGCGCACCGAGCAGTGAAAATTTGTTTGACGACGACCAGCCCGCAAGCATTGCGCCGATGATCGTAATGCCGCCGAATGCAAAGACGATCAGGAGCCCGGCATCGAGCCGGGCGATCTGCAGCGGATAGACTCGGTCACCGAACCATTCGGCCAGTGCGGGCATGCCATGGAACAGCGATGCCGGATCCAGCGTGCCGCCGAATGGAATCACTGCGAAGACGAGCAGCACCGGCGCGAATACGACCCACGGCGCGAGGGCGTACGCAACGCGATCGTACGAGTTGGGTTTCCAGTCTTCCTTCAGGAGCATCTTCAAGCCGTCGGCCAGGCCGTGAAACAGTCCCCACCAGACGAGCTTGACCTGCGTGAATGGGATGCGGACGTAGGCGCGGTTGGCCCCGATGCGATCCGACATGATCGCCGCCTGTTTGCGCTCTACCCACGTCAGGACGAGTCCGAACGTCATCAGCACGCCGATCGCATAACCGATGAACACCAGCGACACGACGAAGTCCTGCATCATGCCGGGACCTCGACAAGCGCTGCGAGCTCGGCGAAGAGCGACTCTGCATGCGCGATCGACTGAGGTTTGGCGAAGCAAGGCTCGAAGTGGCTCGTCACCCCCTCGAAGTTGGTGTAATGCCCCGAGCGCTCGGTCTGGATGCTGATCGGAATGAACACATCGGCCCGTGCGTTCTCGGGTTGCGAGTAGGCATTGAGATAGATGACCTGCGCTTTTGCCGGCACACGTGCGAAGTCAAACCCTTCGCCCCAGATCAGGACGAGATCGGCGCTGTCGGGAGCCGCTACGTCGCCGGGGAGTACAGGAAACAGTGTCCGCGCTGTGGTCGTATTGGGATTCTTGTCAGCGCGAATGAGGATTTCGTCTTGCACCGTTTCGCCGACCGCGGGCACCCGGTCATTCTTGACGAAGGCCGAAAACCGGCTGCCTAGCAAGCGTTGAAACGCCTGTAGCTCTTCGTTGGAACCCCAGCTCGAGACCACCGCGACGCGGCGTGTTGCCCGTTCAATGAGTCGTCGCGCGGCTTCGATGGCGGCGTGCAGATCGATCGGCATGCCGCTATGCATGGCTTGCAGCGCCCGTGGTCGCTCGAAAATTTGGGCGAGATCGCGGCCTTTGTTGCAAATCCACGGGCCGTTCACCTGTGGATTTTCGAGCGGCGTAACGCGCTCGATACGCACATTGCCCTGCGCATCGAGTGCGTTCAACTTCCATTCCGGCTTGCGATGCCATAGCTGCACCGTGCAGCCCCGGGCACAGCCGGGACACACGGACGGGGTCGGCTTCAGATACCAGACCCGCGATTTGTACAGGAACGATCGCGATGAAAGCGCGCCGACAGGACAGATGTCGATGACGTTGTCGGAGTACGGATCGTCGTCAAAGGCGTGGTTCGCCGCGGCACGAACGAGCGAGGTATCGCCGCGCTGCTGAATACCGAGCGCATGCGACTTCGATACTTCATGCGTGAAGCGCACGCAGCGCGAGCACAAAATGCACCGTTCGTTGTCGAGGACGATTCGCTCCGACAGCGGGTAAAGCTTGGTCGCGCGCACCTTCGCATCGAGCGAAACGGACGGTGCGCCGTTGTGCTTATAGTGATAGTCCTGCAGCGTGCATTCGCCGGCCTTGTCGCAGATGCCGCAGTCCACCGGATGGTTCAGCAGCGTGAGCTGCAACATGGCTTTCCGATGCTCGCGCACGAGCTCGGAATCGGTTAGAACCCGCAAGCCCTCGGTCGCCGGCATGTTGCAGGCGATCTCGACCCAACTGCGGCCCTCCACCTGGACGACGCATACGCGGCAATTGCCGGCGATCGAAAGCGACGGGTGATAGCAGAAATACGGAATCTCGTGGCCGTGCGCGAGCGCCGCCTCGAGCACGGTCTGGCCGTTTTCGGCTTGGACGGCATGACCGTTGATCAAGATCTGCGGCATTATGCGGCCTCGCCAACCACGACTGCGTTGCCTGCTCGACGACATTCGAGATTGCCGCCGTAGCGCGAGCGTTTGTGCTCGATCCAATGGTCGAATTCGTCGCGATACTTGGCGAGGATTCCCAGCGTTGCGTAACCCGCGGCGTCGCCCATGCCGCAGATCGTCGTCCCATCGTTCATCCTGGCGATTTGCGCCATGCGGTCGAGGTCTTCGGGCCGCCCGTTGCCGGCAACGATCCGGTCGATGATCCGATGTAGCCATCCCATCCCTTCGCGACAAGGCGTGCACTGGCCGCACGATTCGTGATGGTAGAAACGCAGCATGACTTGCAACAGGCGAACCATGCACGTTCCTTCGGCGATGACGATCATTCCACCCGAGCCGAGCGAGGATCCGGCCGCTTCCACCGCTTCATTGTCGAGCGCCAGCGGCGCGATTTCGGCGGCCGTCAAAACCTTGGTCGAAATGCCGCCCGGAATGACGCACTTGAGCCTGGCGCCGTCGAGCATGCCGCCGCAGTCGTCGTCGATGAACTTCATCCACGGGTAGCCGATCTCGATCTCGTAGACGCCCGGCTTTGCGATGTGACCGGAGATCGAGATCAAGCGTGTTCCGGGGTTCTTCGCCGTGCCGGCCGCGCGAAACGCAGCAGCGCCGTTGCCCAGAATGCCAACGAGATTCGATAGCGTCTCGACGTTGTTCACTACGGTTGGCCGCTGATAAAGACCGCGGACCGTCAACCGTGGCGGTCGATTGCGCGGATAGCCGCGCTTGCCTTCGAGCGAGGTCAGCAGGCCCGATGCTTCGCCGCAAACGTACGATCCGGCGCCGCGATGAACGATGACGTCGCAGCTGAAATCGGTGCCGAACAGGCGCTCGCCCATCAGACCCGCTGCATGCGTTTCATCGACGGCAGCGGCGAGCCGTCGATAGGGCAGATCGAATTCGCCCCGAATGTAGACAAAGGCGTGGCGCACTTGCAACGCATAGGCGGCGATCAACATCGACTCGAGCAACAGATGCGGCGCGTTTTCGAGAATCCAGCGGTCCTTGAAAGTGCCGGGCTCGCCTTCGTCGGCGTTCGCGCAAAGATAATGCGGCTGGCCGTCGTTCAAGTGGACGACCTGCCACTTACGACCGGCCGGAAATGCGGCGCCGCCACGGCCTTGAATCCCCGATGCGGCGACTTCTTTCGTGACATCCGCCGGCGTCATCTGCCGCAACACTTTTTCGAACGTCGCGTAGCCGCCGCGCGCTCGATATTCGCCGAGCGTGTGCGACGTCGCGGTGATCGGAAACGTCATGAAAAATTTCTTGGCATCCATCTCATTTCAGTCCATGAAGCAGTGCATCGCACGCGTCTACGCCGACGTTCTCGTGATAGGTCTCGTTCACCAACACGACCGGCGCGGTGCCGCACGAGCCCAGGCATTCCACGGTCGATAACGTGAACCGGCCGTCTTCGGTCGTTTCGCCCGGCGCAATGTCGAGTCGCTTGGACAGATGATCGAGTACGCGTTCCGCTCCCCGCAACGAACAGGAAACGTTGCGGCAGACTTGCAAATGCCAGCGACCGATCGGTTCGTCGCGAAACTGCGTGTAGAAGGACAGCGCCTCCTCGATCTGGACGCGCGGCACCTCGAGGTAGGCAGCGAGCGCATTGATATCGTCGCTTGAGACATGGCCGCGATCCTCCTGGATGCGTCGCAAGCACGGCAACACGAGCGATGATGCGAAGCCCTCGGGGTAGCGCGCTTTGAGCCGGTCGAACTCTTCGAGCAGATGTTTCATCGGGCAGTCATCGGTCGCATTCGCCGCCGATCATGTTCACCGACCCGAAGGTTGGAATGATGTCGGCGAGCTGATAGCCTTCGAGCAGCCGATGCAGGCCGCCCATGTGCACGAAGCTCGGCGAGCGCACGTGTACTTTGTACGGCGTGCCGCTGCCGTCGCTCACCAGGTAGAAGCCGAGCTCACCGTTCGGCGCTTCCTGCGCGACGTAGACATCGCCGGCCGGCACTTGGGGTCCGTCGATGATCAGCTTGAAATGATTGATCAGCGATTCGATTTCCGTGTATACGAGCGCCTTGTCGGGCAGCGTGCAACGGCGATCGTCGACGTTAATGGGGCCCTCCGGCAGCATTTGGACGAGCTGGCGGATCATGTGCACCGACTCGTCCATCTCCCGCATCCGAACGTAGTAGCGGTCGTAGTTGTCGCCGTTGATGCCGACCGGCACCTCGAAATCGAGCTCGGCGTAGGCGAGATAGGGCGTGTCCCTGCGCAAATCGCGCGGGACGCCGGTGGAGCGAAGGATTGGGCCGGTGAATCCCCAATCGAGGGCATCAGCGGTCGAAATGACGCCGACGTCGCGCGTGCGATCGATGAAGATGCGGTTGCGGTCCATCAAGCCATGAATTCGCCCGACGAAGTCTTCGTACTGCTCGAGGATTTCATCCAGTCGTTCCAGCCAACCGGCCGGCAAGTCACGCGCCAGGCCACCGATGCGACCGTAGCTGTACGTCACCCGCGCCCCGGTAAGATTCGCGAGGTGCTCGTACATGTAATCCCGGATCATCACGAGATAGAGGAAGGCGGTCATCGCGCCCAATTCCATCAGCGATGCGGCGACGCACGTCAAATGGTCCGCGATGCGCGAGTACTCGGAAAGCAGCGTCCTCAAATAACGGCAGCGTGGGGTAATCTGGATGCCCATCAGCGTCTCGACCGCCTCGCAATAAGCGAAGTCGTTGATCAGCGCGGAGCAGTAGTTCAGGCGATCGACGTAGGGAATCAGGTTAGCCCACGTATGCGCCTCGCATTCCTTTTCGAAGCCGCGGTGCAGGTAGCCGCAATGCACATCGATGCGTTTCACCTTTTCGCCGTCGAGCGCGGCAATCACCTGTAACGTGCCGTGCGTCGCAGGATGCGACGGACCGATGTTGACGATGACGGAATCATCACGATCACGCTCGTCGAACGCAGCGCGAACCGGACTGGGAATCTTCATTTCCACGTTTCGACTCATCAGGTCCGATAGCGCACGAGCGGCTGCTCGTGATCCTTCGCGTAATCCTTGCGCAGCGGATGGCCGACGAAGCCTTCGTAGAGCAGAATCGGCCGCAGATCCGGATTGCCGCGAAACACGATGCCGTACATGTCGTGGCATTCGCGTTCCATGAAGTGCGCCGAGCCGTAGAGCGGTGTCAGCGAGTCGACGCTGGGATCCTGTTCGGGAACGCGTGTCTTCACGCGAATACGGACGTGGTGCATCGTAGAGTAGAAGTGATACACCAGCTCGAAGCGTGTCGTCCGTTCGGGCCAATCGATTGCCGTGACGTCGAGCAACAGATCGAACGCGAATTCGGTTTTCAATCGTTGCGTGACTTCGACGAGTTGTGTGGGCGCGATCGTAATCACGAGCATGGCGCGCGAAAACGACGCGTCCTCGACGGTTTCCGCAAATTGCTTCTGCGCACGCTCGAGGATGAGCTCGTCCATTCAGAAGTTCGCCGTGACGATCGCGTGCTTCGAGCGTGCGATCTTGTCCTGCAGCTTCATGATGCCGTCGATCACCGTTTCAGGTCGGGGCGGGCATCCGGGAATGTAGACGTCGACCGGGATGATCTTGTCGATGCCGAGGAGCGTGGCGTAATTCTGGTAGAACCCGCCGCTCGTTGCGCAGACGCCGAAAGCCATGACCCACTTCGGCTCGCACATCTGCTCGTAGACCTTGAGCAGGATCGGCGCCTGCTTGTGGGTGACCGTCCCGACCACCATCAACAAATCCGATTGACGGGGGGAAAAGCGCGGGAGCGCCGCGCCGAAACGATCGGTGTCGTACGGCGTGGAGCTCACCGCCATGAATTCCATTGCGCAACACGCCGTCACGAACGGATACGGAAACAACGAGAACTTCCGGGCCCATCCGACGAGCTCGTCTTTTTTTGTCGATAAGTACTCGAAGCCCGGGAACGCATGCTGCCGCGCTGCCGGCGCATCGGTGGGGAGCATGGCGCGGATGGGGATCGTCGTCGCCATCGTTTATGCCGTGACGCCCTCGATCAGCTTCGCTTTGTAGACGTAGAGCAGAATCAGCACCAGCAGCGAAACGAAGACGATGAACGTGAACACCATGAATCCGGTCAACGGCTGCGCGCCCAATGCCCAGATGAAGAGGAAAATGGTTTCGAGGTCGAAGAGAATGAATGCGATCGCGACGGCGTAATACTTGATCGAAACCGCCTTGAGGTTGACCGAGTCGACCGGTTCCGCGCCGCATTCGAACGGCTCCAGTTTGATCGCGGACGCAACCGGCTTCGGTCCGAGCACGCGATTGAGAAACAGCGTAAATCCGACGAAACCGAGGATGCCCAGCAGATACAGCAAAAACGCAACGTACGGATTCAGGGCCGGGCTCATGTCTCGCATGTGATCGTCGTGGCGACCGCATTCCTCCTTGACCGTCACAGTAAGCGCGCCGCGCGGCCCGCCGTTTGATTTGGATCAACGGTCGAGGAACGGCGTGAGGAGGGGTCCTTCACCGGCCGCGAATATCGCTATTCCGGGCAACCGTGCCGGTGCAGGCTGATAGCTGCGCGGTCGAGCCGCCCGCCGATGGCAATCTGAATGCATTAATCGCGCGGCTTCACGCCGACGCCAAAGAATCCATGGCGCGCTGAGAATACGGGCGATGACCGTCGTGCGCATCGCAGCGCGATGACGCACGGTGTGGCGCAAATGCCGAAGGTCCAAAAAAAAGTGCGCGGTATCGCTGCATTTATTGATTTGCATCAAATAAACGCTTATAGAAAAAACTAGGCTCGCACAGACAGTGGAGTCCGCTCGTTCGCGCCGGAGAAAGCCTGAGCAGGCAAAGGGAGAGGGCCGATGCGTTTTTACCAGCTAGCAGTCGCGCTGTGCAGTTTGTTGTGGGCGAGCGTCGGAATAGCGGCTGAACCGAGTCCCCAGGCACCGACTCAACCGATCTGCGCGAATTGCCACGAATCGCAGTGGCATGCAATCGATCTTTCGCCGCACGGGGCGAAAAACGATTCCAGCGGCAGCATGTGTCAGGCCTGCCATGGAGACGCTACCGAGCACCTGAAAGATCCGATGAAGGCGAAGCCGGCGAATCCGTTCGCCAAAGGCAAGCCGCCGGCGGAAAAAGCAGCCGTTTGCCTGACGTGTCATAGCGGCAACCGCAATCTCGCCTTCTGGACGTCGGGGAAGCACGCGCTGAACGACGTTGCCTGCAGCGATTGCCACAGCATTCACAACAAGGACGGAATGCCGACGATCAATAAGTTCGTCACAACGTCATTGCCCAACCAGGCCGAAATCTGCTGGTCGTGTCATCAGCAGATCCGTGCCGCCAATTTCAAGCCTTCGCACCATCCGATCATCGAAGGCAAGGTGAAGTGCACCGATTGCCATAACCCGCACGGCTCGCTCTCGCCCTCGATGGTCAAGCAGCCGACGATCAACGACCAGTGCTACTCGTGTCATGCGGACAAGCGCGGTCCTTACGTGTTCAACCATCCGCCGGTCGAGGAGAACTGCGCGACTTGCCACAATCCGCACGGCTCGGTCCATGGCAAGCTTTTGAACGAGCAAGCCCCCAATCTGTGCCAGGACTGCCACGATGCATCTCGCCATCCTGGCACGGTCTTCGGCGCAGCCGGCGGCTGGCTCTGCGCACCGGGCGATCCGTCGTCATCCTGCGCCGGCAAGACCGGTCAGCCGAACCCGAGCGTGAACACGCGGCTCGTCGCTCGTGCGTGTCTCAACTGCCATAACGCGATCCACGGGTCGAACGCGCCGGGCGCTCGCGGCCAGTTCTTCACGCGCTAAGGTCAGGAGAACATCATGACCAAGAAGCTGCTATCCGCTGCGATCGCCAGCCTCTTCACCGCAGGCGCGGCATTCGCCCAGACCAGTGTCGACCCGATGCGCGTGGAAGGCTCCGCGACCATCGGCGGCATCTACAACCGACAAAGCGCCCAAGACCCGGCAAAGCTCGAGGAATATCGGGATCTCGGCAACGGTGTGCTGTCGAGCGTGTTCGTTCGCGGTCGCAACTCGACCAACTGGTTCGATGGTTATGGGGAAAACTTCGGTCGCGACGATCAGTACATGTTCCTGCGCGGCGGCATTTACGATGTCTTCAAGGCCGGCGCCTACCTGAATGACATTCCGCACGACTTCGCGCTCGGCGCCCGAACGCCTTACAGCGGCATCGGCACGAGCACGCTGATCGCGACCTTTCCCAACATCAATCCCGATACCTGGAACACATTCGACCTGGGCTACAAGCGCCGCGACGCCGGCGGATATTTCGAATGGCAGAAGAACAGCCCATGGTATTTTCGCGTCGACGGCAATGAAGTGAAATTCAACGGCACCAAGGTTGGCTCCGGCGCCAACGGAACCAGTCCCGGAAACGGCTTCGTCGATCTCGCGTTTCCGACGCAATACAAGACGGCGAACTTCGGCGTCGAAGGGGGCTATCAGACGAGCAAGGCGACCCTCAGCATGCGCTGGGACTATAGCCGGTTCGACAACGCAAACGAGACGCTCAACTGGACGAACCCGTTCTTCGGTCAGAACCTGCTCGATACATCGTACCTGCCGCCGGACAACACGTTCAACAAATTCACGCTGACCGGCAACTATCGCGATTTGCCGTGGCGGTCGGTGGTCTCCGCGCGCTACACGTGGGCGCGCACGACCAGCAGCGTCGACCTCGGCCAGACGGCGCTGACCACGGGGCCGATATTCGGGGCGACGCTTCCCGACACCAGCATCTTCCACGGCGAGCACGTCGACCAATCGCTCGCGCTGTCATGGACCGCGGTACCCATGACCAACGTCGACACGCGCGTCTACTACTACTGGACCAAGCGCGAGAACAACTCGGATCAGATCCAATACGGCAATGCGCCGACGCAACCCATCGGGACCAGCCTGGGTTGCGGAAGCGTTCCGGGGCTCGCGGCGAACACATTCGTAGAAGGCAACTGCGTCAACGAGCTTTTTTCTTATCGGAAGAACGACGTCGGCTTCGACGTATGGTGGCGCTTCGCCCGGAACCAGCGTCTGGGCTTCGGATATGACTATCTGGACCTGCACGAGAATCGCATCGATTACGACAACATGCATCAGAGCAAGGCGTGGATCGAGTACAAGAATACGATGCTCGACACGCTGACCGGCCGACTGAAGTATGCGTACATCAATCGCGACGCGACGTCGAATTTCAGCAATGACGGGGTGAGCCCGAACGATCCCAATTTCCTGCTGCCGTTTACGTCGGCCTTCGACACGCAGAGCAGCAAAACCAATCAGGTCAAGCTCGATCTCGACTGGAGCCCGATTCCGTTTCTCGGCTTGTCTTTCGAAGGAACATGGGCCCACCAGAATTTCGAAGAACACACGCTCGGTCGAGCCGACAACAAGAGACAGGGTTATTTCTTGAGCGGCAACTGGGGCATTCCCGACAAGCTGCTTCTGAATGCGTTCGCGAGCTGGGAAGAGACCAAATATCCGTCCGATCACCGGTACATCAACACTGTCTCGAATGGTCCGAGCCCGCCGCCGGGATTCTGTACGACCGCGAACCCGGCCTGCTACGACCCCAACGCCTTCCCGACCAGCAACTCGTACAACTGGAGCTCGCAAACGAAGGACGAGACGTGGATGGCCGGCATAGGCGCCGACTGGCCGGTGCTGCCGTCGCTGTTGATCAAGACGTCATTCCTCTACGTCAAGAACAATGGCAATGCCACGTTCTCGTCGCAGGATGCCACCGGGCAGATGGTCGCCGGGCCCGCCGGGTTCGGCAATCCGCTCAACATCGGCAACTTCGACGATTCCACGCAGCAGTACTTCAATCTCAAGGCGATCTGGGCCTACAACAAGAACTGGTCGTTCACCGCCGGCTACGCCTACGAGAAGTACAGCCACAGCGACGTCGGAACCGATGGTTACCAATACACACTGCCGTTTCCACCGGTCGCCACCAATACGAGCCTGAGCTATCTGAACGGCTACGACGCGTTCACGAACGGACATCAGAACATCTTCTACCTGACGGCGACGTACTCGTTCGAAGCGCCGCCGTTGCCGCCGGCCCGCATTGCCGAGGCGCCGCGCGCGGCTCCGGCTGCCGCACCTCCGGCGCCACCGCCTCCCGCTCCACCACCGCCACCGCCCGCACCGCAAGTGCAGAGAATCACGCTCGACTCGAAGGTGCTGTTCGACTTCGACAAAGCGGTGGTCAAGCCCGAGGGCAAGGCGGCGATCGACAGCCAGG
The DNA here is from genome assembly GCA_036493535.1 of Casimicrobiaceae bacterium. GTDB lineage: Bacteria > Pseudomonadota > Gammaproteobacteria > Burkholderiales > Casimicrobiaceae > VBCG01. Next base: position 10,279 of record DASXPO010000032.1, read on the forward strand.
TCGTCGGCAAGCTCGCGCAGGTACAGAAGCTCGAAGTCGTCCTGGTGACCGGCCACACCGATCGCCTCGGCTCGGATGCATACAATCAGAAGCTGTCGGAGCGGCGCGCCGATGCCGTGCGCGATTACCTCGTCAGCAAGGGCGTCCCTCGCGACAAGATCGAAACGATCGGCATGGGCGAGAAGCAGCCGGTCGTCCAGTGCGATCAGAAGAATACGAAAGAGCTGATAGCCTGCCTGCAGCCGAACCGCCGTGTGGACGTGCAAGTGAAAGGCGAGTCGGCACACTAGCGCCGTTTGTCCTCAACTCCTCCAGAGGCTGCCGCGCGCAAAGCGCGGTTTTTTTTGCTGGGCGTCGGTCAGTAACGGCCGTGCGCCTTGTACATGTAATTCGCGAGCTCGACCGATTGCATCGAGAGGCGGCGCTGGATCTCGTGCACGGTGCGAACGATCGCACGCATGACGCGATAGACGATCTGCGGCTCGACCGGCAAAAGCGCCTCGAGGTCCTCGCGCTCGAGACCGAACACGCGCGTCGGGCCGGCGGCGACGAGGGTGGCATAATGCTTCGTTTCGTCGAGAAAGCTGAGCTCGCCCACGAGGTCGCCCTGGCTCAACGTGAACAGCGTGACAGGATCGGGCGCTCCGACGTTTTTGACCACGGAGAGCGCGCCGCTGACGATGACGTAGAGGTGGTTGTCGGCTGTGCCCTCGGGGACCAGGACCTCGCCTTGCGCAAGGTCGCGAAACGAAAGATGTGCAGCGAGCGCGGCGATTTGCTCGTCGGTGAGCTCGGTCGCGAGGCGCGAAGCGCGCAATGCTGCGGCAGGCGTGGAATCCATCATGGATCTCCGTGACTTGGGACAGAAGGCAATTCGGGCTCAGGCGGCGGTTCGAGGGGCAATTGCTGGGCTCTGCGCGCAAAGGCATCGACCAGCGTATTGGCGACTGCATCGAACACCGAGCCGGCGACTTTCCCCAACAGCGTGCTCGCAACCTCGTAGTGCAACATGAACTCGATCTTGCACGCGTCGGCCGCAAGCGCCGTCAGGTGCCACTCGCCCTCGAACCGCCGGAAGGGGCCTTCTTCGAGGTGAACCGCCAACCACGTCGGCCGCCGCTTGGGATTGCGAGTCGTGAAGTCGAAGCGCACGCCGTGGTAATTGACGCTGATTCGGGCGGCGACGATACTTTGGTCGCGCTCGAGAATCACCGCGTTCGCGCACCAGGGGAGGAACTCGGGATATTGCTCGGCAGCCTCGATCACGTCAAACGTGCTGGCAGCCGAGCGCTCGATCAGGGCCGATCTACGAATTTCCATCGCCGCCTCTGACTGGCACCACCTGAGCATCCGCCCATCGACCATCGCGACGCATTCGCGTAGAGTACGGGGCTGGTTTCAAACAGACGGAGGAACCAAGATGAAGCTGATTGTGTTGGCGATGGTGGCGTCGTTCGCGCTGTCCGCCGGAACGGCCAATGCGCAAGAAGCGCTGGCGAAGAGCTCGGGATGTCTCAACTGCCACGCGGTCGACAGCAAGAAGATGGGCCCGTCGTTCAAGGACGTCGCGGCCAAGTACAAGGGAAAGGCCGACGCCGAAGCGACATTGGCCAACAAGCTGTCGAAGGGCGAAGGTCATCCGGCAGTCAAGGCGAGTCCCGACGATACCAAGTCGCTCGTCAAGTGGGTTTTGTCGATGTAGGCACGTTTTGAAGCAATAAAAAAGCCGGCCCATGTCGCCGGCTTTTTTATTTTAGACACGACCCTTCCCGGTGATGCGCGTTGCGTCGTTCACTCTTCGGGCGCCGTATGCGCAATCCCCTTGTGACAATCGGTGCAGGTTGCAGTCTTCGCCAACACCTGTTCATGCATGGGCCGCACGAAGTCTTTTTGCTTCGCGACGATCTCCTTCGAGAATGCATGGCAATGCCGGCAATTCTCCGAATCGTTCGCCTTGTATTCGGCCCAGACCGACTTCGCCATGCGAAGCCGCTCCTTCTTGAATTTTTCCTCGGTGGAAATGACGCCGCGCATCTCGCCGATCACGTCCTTGGCTCCGGCCTTGGCCTTGTACCAAAGAAGATACGGGTATTGGTGCGGAATGTGGCAATCGTGACAGCCCGCGCTGACGCCGGTTCGATTGACCGCGTGGACGCTTTGCCCGTATTCCTGAGCGACCCATTGCATCGAATGACATGCACCGCCGCAGAATTCATTGGTGCCGGTCGCCGCGACCATCACCTGCGTCGCGATCACGCCTCCGGCCCCGATGATCAAGCCGATGATCACGAGCGCCAGCACCGACCAGCGCGCGCTGGGGGTGGAGAGCCGTTGCCACAGACCGCTACGGGGACCGCGCTCTTCGGTTGCTGGCATCGTTGCCTCCGGCGTTCATCGTTGGAAGACCACCCATGTCGCTACCCGACGGCATGGCATTTGGAGCGGGACCATACGGCAAGCGCACGAACAAATCAAATCAAGAGCGCTCGACCAACCGTTTGAGCCCGCAGGGGTCCAGCAGCTTGATGGCGCGTCCTTGCACTTGAATCAAGCCTTCTTCCTGCAGACTCGAAAAGAGCCGGCTAACGGTCTCCAGCTTGAGCCCGAGAAAGCTCGCAATTTCCTCTCGCGTCATGCGCAGGACGAATTCCCTCGCCGAATACCCGAGGTTCTGATACCGGTCGGCAAGGTTCAGCAGGAAAAGCGCGAGACGCTCTCCGGCGGAGCGACTGCCAAGGAGCAGCATCATGTCCCGATCTCGGCAAAGGTCACGCGACATCAGCCGGTAGAGATTGTGCCGCAGCGGCGGAACATCCAGCGCGAGCTGATCCAACTCGTGGAACGGTAGAAAACATACTTGGCTGTCCTCGAGCGCGACGACCTCGCAGGCGTATCGATCGCTTCCGATGCCGTCGAGGCCCAGAATTTCACCGGCAAGGTGATATCCGATGATTTGTTCTCTGCCGTCCTCCGTCAGCAGTAGCGTCTTGAAGCTCCCGAGGCGAATCGCGTAAAGGCCGGTGAATGTCTCGCCGGGTCGGTAGAGCGTTCCCCGCTTTTTAACCGGCGCGCGATAACCGATGATCTCGTCCAGGCGCCGCATCGCGGCAGGATCGAACCCGAAAGGCACACACAACGCTTGCAGAGTGCACGAGCCGCAATGCGTCTTCAGCTCATGAAACGGGATGATGTTCCCTGACGCTGGAACGCCCGCGCCTTTACCCCCGGCAAAGGCCGATAACGATATACAGGGAAGCTCCTTTTTCAACTTGGCTGAGAGAAATCGTGTTCGATCAGCCACAGTGTGGAACGCGAGAGGTCGGCGCGCCTTGTTCTTCGTCAATTTGCTTCGGGATTGCGTGCTGCCGCGACTTGTTCTCCGTCAAGGCGCTTCGGAATTGGCGTGCTCTCCCGATTCGTCAAAGGATGATTACAAATCGTCTCCTGAAAAAAGCGTACGATTGCTTTCGGCTCCGCGGATTCATCGGCGATCGTTCATCCGTCATCCGACACAAAGCGCGAGTGCGCCGCACGGGATGTGCACGACGCTGAAAGATCGCGTCAACGAAGAGCTGCTGGCGTTTTTCAAGGCGCAGGCAGCGGCAGATGGCAGCAATAGGACCGTGTTTGCGAAAGGAAAATCAATGGAAGACCCAGGCAGCGATACCACAGTACTTCATCACATTCAAACGCTCGTCGCCGAGGAACACGCGTTGTTCGACCGCGGATCGCTTCAAGAAGCGGAGAGCCGCCGGCTCGAAAAGATACAGGTCGAGCTCGATCAGTGCTGGGACCTGCTGCGCCAACGGCGCGCGCTTCGTGAAACGGGACAGGATGTAGGCGAGGCGCATTTGCGACCCGCCGGCGTCGTCGAGAAATACATTGGATGACCTAACCGAAGGAACAACACGATGAACGACTCCATCAAACGCAATGACATCATCGGTCGCGTGCGGCCGTTGACCGAGCAGCACGCGCGCGAGATTCAACCGTTCGGAACGGTCGCGAAGCTGCCGATCGCTTTGGCGCAGGACGTCTGTCAAAAGAGCGTCGAGAATCTCAATCAGCTGATCGCCGACACGATGACGCTTCGCGACATGTACAAGAAGCACCACTGGCAGGTCGCGGGTCCGACGTTCTACCAACTGCATCTGCTCTACGACAAGCACTTCAACGAGCAGAGCGAGCTCGTCGATTCGCTGGCCGAGCGGATTCAGTCGTTGGGGGGCGTCAGTCTCGCGATGGCCCACGACGTCGCCGAGACGACGCTGATTCCGCGACTGCCGCGCGGGCGTCAGCCGGTGCCCGTGCAACTCGCGCGGTTGCTGCATGCGCACGAGATCATCCTGCTCGAGTCGAGGACCATGGCCAAGCAGGCGGCCGCGGCGGGTGACGACGGCACCAACGATCTCCTGGTGAGCGATGTGATCCGGGCGAACGAATTGCAGGTGTGGTTCATTTCGGAGCACTTGGTCGAGATGCCACTCACCTGAGCTCGGCGTCGCGTGTTTGCGCTGACGGTTCCCCCGAAGCCCGACGATCATGCGATCGGTCCGGCGGACGCACCCATGTCGGTGGTCGAGTACGGCGACTTCGAATGTCCGAACTGCAAGCAGGCCGCGCCCGCGGTCAAGCTATTGCTACGGCATTTCTCCGATCGGGTGCGTTTCGTCTATCGCCACTTTCCATTGGAGGAAGTTCATCCGCACGCCTTTCAGGCGGCGGAAGCCGCCGAGTGTGCGGGCGAGCAAGGCAAGTTCTGGCCGATGCACGATCTCTTGTTCGCTAACCAGGCCGATCTGAAGCTGCCTCAATTGCAAGGCTACGCCGCGCGGCTGCCGCTCGATCCGGCGTGCTATGCAACCGCAATGGATGAACATCGGCACTTGCCGCGAATTCGCGCGCACATGCAAAGCGGGCGAGACAGCGGATGCCGCCATACGCCGACGTTCTTCGTCGACGGCAGGATTCAGGACGTTTCATTCAGCCTGCGCGCGCTGTTCGACGCCGTGGAGGCGGCGCTGCGGGCGACCACAAAAGCATAAGGCGCGCCCGATCGAACGGGCGCTTCACGCTCGCCGATCACGGCCACGGTGGCGCGGATCGCGAATCGTGACAAGGCGTGAACCGAAGGAATTCCGACCGGGTCTGACCCACCAGGACCTGCCCGATGCGAGCAGATCCTGCGTCTCGATGCGTCGAGACTGCGAGAACATAACGATTGTCACGCAATAGCGAGGCGGCCATGCGCTTAACGACTGAGGTCGACACGAAAGACGCCAGGATCGCGAACCCGCGCGCGGAGATCGAAAGCGGGAATTTGCGCGTCGCTTTCACCGTCAACGGCCGGTTGCGGCATCTCGACTTGGACCCGCGCACCTCGCTGCTCGACGCGTTACGGGAATCCTTGCATCTGCCGGGCACCAAAAAGGGCTGCGACCATGGGCAGTGCGGGGCGTGCACCGTATTGATCAACGGCCGGCGCATCAATGCGTGCCTGACGCTCGCGGTCATGCATGAAGGCGACAACATCGTGACGATCGAAGGCTTGGGCGCGCCCGGCGCGCTCCATCCGCTGCAGGCGGCCTTCGTCGAGCGCGACGCCTTCCAATGCGGCTATTGCACGCCTGGCCAGATCTGTTCGGCTGTCGGCATGTTGGCCGAAGCGAAGTCCGGATGGCCCAGTCACGCGACGGCTGATGTAACGGCCGAAGCGCCGGCGTTGACCGACGCGGAGATTCGCGAGCGGATGAGCGGCAACATTTGCCGGTGCGCCGCCTATCCGAACATTGTTGCGGCCATTCGCGATGTCGCGGAGGGAGATCGCAAATGAGGCCATTCACCTATGAGCGTGCCACGGACGCGAGTGCCGCGGTCGCCGCAGCGTCGAGAGCCGGCGCCAAGTTCATCAGCGGCGGCACGAACTTGCTCGACCTGATGAAGCTCGAGATCGAGAAGCCCTCGCACTTGATCGACATCAGCCGTCTGCCTTTGAATAACGTCGAAGAGTTGCCGGATGGCGGCCTGCGCATTGGCGCCCAAGCGGCAAACTCCGACGTCGCGGCCGATCGGCGTGTGCGCACGCGCTATCCGCTTCTCTCCCAGGCGTTGCTCGCCGGAGCGTCGGGCCAACTACGCAATAAAGCGTCCATCGGCGGCAATCTGTTGCAGCGAACGCGCTGCCCGTACTTTTACGACACCGCGGCGGACTGCAACAAGCGCGAGCCCGGCTCGGGCTGCGCGGCGATCGGCGGCGTCAACCGGGGACACGCGATTCTCGGTGCGAGTGACGCGTGCATTGCCACAAATCCCTCGGACATGGCGGTGGCATTTGCGGCTCTGAATGCGCAAATCGAGTTGCTGAGCCCGAATGGGGCGGTCCGCATCGTTGCCATCGGCGACTTCCACGTTCTGCCGGGACAAACGCCGCACGTCGAAACCATTCTGGCGCCGGGCGAAATGATCACCGCCGTGGTGCTGCCCGTCGCGCCGCAAGGGCGCCAGCTCTACCGCAAGGTACGCGACCGGGCCTCCTACGCGTTCGCACTCGTATCGGTGGCCGCCATCGTCGCGACCGAACGCGGAACGATTACCGAAGCGCGGGTCGCATTTGGCGGCATAGCGCCGAAGCCTTGGCGATCGAACGAAGCAGAAGCCGCGCTCGTGGGGCGTCCGGCCGCGATGCCGACCTATCGAGACGCCGCCGACGCTGCGATGGAGGCCGCCAAAGGTCGCGGTCACAACGATTTCAAGATTGAATTGGCGAAACGCACGCTGTGCAGCACGCTAGCGCGAGCAGCAGAGCCGAGCTGAAGGAGAGGCGATGACGATGATCGGACAAGCCATCAATCGCATCGACGGTCCGCTGAAGGTCGCGGGGCGGGCAACGTACGCCTACGAGCATTGGGACGCCGGCGAGCCGCTCTACGGCTTCGTCGTCGGCGCGACGATCGGCAAAGGCCGAATAACGCGGATCGATACTGCGAATGCAGAACGTTCGCCGGGCGTGCGGCTCGTGATGACCCATCGCAACGCACCGGCGCAAGGCACTCGCGATGCATCGATCCGCTCGCAGTACTCGCGTGCCTTCCCGGTGTTGAGCGGACCGGACGTTCACCACTATGGCGAGCCCGTGGCGCTGGTCGTCGCGACGACCTACGAAAAAGCGCGCGCGGCGGCGAATCTCGTCGACGTCGCCTACGCCGTCGAACCGGGTCTCTTCGATTTTGCCGCACGTCTGGAGCAGGCATATGCGCCGGAGGTGGTGAATGCCGGGATGCCGACCGACAGCGCTGTCGGAAACTTCGCTGCCGCTTTTGCGAGCGCGGAGGTGAAGATCGACGAGACTTATACGACGCCGTACCAATTCTCGCAGCCCATGGAACCGCATGCGTGCATGGCGGTCCCGCGAGGCGAAGACTTGGACATCCATGTGAGTGCGCAGATGCTGGGTGAAGCTCGTAAGGCGATCGCGAGCACGCTTCAGATCGATGCGCAGCGAATCAAATTGATTGCGCCATACGTCGGCGGCGGATTCGGCTCGAAGCTCGGCATCCACTCCGAAACGATTCTTGCGGCGCTTGCCGCACGAACCTTGAACGAGCCCGTCAAGATCGCGATGACGCGGCAACAAATATTTCATCTCGTCAGCCTGCGTCCCAAGACGCGTCAGCGCGTGCGGTTGGGCGCGAGCCGAGACGGACACCTCGTCGCCCTCGGCCACGATGTGACGATGCACACGAGTCCTGTCTCGGAGTACGCCGAGCAATCCGCCACGTCGGCGCGCGGACTCTACGCGGCGCCGAACCGGCTGACGCGCCACCGGTTGACGCCGCTCGATCTGACCAGGGGTGAAGACGTTCGCGCGCCCGGTGAAGCACCGGGATTGCACGCGTTCGAGTCGGCGATGGACGAGCTTGCATACGCGCTCGGCATGGATCCGATCGAGCTGCGGATTCTGAATGAGCCGAAAGTCCATCCCGAGTCCGGCGTCCCGTTCAGCGTTCGCCACTTGGTCGAATGCATGCGCGAAGGCGCGCGCCGGTTCGGTTGGGAACGACGTCCCGTAAAGCCGGCAACGCTGCGCGACGGCCGGTGGCTCGTCGGTTATGGAATGGCAGCGGCTATCCGCGGGCAGTTCCAGATGACGAGCAAGGCGAGGGTGCGGATGGGTCCCGATGGAATCGCCGTCGTGCAATCGGACATGACCGACATCGGCACTGGAACGTATACGATCGTGGCCCAGGTCGCGGCCGATGCGCTGGGCCTGCCGCTCGATCGCGTGCGCGTCGAGCTGGGACGCTCGGACTATCCGCCCGGTGCGGGTTCCGGCGGCTCGTGGGGCGCAACGAACACGTGCACGGCAGTCTATCGCGCATGCGTCGCGTTACGCGAGAAGCTGCGCGGAGGCACTCGCGAAGGCGTCGAGGCCGAAGGCGAGGTGGCCAGCATGTCCGAGGAACCGAACTACAAGAATTATTCGATCTTCACCTACGGGGCCCATTTCGCCGAAGTGGGCGTCGACGTCGACACCGCCGAGATTCGCCTGCGTCGAATGCTGGGCGTGTTCGCGGCGGGACGCATTCTCAACGCCAAGACGGCGCGATCGCAAATGATCGGCGGCATGACGTGGGGCGTGAGCTCCGCGCTGCTCGAGGACGGCGTTGTCGACACGCGCAGCGGTGCGTTCGTCAACCGCGATCTTGCCGAATATCTGGTGCCGGTGCATGCCGACATTCCGCACATCGACGCGATCTTTCTCGATGGCTTCGATGACAAGGCGAACGTGCTGGGCGCCAAAGGTGTCGGAGAGCTCGGCAACTGCGGCGCGAACGCGGCAGTCGGGAACGCAGTCTTCAATGCGACGGGCGTACGCGTACGCGATTTTCCGATCACGCTGGAAAAGCTGCTGTCTGGTCTACCGACGCACGAACTTGGCGAGTCGAAATAGGGAAACGGTCAGGAGCGGCCAGCGTCTGCCGGTTTCGCCGGCGCGCGCTCGTTCCCGTCCGAGGTATACGCGGGCGGCACGTAGAAGTTGAGCGTCTTGAGCGGCTGCCTTCCGGTATTGCGTATTTCATGTCGGTCGCCGCGCTCGATCAACAGAAGGGTCGCCGGTCGAAGCGCGTAACGCTGCCGATTGACCATGGCGACACCGCTCCCGCTGATGACGTACAACCATTGATCGGCGCCGTTGTGCCGATTCGTTGCATCGCCTTCGGACTTGCCGGGCGCAATCACCATCTGCGCCGCCTGCGAGCGCTTGTTGCCGAGGACGACGTTGAATCCCTTGCCGAAGCGAAGCGTCTTGCGTTTCACGATAATGGCGAGCGTAGTCGGGCGACGCTGTCGTCACCATAGGCCGGACACTCAATCGCGGGTCGGAACGCGCCTAACGACCGCGCAACGTCCTTTGCGTTGTGGTAGTTCCTGCGCGAGCCGCGCAGCTCCCGTCGTCACGGCGTGACGCTTGAGCTCGGACACGACGACGCGAACGGCTTTGCTTGCGCGCGGTGTCGTGTGGTCCTCGATACCTTTTCTGATCTCGCTTCGTACGAGCCGCGGCATCGCTTCCACGAGTCCGCCGCCTAGAAGCACGAGCTCGGGATTCAGGAAATCGACGAAGTTCGACAGCACGATGCCGATCGCATGCATGCGGACACGCACGAGCTCTTCGATTCGTGTGTCGCCGTGCTTGATCGCTTTGGCGAGCTGGCTGCTGCGGATGTCGCGCACGTCGGTGCCGGTTTCTCGTTGCAAATAAGGCGCCCACTGCTTCGCGGCCATGCGTGCGGCCTCGCTCGAGAGCGCCATGCGGCTCGCGAAGTCGTCGAGAAATCCTTGTCGATCGGCGCCGGCCAGCGGCTCGATCGGTTGCAACAGATAGTGACCGAGATCGCCTGCGCAACCGCTCACGCCGAAATGAACGTTCCCTCCGATCAGCAAAGCGCCGCCGATGCCGGAGCCCAGGAAAATCCCGATGACGTCGTTGAAGCCGCGCGCCGCACCGAGCTCGTGTTCGCCGAACAACGCGAGATGGCAGTCGTTTCCGAGTACGACGGGACGCTGCAGCCATTTCGCCAATCTTTCGTGCAGCCGCGATTTCGGCAAGAATGGAATATTCGGACAGGCGAGTATTCGCGCACGATCGACGTCGACGTCGCCCGGTATTCCGATTCCCGCGCCCGCGATATCGAGCCGCTTCTCGCGCGCAGCGGCGCGTAGCGTTCGAACGGCTGACTCCAAGTTCGCCAGGAATGCCTTCTCGCCCTCGGCGGCGGCGGTCTTGATCTTCAACTCGTCGAGCGGCTCGAGATGCTCGTCGAAGAGGGCGAGCAGCGTCTTGGTCGCGCCGATATCGATTCCCAACGTGCATTTTCTTCGCATGACCGTGCCTCGTTTGTGGACCTAACGATAGCAGGGCTCGCCACGAGCAATCTCCGATGTTAGGGTTACGAATGGGGATCTCAGGAGTTTCACCATGAACGCCGATGACCTGCGTGCGCTGCAATCGCCGTTGAAGGACCGCTATCGTCAAACGCCCGAGGCGGCGATTGTCACGCTTCGGGCGCGCGGCCATCTCGGCGAGAACGTCACCTGCAAGATCGAAACGGGAAAGGCGCTCGTCGCGGCGGGTCTTCATCCGGCAACGGGCGGAACGGGCATGAGCGCGTGCTCCGGAGATATGCTGCTCGAAGCGCTGGTTGCCTGTGCGGGAGTGACGCTCAATGCGGTGGCAACGGCACTGGGAATCGAACTGCGCGATGCGCATCTTCAGGCGGAGGGGGATCTGGATTTTCGGGGAACGCTGGGACTGGCCAAGGATGTTCCGGTCGGTTTCCAGCACATTCGACTCGAGATCGTTCTCGACACCGATGCTTCCGAAGAACAGTTGGCCACGCTCCTGCGGTTGACCGAACGCTACTGCGTGGTTTACCAGACGCTGATGCACCCGCCGAAAATTGCGGTCACGCGGCGGAAGGCGGAAGATTTGCCTGCTGTTGGCGCAAGCATTTAGAGTACGCTAGCCGGTTTCGATGCAGGGGAAATCTCATGCCAATGTATATGGACATCCATGACGTCCCGGGCGTGCGGGCGGAAGACGTCGCGAAGGCCCATTTGAAGGATCTCGAGGTCCAAGGCCGGCACGGCGTCGAGTACGTGAAATACTGGGTGAATCCCAAGCAGGGAAAAATCTTTTGCCTATGCACGGCGCCGGACGCTCATGCGGCCGATGCCGTGCATCGCGAGGCGCATGGACTTGCGGCCGCGCGGATTATCGAGGTCACGCCCGATCTCGCCGACGCGTTCATGGGGGCGGCCGAAATTGACGAGGGCGGCGCGGCGCTCTTGCCCGATAACTCCGATCGCGACCCCGGGACTCGCACCGTACTGTTCACCGACATCGTCGAATCGACCAGCATGACGCAGCGTTTCGGCGACGAGGTTGCATTCGCGTTGCTGGAAATTCACGACCGCATCGTTCGTGCGGCGCTCTCGGCCACGAGCGGGCGCGAAGTGAAGCACACCGGCGACGGCATCATGGCTGTGTTCGTCTCCGCGGCTTCCGCGATCCGCTGCGGAATCAATGTCCAGCAAGGGCTCCTGCGGCATCGCAGCGATCATCCGGACCGGCCGATCAAGGTCCGCATCGGCATGGCAGCAGGCGAGCCGATCGAGCGCCACAACGATCTGTTCGGCTCGACGGTGCAGCTGGCGGCGCGCCTTTGCTCGCACGCGGATCCCGAGCAGATCCTCGTGTCGAACGCGGTCGCCGAGCTCTGTCTCGGCAAGGCGCTTCCGTTCAAGGACCTCGGGCGGGTCCCGCTCAAAGGTTTCGAGCAGCCGGTTCACGTCCATTCGCTGAGTCTCGCCGGGATTTAGCCCCTACGCAGTTGTAAGAAGTGCAATTCCACCAGTGAGCAATTTGCCGCCGAAGAACGAAATGCCGGCACAAATCGCGGGCTAACGCCTCGTTTGCCTGCGAAGCGGCGACTAAAGAAGGTTCGTGTGTGAAGGCACTAAATTTGCGGACGATTCGCTGTCCGCATGAAATCTTCTTCGCCATCGACGCCCGACACCCGTTCCTCGTCCGCGCGCGCCGCCGGCCGCGTGCTGGGTCTCGCCGGCGTGATGCTGATCGGCGTCCTCCTGGCGCTGATCGCGTGGCTTGCGCGCGAATCGACGTTGCATGCCGCCGCCGACACGCTCGTGAAGCGATCCGACGGCCAGCTCGTTCTCGATGGCGTTTCCGGCACGCTGCTACGGCCGATTCACGTCGATCATGCGGTGTTGCGCAGCGGACGCTATGAATTCGCGTTGGACGACGCGACGCTGCGCTGGTCGCCTCTGTGGCTGTTCGCGGGCGTCGTCGCGTTCGAGCCGGTGAACGTGAGCCGTGTGCGGGTCGTGCGAAGCAACGATGAGCCCGCGCAGCTCCCGCAGTCGCTGGCGTCGCCAGTCAAGGTGCGCCTACGGCACGTCGCGATCGGCAAGCTCGCTCTCGCGGAGGGCGACAGCGAGCGCGAAATCGGACCGTTGACGATGGACGTTCACGCGGGATCGCGATTACTGACCATCGCGGTCGAGCCAGCGGAAACGCCATGGGGTCGCGTCGCGCTTCACGCGGACGTCGCGAACGAGCCTCCCTTTGCGCTGCATGGCAAGGTCGACTGGCGACGCGAAGGCGAGCATCCGATCGTCGGGCGCGTCGAGGCGAGCGGCGAGCTCGCGCGCATCGATCTGCGCTCGTCGATTCGAGCGCAGAGCTCGGCAATCGAAGCGAACGCAATCGTGCGACCTTTCACGGAGCACGTGGTCGAACGCGCGCAGGCGCGTCTCCAAGCGGTTGATCCACGCCACTTAGCCGAGGGGGCGCCGGCGGCGCTGCTCGACGGCACACTCGACGTCGCGGCCGAGGGATTGGTGCTGCGCGGCAAAGTCGCGATCACCAATAACCTCGCCGGAACGCTCGATGACGAGCGTGTGCCGCTGACCACCATCGCCGCCACCGCCGAGCTGCAGTCCGATGCATGGGCATTGAGCGACATTCGAATCGGTCTCGGGCCGGCGGGCGACCTCGCGGGCGACGGTCGATGGAAGGGTGACCAGGTTGCATTGGCGCTGCACGGCGACGGCGTGAATTTGCAAGCCGTTCATCGCGCGCTCGCGCCGACCAAGGTCGCCGTCACGATGAACGCGACGGGCGATCTCTCGCGTCAGCGGATCGGCGTGACGCTCGCGCAATCGAATCGGCGACTGCAAATCGAGGGCACGATCGATCAGGACGCCGTCGCGATCGAGCGCGCACGGCTTACCGCGGGCGATGCAAGCGCGGAAGCGAGCGGTACCGTCGGACTGGGTGCCGACCACACCTTCGACGTTCGTGCCGATCTGCGCCGTTTCGATCCGTCCCGCTTCGGGAACTTTCGCGCCGCATCGCTCAACGGCAGATTGAATGCGAATGGAAGCCTGAGACCGGCCGTTCGGATTCGCGCGGATGGCGATCTCGCGCCCAGCACCCTGTTCGGACTGCCCGCTTCGGGGAGTGCCCGCTGGCGATCGATCGGCGTCGACGATCCGCGGATCGCGATCGACACTCACGGGAAGATCGGCGGGACGAACTTCGCGGTGCGCGGGCATTTAGTCGATCCGCAGGATCTGCGCTCGCTCGATCTCACCTTGTCGCTCGACGGGCACGATATGCAGGAGATCTACACGATCATGCGGCTTCCGTTTCCGCCGACGCCGCCGTACCGCATCAGCGGGCGGCTCCGCTACGGGGATCGGGTGTGGACGTTGGCAAAGTTCTCCGGCGCCGTGGGACGCAGTGATCTCGCCGGTGATTTTTCGGTCGATTTGCGGCCGAAGCGACCGTTCATGCGCGGCGATCTGACATCGGAGCGGCTCGATATGCGCGACCTTGGCGGCTTCGTTGGCGCCGAACACGGCACCGGCGCGCCTCCGGGACAGGTGCTGCCGCGCAACGAATACCAACTCGACAAATTCACGGCTGCCGATGCGGACATCCACTACACCGGACGGCGAATCCGCAACGAATCGCTGCCGCTCAACCGAATGGATACGCGACTCGTGCTTCGCAATGGCGTGTTCAAGCTCGATCCGCTTGCGTTCCGCGCGGCCGGTGGCGACATCGACGGCACGATCACGCTCGACGTCAACCAATCGACTTTGGAAGGCACCGCCGATCTCACCGGCCGCGGATTGAAGGTGAATCGATTGGCACCGGGCGTTCAGGCGGTCGTTCAGAGCGCCGGCACGATCGAAGGGCGCGTGCGGTTGTCGATGCGCGGCAAATCGGTGGCCGCGCTGCTCGGCAATGCCAACGGCGAGGTCGTCGCGATGATGAAGGACGGCGCGGTCAGCGATCTGATGCTGCGACTCGCGAATCTCGACATCGCCAACACCTTGATCGTCATGGCGCGCGGCGACAAGAACATTCCAATTCGTTGCCTGGTAGCCGATTTCAAGGCGGAAGGCGGTGTACTCGTTCCGCGCACGTTCGTGCTCGACACCGAACACACGACGCTGACCGCGCAAGGGCGCATCGGCCTTCGCGACGAACAGCTCGATTTGCGTCTCGTCGCGGACCCCAAAGACGGGAGCGTGTTCGCGCTGCGCGGTCCGATTCAGGTGACCGGCACTTTTGCATCGCCGTCGATGAAGCCCGAGCTCGGCAATGCGATTGCGCGAACCGGTGCCGCCATTGCGCTGGGGATTCTGGCGCCGCCCGCCGCGCTGCTGCCGTTCTTTGAACTCGGCAAAGGCGAGACATTCAATTGTTCGCCGCCCATCGACAACGCATCACGCTTCATCGCGCGCGCGGAGCCCGCGACGCGGTAACAATTTCGGCGGAGCTTGCGGCCCGGCCGTAACCGCGGTTATCATCGAACGATCGTTCTTTTCGATGGAGCCACGGGCGCAATGCAAAACAATGGATTTGCGACGCTGAACGAGTCGCAACGCCAGGCGGTCGTTCACGGCGAGCGCGACGGCGAACCGGCGCCCCTGCTCATCATTGCCGGGGCCGGCTCGGGCAAAACCAACACGCTCGCCCATCGCGTCGCGCATCTTGTCCGCGAGGGTGCGGATCCGTACCGCCTGCTGCTGTTGACGTTCAGCCGTCGCGCGGCTGCGGAGCTCGAACGGCGTGCGGGACGCGCGCTCGCGGCGAGGTTCGATGCCAAGGGCAACGAACATCGTGTTTCGATTCCCTGGGCCGGCACGTTTCACAGCGTTGCCGCACGCTTGCTGCGCGAATACGCGGAGCGCGTCGGCTTGGTCGCGAGCTTCACGATCCACGATCGCGCCGATTCGGAAGATCTGATGGCGGTCGTCCGTCAAGACCTGAAGATCGACGTCACGAAAAAGCGCTTTCCGGGGAGCGCAACGTGTCTCGCAATCTACTCGCGCGTCGTCAACGCCGAGATCACGGTAACCGATGCCTTGCGCGATCACTATCCGTGGTGCGCAAGCTGGGAACCGGAACTGAACGCGCTGTTCGCCGCCTACGTCAGCGCCAAGCAAGCACAACACGTCCTGGATTTCGACGATCTGTTGCTGTATTGGGCGGGAATGCTTGCCGATCCGGGTATCGCGCGTGATCTCGGGCGTCGCTTCGATCACGTGCTGGTCGACGAATACCAGGACACGAATCGTCTGCAGAGCACGATCCTGCGCTCGTTGAAACCGGACGGCCGCGGGGTCACTGTCGTCGGCGACGATGCCCAGGCGATCTACGGTTTTCGCGCCGCGACGGTGCGCAACATACTCGATTTTCCGCGGCAATACGTTCCGCCGGCGCGTGTGGTCACGCTTGAACATAATTACCGTTCGACGCAGGCGATATTGGACGCATCGAATGCCGTCATCGGACATGCCAGAGAGCGCTTCACGAAGAATCTCGTTGCGCAGCGGCCGGCCGGAGCGCGACCTCTGCTGGTGACGGTGAAGGACGACGCCGATCAAGCATCCTATGTGGCCGAACAGATTCTCCTGCATCGCGAAAACGGCATGGCCTTGAAGAGCCAAGCCGTGCTCTTTCGGACCTCGAGCCACAGTGCATTGCTGGAGCTCGAGCTTGGTCGACGCGGCATTCCGTTCGTCAAATACGGCGGGCTCAAGTTTTTGGATGCGGCGCACGTGAAGGACGTGCTGTCGCTCTTGCGCTGGATCGAAAATCCGCGGGGGCGCATGTCCGGATTTCGCGCGCTGCGAATGCTGCCGGGCATGGGTCCCGCCACGGCGGCGCGATTACTGGACGCGATCGAGCCATCGGCGGATCCGGTTGGCGTGATGCGCAAATTTCGCGCGCCGGCGACTGCGACGGTGGAATGGTCGTCGCTGGTGGAGACATACGAGGCGCTCCGCTCGGCTGGGAGCGAATGGCCGAGTGAAATCGATGCGCTCCTCAAATGGTACGCGCCGCAACTCGAACGCATCTACGACGATGCGCCGGGACGAAAAGCCGATTTGCTGCAACTTCGGCGCATCGCCGCAACCTATCCGAGCCGCGAGCGATTCCTGACGGAGCTGACGCTCGATCCGCCCGCTGCTGCAGGCGGGATGGCGGACGAGCCGCACCTCGACGAAGACTATGTGATCCTGTCGACGATCCACTCGGCCAAAGGTCAGGAATGGAAGACAGTGCACATTCTGAACGGCGTCGACGGCTGCATTCCATCCGACATGTCGAGCGCGCGTGATGACGAGATCGAGGAGGAGCGGCGCTTGCTCTACGTCGCGATGACGCGCGCTCGCGACCATCTGACGATCATGCTGCCGCAGCGTTTCTATGTTCAACAGCAGGCGGGCTCCGGCGATCGGCACGTCTACGCATCGCGCAGTCGCTTCCTGACCGCCGATGCCTGCGCGGCGTTCGATCACGAAACATGGCCGATTGGATTGGCGGCGTCCACCGACAACGCGGCGACCGCCGGAACGCCCATCGATCTTGCCGCACGAATCCGCGCGGCTTGGGCAGCGCCCGCCAAATGAGGACGAACACGCGGCGCTAAACGTGCGCGACTTCTGCGAGACCGGGCATTGCGAAAGGGATTGTCATCAACGCGTCGATCAACTGACGACGCTGCTTTGCGCTGAGCGCAACCAACGGCGGGCGAACGACGGTCCAGCCATCGTCGCCGGAAAATTGGGCGATGGCCGCTTTGAGCGCAGGAATCATCGGGAATTTCTGGAACGTCTGCCGAACGCGATCGAGTGCAGCCTGACGAGCATCGGCATCCGGTTTTTGCCAATCGCGCGCCAGCAGCGCGATCGCACGCGGATTGACGTTCGCAGTCGCGCTGATGCAGCCGGCGCCGCCGCCGTTGAGCGTCGCGAGCAGGAACGTCTCGCTGCCCGCGAACACGTCGAAACCGCGCGGC
Source organism: Casimicrobiaceae bacterium (assembly GCA_036493535.1). Classification (GTDB taxonomy): domain Bacteria; phylum Pseudomonadota; class Gammaproteobacteria; order Burkholderiales; family Casimicrobiaceae; genus VBCG01. Next base: position 27,684 of record DASXPO010000032.1, read on the forward strand.
TGAAAACGCTCGAGCATCGCATGCGTGTTGCTCCAGTCGCCCGAGCTGTCTTTGACGCCGGCGATGACACCGGAATAGCGTGCGAGCAACCGCTCGATCAGCGCGAGCGAAATGGGAACCTGCGACACCGGCGGGATGTGGTAGAGGTAGATGCGCAGCCGCTCGTCGCCCACGCGCTCGATCACTTCGGCGTAGCTCGCAAACAATCCATCGTCCGACACGCCTTTGTAGTAGAACGGCGGCAGCATCAGCACGCCCGCGCAGCCTTGCGCGACCGCGCGGCGTGTCAGCTCGACGGTGTCGGGAAGGGCACAGCAGCCGGTCCCCGGCATCATTCGAGCGGACGGAATGCCGGCGGCCGCCATCGCATCGAGAAGATCGAGCTTCTCCTGCACCGTCAGCGAGTTGGCTTCGGAGTTCGTGCCGAACACTGCGAGGCCGACGTCCTGGTCGAGGAGCCAGCGACAATGGAGTGCGAGGCGTGCGGCGTCGGGCCGTAAGTCCTCTTTGAACGGCGTTACGACAGGTGCGAAAACACCGCGGACACGATGGGGAGAAACCACGGATGCCATCCTCCGGAAGTCGATCCACGATTTTAACCGCACCGCCGATCATGGGTAAACGAGCCGCTCGAGCCGTGCGGGAAGGAACCGATCACTTTTGTTTCACAGCCAGCCCGCGATCAGCCATACTTCGCCGCGGCCGGGATCGCCCCAGGCACCGGACCTATGGCCACACAACAGGAGGAGCATTCATGACGCGTTCCATCGGCATTTTCAAATCACTCGCAATTGCCGCGCTTTGCGTGACCTCGCTTGCCGCCGCCGGCGTCTCCGCTCAGGCAGCGCGGCAGTTCAGCTTCGCGTACGACCAACCGACGACCACGGCCTACGGCATCGCTGCCAACATCTTCGATGCGAAATTGAAAGAGCTGAGCGGCGGCAAGTTCAGCATCAACCAGTTTCCGGGCGCGCAGCTCGGTCAAGAGCCGCAAATGCTCCAAAAGCTCCGTGCCGGCGACATCGACTTCGTCATCACGTCGACTGCGAACGCCTCGACGCTTGCGCCGCAAGCCGGCGTGTTCTCGCTGCATTTCATCTTCCGCGACCAGGAGCATCTGGCGAAGGCGCTCGCCGACCCGGCGATTGCGCAGGAATTCCGGGCGATGATCAAGGACTCGGTGCAAGGCGCGCAGGTGCTCGGCCTCCTGACGATGGGCATGCGCAACATGTACAGCAAGAAGGAAGTGAAATCCATCGACGATGTCAAAGGGCAAAAAGTACGCGTGCAGGCGACGAAGACGGAAGACACGCTGTTCCCGGCGTACGGCGCGCAGACCGTTCATATGCCGTTCGGCGAGGTCTACACATCGCTGCAGACCGGCGTCGTCAACGTCGCGGAGAATGGCGTCAATGTGTATCTCGCCAACAAGCACTACGAGGTCGCGCCGATCCTGTCGATGACCGAGCACGAAGCGAACAACAACTGCATCTGGGTGAGCGAAAAAACCTGGGACAGTTTGACGCCGGAGCAGCAGAAATGGGTCCAGGCCGCGGCGGATGAAGTCTCGAAGAAGGAGCCCGCGATGGCGCTCAAGCTCGAAAAGGATTCCGCCGACAAGCTCAAGACGATCGGCGTGAAGATCGTCGACAATGTCGACAAGACCGGCTTCGTCAAGGCCGCGCAGCCGGTCCAGGATCAACTCGCGCAAGAGCTTGGTCCGCACGCGGTGAAGTTGTTGAAGCTCGTTCGCGACGTCAAGTAGTGCTCGCGAACGCGACGGCCGGCGGCGCGTCGATTCGCGTCTCCGGCCGATTCATGTCGGGTATCAGCTCGCATCCGATCTGACATGGCCGACTATCGCGCGCTGATTCTCGAGCGCCATCGGCAGCTCAAGTGGAAGGCATTCGATCCACTCGAGGCGATTCTCATGATTTTGTGCGGCGTGTGCATCGGCATGTTCACACTGGCCGTGCTCTGCGACGTCGTGACGCGCACGATCGGCGCGCCTTGGCTCTGGCTGCAACAGGTGACGACGGCGTTCTTCGCCTGGGGCGTGTTCATCGGGATGGCCGCGGCCACGCGACGGAACGATCACTTCTATTTGACTGAGATCACCAAGCGGATGACCGGCGCGCCGCGCAGCGTGATCGAAATCACGAATCGCCTGATCGTGCTCGCCGTGGCCGTGCTCCTGATCTGGTTCGGATGGAAGAACGCTTTGTTGGATCTCGGCAGCTTTCGGATGCCGTCACTGATTCCGCTGACTGTCTACACGGCCATCGTGCCGATCGCGGGCGTGCTGATTGCGCTCTTCACGATCGAGCAGCTCGTCAATGGCTGGAAGCACGGCTTCGAAGGACCGGAGGATCGCGAAGAGATCCGGGAGCCGGCGCTATGACAGTGGTTATCTCAACATGAGCGCAGGTGGCGTATTGATCTTGATGAGCCTGCTGTTCCTGGCGTTCGGTTACATGGGCGTGCCCGTGGTTTTCGCGTTGATCGCGGGCGTGCTGGTCGCGACGTCGCTCACGCCGGTCAGCATGCAATCGATGATCGGCCAGCTCTTCCACGGAATCGATTCGGAGACGCTGCTCGCCGTGCCGTTCTTTCTCCTGGTCGGCGAGCTTATGGCGTCGTCCGATGTTGCGACGCGAATGATTCGCCTGTCGCAAACGCTCGTCGGTCATTTGCGCGGCGGCCTCGCGCAAGTCGTGACGCTTTTCAGCATGTTCTTCGCCGGCATCTCGGGCTCGTCGGTTGCGGACGTGGCGGTGTTGAGTCGCACGATCGCCTACGACATGGCGCGCGAGGGCTACGACCGCGCATTCACCGCTGCGTTGATCGCGTCGGCATCGACGATGGCGAATCTGATTCCACCCAGCATCATGGCGGTCGTCTACGGCGCGACCGGCGATGTCTCGATCGGCGGCTTGTTTCTCGCCGGGGCGGTCCCGGGGGTGCTGATCGGCATGGGCCTCATGGTGTACAGCTATTTCTTCGGTCCGATCGGCGTGATGAAAAAGCGCTCGACGCTGACCGAAGTGGCGGTTGCCGCGCGCGGCTCCGCTCTGCCGCTCGTCATTCCGGTGATCATCATGGGCGGCATACTGAGCGGATGGTTTACGCCGACCGAGGCGGGGATGGTCGCCGCCATGTACATCCTGGTCGTGTTGATTCCGGCCCTGAACCGACAGCATGTCAAAGAGCTGCCGCGCGATTTCATGTATGCCGGCTTGCTGTATTCGTTGCCGCTCGGCGCGGTTGCCGGCGCGTCGGCATTCGGCTGGATGGTCGCGTATCTGCGGGGTCCCGACATCGTCGCGGGCTACATTACATCGTTCGCAGGGAACGACGGCACGATCATCATGTTTCTGCTGGTGGCGCTCTTCGTGATCGTCGGCGACTTCATCGATGCCGTGCCCGCGATCATTATCTTCATGCCGATCATTCGCAAACTGGCAGAGGTCGGCAACATCAACTCGCTGCACATGGGCGTGGTGATTATCACGACGCTCGTGTTCGGCCTGATCACGCCGCCGTACGGACTGTCGCTGCTGGTCGCATCGAAGTATGTCGGCGTCGGATTCGGCAAAGCGGTCGTGCGCTCGCTCCCGCTCTACATCGTGTTCTTCGTCACCATCGCTTTTACGGTCATGGCGCCGAAAGTCATCCTGTGGCTGCCAAAGCAATTCCTTCCCGAATCGGTGGGTTGCTTCAAATCGCCGTCCGGCACCGGCTATATTTGTCCGCCATAGGAAAAGCACGGATCGTCCGGCTCAGGCAAAACCGAACAGGCGGGCTGGCGTGTCCCAGAGGACGCGCTGTCGATCGCGCTCATCGCGAAACCAACGCTCGAGATTCGCTAATACCGGACCGTAATCCATCCGCCGCTCGAGCCTCAGGAACGGCCAGTCGGAGCCCCAAACGCATCGATTCGCGGTGAATGCATCGATCAGCGCGGCGATGAACGGCTCCGTGTCGGCATAGGGCGGCGCTTCATGCGAGAAACGAAACGGTCCGGACAACTTGACGAAATGCCCATCGCGGCCGAGCTCGATCAGCGCTCGAAATCCGGGCTGCATGATGCCGTGGGCCGGGTACGGCCGACCGCAATGATCGATGACCAGCGGAACGCGGGCATTGCGCAGTGCCGCGGCGCCTTCGTGCAACTGGTCGCCTTCGCATTGGACATGAATCTGCCACGACCGCTCACGGATTTGCGCGAGCAGTCGCGGCATCGCGGAGTGCCGCAGGACATCGACGCCATCGGTCAAGAGGTCGAGCCGAATTCCGATGACGCCACCGCCCAATGCATCGAGCGTGCCTTCGTCGGCGTCGGGCGGAACGCGCGCAATGCCCTTGAAGCGGCCCTTGCCCTCGCGAATTGCCGCTATCATGCAGCGATTGTCGTAGCGGTAGCCGCTGGTAGGATTCACCAACAGCGCATGCGACAGCCCCTGTGCGTCGAGCAACGCCGCAAGATCCGCCGCAGTCCCGGCCTCGTGCGGCGGCGGACGATACGCTGCATCGGCAGCATAGGGGTACCGCGCGATGTCGAAAACGTGACAATGCGAATCGATTCCATTTCCCATGGCGAATCTCCCGCGCGGTTCTTGACGGCGATGCGCCGCATTGCGGATGAGAATACAGGATGGCGTCTCAAGCGATAACCGCCGCGGGCGGCCGCGAATGGCCGTTCGAGGTCCGACCGTTGACGCCGAAGCTCGGCGCGGAAATCATCGGTGTCGATCTCGGCGCACCGCTAGACGATCAAACGTTTGCGGCGATCTATCAAGCGTTCCTGCGGTATCAGGTGCTGCTGTTCGGTCCGCAGGACGTTCCTTCGGAGCGACAGGTCGAGTTGGCGCGGCGCTTCGGTCCCGTGCAGATCCATGTGATGAGCCAGTATCACGCCGATGGATTTCCCGAGCTCTATCGACTTTCGAATCTCGACGAGAATGGAAATCCCAACGGCCGGCATCCCGACCGCGGCACGCTTCATTGGCACACCGACGGCTCGTGGCAGCGCATCACCGGACAAGCGACGATCATCTACGGTGAAAGGGTCACGGGGCACGGCGGCGAAACGCATTTCGCCGACATGTATGGCGCCTACGAGCGGCTCGATGGGCAGTGGAAGGCTCGGATCGATAAATTGCGCGCCGTTCACAATCTCGATTTCTCACGAACGCGACGTCACGGCGAAGATCCGCTGACCGATGCGCAGCGAGCCGACAAGCCGCCGGTCGATCATCCCGTCGTGCGCACGCATCCCGAGACCGGGCGCGATTGCCTCTATGTCGGCGACCACGCCGAGTACATCGTCGACATGCCGTATGAAGAGGGCAGGGCGCTGATCGAGCAATTGAATGCGCTGGCGATCCATCCCGATCTGATCTACGAGCACCGCTGGAGCCCAGGCGAGCTGATCGTCTGGGACAATCGCTGCGTTCTGCATCGCGCGACACCTTACGATCCCTTCACTGAGCGGCGCGTCGTCAGACGATGCACGGTGTTGGGCGATGTGCCGGCTCGAACGCGCGCGGGCTGATTGCGTCCTCGATTCGTCCCATTTCGCGTGCCTGTCTTCACGACCGCAGAATCCGATCGCAACACGGTCGCAAGCGCGTTTGCCGATCCGCAGAAGCTCGTCGTCGTGTCGTTGTGCGCCGATTGGTGCGACACCTGCAAGGAATTTCGCTCGACCTTCGAGAATATTGCAAGCGCGCGTCCTGCCACCACGTTTCTGTGGCTCGACATCGAAGACGATAGCGCGGTCGCCGGCGACATCGACGTCGAAAATTTTCCGACGCTCGCGATCTACCGCGGCGAGCGCGTGCTGCACTTCGGCGTGTCGCTGCCGCAGGAGGGAACCGTGGCGCGGCTCGTCGATGCGATGATGGACCGCGCGACGGAAACTTCCGGCGTACCGGATGTCGTGCGGGAATTGCCGGCGGCGCTGACGCGTCGCCTTTAAACGGACGCCGGCGTCAAGTTGGAGCGCCCCGCAAATCATGATTTTTGAGCGGCAGCGATCGCACGCGCTTGCCGGTTGCCGCGAAGATCGCGTTGCACACCGCCGGTGCGAGCGTCAGGATCGCCGGTTCGCCGTTGCCGCCCCAGAATCCGCCGGTGGGGACGAGCAGCGTCTCGACCTTGGGCATTTCACTGATGCGCGGCAGTCGGAAGTCGTGGAAATTTGATTCCACGACGCGCCCGTCCTTCACATTGTTTTCCTGATAGAGGATGCTGCCCAGGCCGTAGACGACATTGCTCTCCGCTTGCGCGCGGCACGTGTCAGGATTGACAACGTAGCCTGAGTCGATCGCTACGACGACGCGATGGACCTTCACCTCGCCGGCTTCGTTCACCGAGACTTCGGCGACCATCGCGGTGTACGTCCCGAACCCGTCGGCGACGGCGATGCCGCGATGCACGCCTGCGGGAAGCGGCGTGCCCCATCCCGCGGTTTTTGCCACGGCCTCCAGCACGCCGCGATTCTTGTCGCCGTCCTTCAGCATCGAGAGACGGAATTGGACGGGATCCTTTCCGGTTGTCGCCGCGAGCTCGTCGATGAAGCACTCGCGATAGAACGCGTTCTGCTGGCCGGGCGCGCGCCAATAGCCGACCGGCACATGGCCGTTGCGCATCGCATAGTCCACCTGCTGATTCGCCACCGTGTACGGCATGTCGCTGAACGAGCGCACGGCCGAGCCGTCGATGCCGTCCTTGAGCGCGGCATTGGGCGAGAAGCTCTTGACGATCGACGGACAGGCGATCGTCGTATGCATTGCCGTAATCCGGTTTTGCGCATCGAGGCCCGCCTTGATTCGGACGATGCTCGCGGGCCGATAGAAACCGTGCTGCATGTCCTCTTCGCGCGACCACATCAGCTTGACCGGCACACCGGGCATTGCCTTCGCGATCGCAACGCCTTGCCGCACGAAGTCCTGCGGCGCGCCACGACGACCGAAGCCGCCGCCCAACATCATCTTGTGCACCTCGATTTTTTCCAGCGGGAGCCCCGAAACGTCCGCCGCGGCCGCCATCGATGCCTCGCCGTTTTGCGTCGACGTCCAGATTTCCAGGAACCCGTCCGGCTTCAACCATGCCGTGCAGGTCTGCGGTTCCATCGTCGCGTGATTGAGATAAGGAGACCGGTATTCGGCTTCGATCACTTTGGCAGCGGCAGAAAATCCAGCTTGCGTGTCGCCGATCTTCCGAGCCTTGGGCAAGTCGGAATCGGCCAGGCCCGCACGCAACATCGCTTCGATCGATTGGTTGTCGGCTTGCCCGTTGCCCGCCGCGTCCCATTCGATTTTCAAGTTCTTGAGCGCCTGGTTGGCGCGCCACCAGTTGTCGGCGACCACCGCCACGAATTCCGGCTCACGCAGGACTTTCTTGACGCCGCGCATCGCGAGCGCGCTGCTGTCGTCGACCCGGGCGACCTTGCCGCCGAAAACTGGACACTGCGCGATCGCCGCGTGGAGCATGCGCGGCAGCGCCACGTCGACGGCGAAAACGGGTTTGCCGCGCACTTTGTCGGGGATGTCGAGTCGATGCAGCGGCTGACCGGCGATCTTCCATTGAGAAGGATCGCGGAGCTTCACGTCTTGCGGCGGGCTGAGCTTGGCGGCGGCTGCCGCGACTTGCCCGTAGCGCAGTCTGCGTCCGGTCCGCTCGTGCACGATGATGCCCTTGGCGGCGCTGCATTGGTCCGCGGGGATCTTCCACTGGGCTGCCGCGGCGGCGATTAGCATCTCGCGTGCGCTCGCGCCGGCCTTGCGAACGTAGCCCTGCGACGAACGAATCCCCTGGCTGCCGCCGGTCGACATCGAGCCCCAGATCCGATTGCGTCGAATATGCTCGTTGGGCGATGCGAATTCCGCGCTGACCTTCGCCCAGTCGCAATCCAGCTCCTCCGCGACCAATTGTGCGAGCGCCGTGTAGCTGCCCTGGCCCATCTCCGAGCGCGCGATGCGGATGACCACGCGATCGTCGGGATGAATGACGATCCATGCGTTCACTTCGGTCGCCACGCCTTCGGCCCCCCCCGCCGAGGCAACCGGAAAACGGAATTGCAGCGCCAATCCCCCGCCGACCGCGGCGGAGGCCTTGAGAAACGTGCGACGCGACAGGGCGATCGCCATGGCCGTCCTCCTCACGCTTTCTTCGCAGCCGGTGCAGACGAGCCTTCGCCGAGCGCGTGGATCGCCGCTCGGACGCGCGCGTACGTGCCGCAGCGGCAGAGATTGGTCATCGCGGCGTCGATGTCGGTGTCGTTTGGATTGCGATGCTTGGCGAGAAGAGCCGTGGCCGACATGATCATTCCGACCTGACAGTAACCGCATTGCGGAACCTCGTGCTCGATCCACGCCTGTTGGACGCGATGGAGACCGCGCGGCGACAACCCCTCGATCGTGACGATCTTCTTGCCCGCGACGGCCGATACCGGTACGGAGCACGAACGGGCGGGCTCGCCGTCGACATGGACGGTGCAGGCCCCGCACAGCGCGACGCCGCAACCGTACTTGGTGCCATGAAGACTGAGCTCGTCCCGGAGGACCCAGAGGAGCGGCATCTCGGCCTCGACGTCGACGGTGCGGTCGCGGCCATTCACGTTCAGCTTGAACATCGACGTTCCTCCAGGGTCGGGCTGAGCCCCAACGGCTCGGACACGATTTTACAACTGCAGTTCGGACTTGGGCGAGCGGCTCTGGATCAACGTTGGTCGTCGAACGCTCGCGTGACAATGGGGAACAGTTGTATCGTCTGGGCCGGCGGGACGCCGCGGCCCGTGACCGGCCGGCGTGGGGAAGAGCTCCGTCACCGGAAAAATGACCAAATCGACCATAAAACGATTGCTTCTTGTCATCGGCGTCGTCGCCGCCGTCGTGCTCGTCTTTTGGACAAGCGACCAGATCACATTACAAGGCGAGCGGACCATCTACACGGCCGATTGCAACGGAGGCGATTGGGAAGGGACCCGCTGCATGGGCACCATGGTGGCCGGCGACCGCTACCGATACCGGGCGTCGAAGACGCGGCATGAAGTCGTCTTTTGGATCGCCGGCTCGCCGTTGCAGTCCGGGAAATACACCGATTGCGACGTGAGAAATCGCGGCAATTGGTCGTGCAATGCGACGCTCGGCGCGGCGCCGTCGATCACGCAGCAAATGATCAATGATCAGGCGACGCATGGATCGACTGGCCTGACGGTTCCCTTCCGCGCGCTGCCCAAATGGAAATGGTGGCTGCTCCATTTCGGTGTGCGCGTCTTCGATGAGGCCGCGTATTGATCCGCTTCCTTTGATCCATGCGCGTTCGTTCAGGGATGAAGGATCAGTTTCTGCACACGCCAGTTCAGCAGTTTGCCGACGTAGAGCACATTTTCAAAAGGACAGGCGATCTCATGGATCCAGCCGAACTGCTTCAGCCGTCAAGAGGAATGAAGCCGTGGAACGGCGCCACGGCTATATCGGCGCTAAGTCGTCAGGGCCGCGCCTGCCGAGTGAACGCATTCGCGAACACGTAGTCGGCAACCTGGCGCCCTTGAGCGATGCCGGCCGATTTGTCGAACGCCCAATGGATGCCGAGGTAGATGCGGCTCTGGCCGTTTTCTTCCTCGGCTTGCGACAGTGACGTGAAGCTCCGGGGTATGAGTGGGCGCACGTTGCCCTTGTGATCGAGCGTCGTGCCGTTCAATTCGTCGGACACGAACGTGAACGCAATGGCGTCGGTACGGTAAAAATTGCGCAGTGTCTCGAACAGCGCGCCACCGAAACCGGCATGACCGGACGGATATGATGGAAACGGCGGCGTGAAATTGGGACCCTGCAGATTGGACGCCGGTGCGCCCAGCGGCGTGAACGAAGGATCGCCGACGGTGGCGGCGTTGCCGTCGCCCGAACCGGTCGGTCCCGTCCCCGGATCCGATTCGCGAATGCCGGTGACCGGTCGCCAGAAATCATAGAAATACTTCGATTCCCAAATCGCAGTCCCTGCATCAGCCATCGCGACGTTGACGAGCGCCAGCAGTCGCGCGAGGTCGACGGCGCCCGTGCCCATCTGGTCGGCGATCGTCGCGGTGATCTGATTGTAGAGGCGCGGCGGCGCGCATAAAGCGGGCGTTCCATCGTAAGCCCAGTAGGTACCGACCTCGGTTTGGTCCGCGGTGCGGCTCGTCGGCGTCACGCCGTCTCCGCCGACGCGCTTTACCTCCGCATAGGCGGCGGCGTAGTCGGCGCTCGCCATCGAAGGCGGCGGCGGGACGCGAAACTGATCGCCCGTTTGCAATACGAACGGTTTGACGGCGCCCCAGTGATAACCGAGCGCGAGCGGCGAAAGGCCGATCGGATCCTGCCGCCAATCGCCTGGCGCCTGTCCCGGAACATAGTCGACGCCGATACGCGACTCCGCTTGCCGCGACCCGTCGTCGGCGCGCAGCGCGAGAATGGCCGCAGCGGCGCGGGCGCCGAGTGCAACGCCGTCGCTCTGCGGTCGACCGTGCGGAAGCATGTGGCTCACATCGTCCGTGAGAAGCGCATCGAGCGATTCGCGCTGCGACGGATACAACGCGATCAGCGTGTCGTGCGCGGCCTGGGCGATTGCCGCATTCATCGCCGTGTCAGGGGCAGCGCTTCCGATGCCCGTGTAGCTTCGATATCCGCCGGCGATCGCGTCGACCGCATCGAACATGGCGATATGGACGATCGCCATCGCGCGGCTCGCGCGGCCCGGACCGAATTGCTCGCCGAAGACGCGCGTCTCGCCGGCCGCGACGGGTGTGTGATCGAGACCGCTTGCGTTGACGGCGATCTGGTTCCAATAACGAAGCGTTGCACGCGGATCGATGGGCGAGGCATGGTCGCGCCGTGCCGGCGTGATCCGCAGGTTGCCGATCGATTCGAAGCGCGGACCCAGCGCATCGCGAAAGCCGCCGTTGAATCCGTCGGCGGACGATGGCGAAGGCGCGCTGAGCAGCAGCGCAATAGAGACCGACCGTATCGCTGCGGAAAATACTCGATCCATCATGCTGGGGCCCGGCTGAAAACAGTTGGCGGAGCCGCGCCATAATGAATGGCACGCGCTTGCATTATGACAAAGTCATGACGCAATCGTATCGAGCCCAGTGAAAAACGCAAGCCACCTTCAGCGGGCAAGCGAAATTTTCATAGTGTGAAGGTTCTCAAGCTTCGAGGGGGGGCTCGTCCATTGCCGCGATCTGCTCGCGCAGCTCGAGGATGCGGTCTTGCCAATACCGCTGCGTGTTGAACCACGGGAACGCGAGCGGAAACGCGGGATCCTCCCAACGTCGAGCGATCCATGCGCAGTAATGCACGAGTCGCAGCGTACGGAGCGCTTCGACCAGCATGAGCTCGCGCCGATCCAGCTCGCGAAAATCTGCGTAACCTTCGAGCAATGCCGCAAGCTGTGCTTCCATCGCGGCACGCTCACCTGAAAGCAGCATCCACAAATCCTGGATGGCGGGCCCCATGCGCGCGTCATCGAAGTCGACGAAATGCGCACCGGCATCGGTCCAGAGCACATTGCCACCGTGACAATCGCCGTGCAAACGAAGCGAGACCGTACGACCCGCGCGCTGCAATGCCCTGCCGGCGCCCTCGAGCGCTTGATCGACGACGCCCTGCCAGACGACGCGCAGATCGGGCGGGAGGAAGTCGTGTTGCAACAGATATTCGCGCGACGCAACACCGAATTCATCGAGCGTCAACGCGGGTCGGGACGAGAACCGCGTCAGTGCACCGACGGCATGGATACGCGCGATGTAGCGGCCGATGCGCACGAGCGTTTCACGTCGATCGAGCTCGGGGGCGCGGCCGCCGAAACGCTCGTATACGGCGAACCGAAAGCCCTCGAATTCGTTGAGCGTCGAACCGCCGAGCGCCAGTGGCGGAACGGCGGGGATCTCGCGCTCGGCGAGCTCCCCGACGAACGCGTGCTCTTCGCGGATCTGCGCGTCCGTCCAGCGCGCCGGACGATAAAACTTCGCGACGACGGGTGGCGCATCGTCGCGCCACACTTGGTAGACGCGATTCTCGAAGCTGTTGAGCGCAAGCAAGCGCCCGTCGCCGCGAACGCCCACGCTGTCGAGAGCATCGAGAATGCGGTCGGGCGAGAGACCGTCATACGGCGCGGCATCGCGAGCGATCATTCGGCATTTTACGGCGTATCGCGTAACCCGCGTTCAGATCGATCGCGCCCGTCGCCGGCGTACCTGCTATCGTTTCACTTCGCAGCCGAAATTCACGTCAGGGCCCGTCATGCCGAGCTCCGCATTGATCGATCGCGTTACGCACCATTGGGACGCCGAAATCGTCTCGCAGCTCGTCAATTACGTTCGCATTCCCGCGAAGTCGCCGCACTTCGATCCTGCATGGGAAGCGAATGGTTACATCGAAAACGTCATCACGTTGGCGGAAAAGTGGGTCCGCACACAGCCCGTTCGCGGGCTCGTCGTCGAGGTCGTCCGGCTGCAAGGCCGAACGCCCGTGTTGGTGTTCGAAGCGCCGGCGACCGCTCCGAACGCAAACAACACCGTCCTTCTATACGGGCACCTCGACAAGCAGCCCGAAATGACCGGATGGCGCGAAGGTTTCGGCCCGTGGGTTCCGGTGATCGAGGATGGAAAGCTCTACGGTCGGGGGAGCGCCGACGACGGCTATGCGGTCTTCGCGGCGTTGTCGGCAATCGCTGCGCTTGAAGCCGAAGGTCTGCCGCATGCGCGTTGCGTCGGGATCATCGAGACCTGCGAGGAAAGCGGCAGTTACGATTTGCCTGCTTACCTCGAAGCGCTGGCGCCGCGTCTCGGTCCCGTCGATTTCGTCGTCGGCCTGGATTCGGGATGCGGCGATTACGAACGACTGTGGGTCACGACCTCGCTCCGCGGCCTCGCCGCCGGCACGCTGACGGTCGACGTTCTGAACGAGGGCGTTCACTCAGGCGATGCGAGCGGCATCGTTCCGTCGTCGTTTCGCATTGCGCGAAATATGCTCGATCGCCTCGAGGACTCGGCCACCGGATGGATTTTGTCGTCGGCGTTTCACGCGCAGATTCCGAGAGAACGCGTCGAGCAAGCGGGCGCCGCCGCCGCGATCATGGGCGGCATCGTCTTTGGAAAATATCCATTCGCGGGTAGCACGGCGCCGATGGTCGGCGAGCGCGACGAAGCGATCCTGAATCGCACCTGGCGTCCGGCACTTTCGATCATCGGCGCAGATGGATTGCCGTCGATTGCGGACGCCGGCAATGTGTTGCGTCCACGCACTTCTCTCAAACT
>DASXPO010000033.1:0-3509 GCA_036493535.1 Casimicrobiaceae bacterium
CTGCCGAGACGCAACTTTTCGAGATCGAGATACTGACGGCACAGCTGCACTTCGTTTTCGAGCGGCGTGAGATCGCGGTTGTCGCGCATCAGCACGCGAAACAACTCGGCGAGATCCTCGAGCGCCGTTTCGGCACGTTGCGGCTCGCTACGCACGAGAGAGAGGACCGCATTGATGCTGTTGAACAGAAAGTGCGGCCGGATCCGCGCCTGCAACGCCTGCAATCGCGCCTCGGTGATCGCCGGCGACAGCGCTTTCACGCGCAAACGAAAATACGCAATGAGCACGACCGCCATCGCGAGTGCGAACGCGAGCTGTCGCGGCAACGATCCGGCTTGTCCCGGCAACAACCGCTCGATCAGCATGTGCACGGCGATCCCGGCGGCGATCGTCACGAGCGCGACGGCGATGACGAAGGTTCGATACGACTGGCGCGATAGCCACGGTCCGATCAACCAAAGAATTGCGAGCTCGAACAGCAGATACGGCTCGACATAGCTCGTGAGCGCGATCCACTCGTTCGCGAGTGCGTTCCAGCGCTGCTCACGCGCAAACGCCGCGACCAGCGCCGCCGCGTTGACCGCAAGCAGAACGCGCAGGATCGTGCCCAGATTGCGCAGGTCAGGCAGCACGGGATATTCCGCCTTTTGCCTTATAATTCCCCGCATGGTGGCAGGGAGACGCAAGCATCATGCCTGCCATGCTGCGAAACAGGCGTCGCGCAATGACCGGTCGTTTCGCACATTTTTCGAAGTCAACGTAGGCTATTCTCGGCACGCGGCAATCGGGATGCAAGCCGCTTCCTGAAACGATCGCGCCATGGCTGCCGCACCTTCACCAAAAAACGACGCCAAACCCGAGCAAGCGACGCCTGCCGCCAGTTCGCTGCCGTCGGGCGGCACATGGTCGGGCCGGTTTGCGGAGCCCATGTCGGCGCGCATGCAGCGCTTCAACGCGTCGATCGACTTCGATCGGCGCTTGGGCGAAGTCGACATCGCGGCTTCGCGAGCGCATGCGCGCATGCTCGCGGAGACGAACGTGATCTCGGCCGACGATCTGCGCGCCATCGAATCGGGGCTTGCACAAATCCAGCGCGAGATCGTACGCGGGGAATTCGTTTTCACGCGCGAGCTCGAGGACATTCATTTCAACATCGAGCGGCGCCTGATCGCCCTGGTCGGCGATGCCGGCAAGCGCCTGCATACGGCGCGCTCGCGCAACGATCAGGTTGCGACCGATCTGCGGTTGTGGCTGCGTGGCGCAATCGACGCCTTGTCGGCGGAGTTGATCGCGCTCCGCCGCGCTCTGCTCGATTTGGCCGATGCGCATGCCGACACGATCATGCCAGGCTATACGCACCTGCAAGTCGCGCAGCCGGTGACCTTCGGCCATCATCTCTTGGCCTATGATGCAATGCTCTCCCGCGACGTCGAGCGCTTCGCCGACTGCCGCCGTCGGGTCAATCGATTGCCGCTCGGCAGCGCGGCGCTGGCCGGAACGAGTTATCCGATCGAACGCGAACGCGTGGCGAACGAGCTCGGCTTCGAGGGTCTTTGCGAGAATTCGATCGATGCGGTCTCCGATCGCGATTTCGCGATCGAATTCACCGCTGCGGCTGCCCAGGTGATGGTGCATTTGTCGCGGTTCGCGGAAGAATTGGTGCTGTGGTCGAATCCGCGCTTCGGCTTCGTGTCGCTCTCGGACCGTTTCTCCACGGGCAGCTCGATCATGCCGCAGAAAAAAAATCCCGATGTGCCGGAGCTCGTGCGCGGCAAGTCGGCGCGCGTCATCGGTCACGTGGTCGCGCTGTTGACGTTGATGAAGGCGCAGCCGCTCGCGTACAACAAGGACAACCAGGAAGACAAGGAACCGCTGTTCGACACGGTTGACACGTTGGCCGACGTGCTCGCGATATTCACCGACCTCGTCTCGACCGGCCTTTCGGTTCATCCGGAACGGATGCGAGCGGCCGCGCGCGAGGGCTTCGCGACCGCGACCGATCTCGCCGATTATCTAGTCCGCAAGGGCATGCCGTTTCGCGACGCGCATGAAGCGGTGGCGAACGCCGTGCGCGATGCCGAGCGCAGCGAATGCGACCTCGCAGATCTTCCGCTCGACGTGCTCAAACGCTACGCCCCCCTGATCGGTGCCGACGTTTTTTCGGTCCTGACGCTCGAAGGCTCGGTCGCGAGCCGCAATCACGTCGGCGGAACGGCGCCGGCGCGAGTGCGCGCCGCGATCGCCGCGGCGCGTCGCGCCATCGCGGAAGGTTGAAAATGGCGCAACGAATTGCGTTCCTGGGACTGGGCGTGATGGGGTACCCAATGGCGGGCCATTTGGCGCGCGCCGGCCATCGAATGATCGTCTACAACCGTTCTGCGGCGAAGGCCGAACGTTGGGTCGCGGAATTCGGCGGAACGGCAGCCAATAGCCCGTCGCAAGCCGCGCGTGACGCCGACTTCGTGGTGATGTGCGTCGGCAATGACGACGACGTGCGTGCAGTCGTGTCGGGCGAGCACGGCGCCCTATCGGGGATGCAACAGGACAGTATCCTCATCGACCATACAACGGCATCGGCGCAAGTCGCAAGGGAGATCGCCGCGATCGCGGGCACGAAGGGAATCGGATTCCTCGATGCGCCCGTATCGGGCGGACAGGCCGGCGCTGAGAACGGAAAGCTTACGATCATGGTCGGCGGTGACGCCGATGGATTCGCGCGTGCGGAATCCGTTCTGGCGACGTACGCGCGGGCGGTGACGCTGATGGGTCCGGTGGGCGCCGGTCAGTTGACCAAGATGGTCAATCAGATTTGCGTCGCCGGCGCGATCGAAGGCGTCGCCGAAGGATTGAACTTCGCGCAGCGCGCGGGATTGGACCCGCTGCGTGTGCTCGATGTGATCAGCAAGGGCGCGGCGCAGTCGTGGCAGATGGAGAATCGGGGCAAGACGATGGTCGCCGACCAGTTCGACTTCGGCTTCGCGGTCGACTGGATGCGCAAGGATCTGGCGATCTGTCTGGCCGAAGCGCGCGCGAATGGTGCGGCGTTGCCCGTCACCGCGATCCTCGATCAATTTTATGCGCGGATCCAGGCGCGCGGCGGCGGTCGCTGGGACACGTCCAGCCTGATTCGCCTTTTGCGAGACACCTGATCGGCACAGCGGCTCGCGCGCTCCCTCAATCGAGTCGGTCGCCTTCGACGACGGCGAGCTCGAAGGTGATTTCAACGGTCTTCGCGAGCATGATCGTTGCCGAGCAATATTTCTCTTTCGATAATTTCACCGCGCGCTCGACCTGGCGCTGATCGAGCCCGCGCCCGGCAATGCGGTAGCGCAAATGGATGCGGGTAAAGACTTTCGGATCCGTTTCCGCACGCTCGGCCTCTGCGTCTACGACGCAATCGCTGACCGGCTGTCGCGCTTTCTTGAGGATCCAGACCACATCGAACGCCGTGCAAGCGGCCGCACCAGCCAGCACGAGCTCCATCGGACGAACGCCGATATTGCGTCCGC
>DASXPO010000034.1:0-8116 GCA_036493535.1 Casimicrobiaceae bacterium
GCTCGCCGAGGGGAAGGAGACGCGCGAAATCAACGGACGCAGCTACGTGCTCGAATACCCGATCGAAGCCGATTTCGCATTGATCAAGGCGCTGCGCGCCGACCGCTGGGGCAATCTCGTCTATCGCAAGACGGCGCGCAATTTCGGGCCGATCATGGCCGCCGCTGCGAAATGCACGATCGCCCAAGTACGTGAAGTCGTGAACCTCGGCGACCTCGATCCCGAAGTCGTCGTGACACCCGGCATCTACGTGAAGCGCGTCGTCGAAATTCCCGAAGCGGCAAAGCGCATCGCGCGACCCGAGGCCGCGGCATGACGCGACACCAGCTGCCGCGACGAAGCGCATGGCTCGCGCGAGCCGTCGCGGGTGACGCGGCCGTCGGGCGTCGTTGGGTCGACGCTGACCTGTCGCGTCGGGCACCCGCAGGCGAGTGGTTGCGACGCCCTAAGCGCAGGGCGGCTTACGCCGGCGCGTGTTTGTGCAGTCATACAATGGGAATCGGCGAATGAACCGCTTCACTCGCGAGCAAATGGCCGCGCGCGTCGGCCGCGACATACCGAATGGCGCTTATGTGAACCTCGGCATCGGCTTGCCGACACTAGTCGCGAACCATCTCCCGCGAGATCGCGAGATCATCCTGCAAACGGAGAATGGTTTGCTCGGCATGGGACCGGCGCCCGAGGAGGGTGGCGAGGATCCCGATCTCATCAACGCGAGCAAGCAGCCCGTGACGTCGCTGCCCGGTGCATCGTTCTTTCATCACGCCGACTCGTTCGCGATGATGCGCGGCGGCCATCTCGATTGCTGTGTGCTGGGCGCGTTCCAGGTATCGGTCGCCGGCGATCTCGCGAACTGGCACACCGGTGCGCCGGGCTCGATTCCGGCGGTGGGCGGCGCGATGGATCTTGCGATCGGCGCCAAGAGCGTCTATGTGATGATGGAGCACCTGACGAAAAAGGGCGAAAGCAAAATCGTCAGGCAGTGCACGTATCCGATCACCGGTCTCAAATGCGTGAACCGCATCTACACCGATCTCGCGGTGATCGACGTGACGCCGCAGGGTTTGCGCGTGCTGGACATCGTCGACGGCCTCTCGTTCGAAGAACTGCAGAAGCTCTCCGGCGTTCCGTTGAAAAACTAGGAATCGATCGTGAACGAAGCCTTCATTTGTGACGCCATCCGTACGCCGTTCGGCCGCTACGGCGGCGCCCTCGCGACCGTGCGCACCGACGACCTCGCCGCGCTTCCGATTCGCGCGCTGATGGAGCGCAATCCGCGCGTCGAATGGTCGCAAGTCGATGACGTCGTCTACGGATGCGCCAATCAAGCCGGGGAGGACAATCGCAACGTTGCGCGCATGGCGCTGTTGCTCGCGGGCATTCCGCAGGAAGTCCCCGGCACGACGGTCAATCGGTTGTGCGGTTCCAGCATGGATGCGATTGCGATTGCCAGCCGCGCCATCAAGAGCGGCGAAACGTCGCTGATGATCGCCGGAGGCGTCGAGAGTATGACGCGTGCGCCGTTCGTGATGCCCAAGGCCGACAGCGCGTTCTCGCGCGCCGCGAAGATCGAGGACACGACGATCGGCTGGCGCTTCGTCAACCCGCTGATGAAAAGCCAATACGGCATCGATTCGATGCCCGAGACCGCCGAGAACGTCGCGCAGCAATTCAACGTCAGCCGCGCTGATCAGGACGCCTATGCGCTTCGCAGTCAACAGCGTGCGGCCGCCGCGATCGCCGCCGGGCGGCTCGCCGAAGAAATCGTGCCGGTGACGATTTCGAGCAAAAAGGGCGAGCCGACGATCTTCAGGCAGGACGAGCATCTGCGCGCGACATCGCTCGAGGCGCTCGCGAAGCTCAAGGGCGTCGTGCGACCGGACGGAACGGTCACCGCCGGCAATGCGTCGGGCGTGAACGACGGCGCCTGCGCGACGCTCATCGCATCGGCGCAGGCCATCGAGCGCTTCGGGCTGACGCCGAAAGCGCGGATCGTCGCCTCGGCCGTCGCCGGTGTGGCACCGCGTATCATGGGATTCGGACCTGCGCCGGCGATGCGCAAAGTCCTTGCGCTGGCGGGATTGAAGCTCGAAGACGTGGCCGTGATCGAGCTCAACGAAGCGTTCGCGGCGCAAGTCCTGGCGGTGACCCGCGATCACGGATTGCCCGACGATGCGGCGCACGTGAATCCGAACGGCGGGGGTATCGCGCTCGGACATCCGCTCGGCGCAAGCGGAGCACGGCTCGTCATCGCGGCGACATACGAATTGATGCGCAGTTGCGGCCGTTATGGGCTGTGCACGATGTGCATCGGCGTCGGGCAGGGCATCGCGATGATCATCGAGAGAGTTTGAGCATGACATCCAGACCGAAGAACTTGCAGACCAAGGCACTTGCCGGTTATCGCAAATGCGATCGCGATACGCAACCGGCGTATCTCTATCCGCCCTATGCGTCGACGGTGAAACGCTCGCCGTCGCAGCCGCTGGTCGTCTTGCCGACTTCGCTTTCCGAGGTGACGGGTCCGCTGTTCGGCTCCGACATGCTGAAGGCGAACGACTTCGATTTGACCCAGCAAGGCAACGGCGATCCGATCGGCGAGCGCATCGTGGTCTCGGGACGCGTGCTCGACACCAACGCGCGTCCGGTCGCGAACACGCTGATCGAGATCTGGCAGGCGAATGCGGCCGGACGTTATCCGCATCATCGCGATAATCACAACGCTCCGATTGATTCGAATTTCCCCGGTTGCGGGCGCACGTTGACCGATGCGCAAGGACGCTATCGCTTCATGACGATTCGGCCGGGGGAATATCCGTGGCGCAATCACCACAATGCCTGGCGCCCGGCACACATTCATTTTTCGCTATTCGGGCCGGCGTTCGTGACGCGACTCGTCACGCAAATGTATTTTCCCGGCGATCCGCTGCTCGAATTCGACCCGATGTATACGAGCATCCCGAGCGCGCGCGCTCGAAAACGCCTGGTTTCGACGTTCGATTGGGAAACGACGATTCCCGAACAAGCGCTCGGGTACAAGTTCGACATCGTTTTGCGCGGGCGGGACGAGACGCCCTTCGAAAACGATATGAAGCTGCCGGGGTAGGCGCCATGAGCATGGAAACAACCTCGTCGCAAACCATCGGCCCGTATCTGCACATCGGTCTCACGTGGCTCGTCACCGACAACATCGCAGCGCCCGGCGTGGCCGGCGACAAGGTAACGATTGAAGGACGCATGGCCGACGGCGACGGGAATCCGGTGACGGATGCGATTGTCGAGATCTGGCAAGCCAACGCGCATGGGCGCTACGCGCATCCGGACGACACGCAGGACAAGCCCCTCGAGCCCGCGTTCAAGGGTTTTGGTCGCGTGACCACCGACAACGACGGCGTCTTCCGCTTCGCCACCATCAAGCCGGGCCGTGTGCCTGCGCAGGGCGAAGGCCTGCAAGCGCCGCATTTGAACGTGACGATCTTCACGCGCGGACTCCTGAAGCATCTGATCACGCGAATGTATTTTCCAAACGATTCCGCGAACGCCGAGGATCCGGTGTTGCAGCGCGTGCCTGCGGACCGGCGTGCCACGCTGATCGCGGCGCCGATCGAGGGCAAGCGCAACGCGCTTCGCTGGGATGTCGCGTTGCAGGGCAAGAACGAGACTGTCTTCTTCGACTACTGATTCAGCAGTGCTCGAACGCCTTTTCACGACCGACGCGATGCGGGAGATTTTTTCCGATCGCGCGCGCGTGCAGCGGATGCTCGACTTCGAGGCGGCGCTCGCCCGTGCGGAAGCTTCAGTGGGCATCATCCCCGCCGATGCGGCCGATACGATCGCGCGTTGCTGCCGCGCCGAGGACTTCGATCTCGCTAAAATTGCCGCCGCCGCCCGCGATGCCGGCAATCTCGCGATTCCGTTGGTTTCGCGTTTGACTGAACGCGTTTCGCGTGCGCAACAAGGTGCACAGGGCTACGTGCACTGGGGAGCGACGAGCCAGGACGTCATCGACACCGGCCTCGTGCTGCAGCTCCGCGATGCGCTGGGCCTGATCGACCAAGGCGTTGCGCGCCTCGCCGACGCGCTTGCGCGGCAGGCGGCATTGCATCGTGCGACGCTGCTTGTGGGCCGCACGTGGTTACAACAAGCGCCGCCCGTGACGCTCGGATTGAAGCTTGCGATGACGCTCAGTGCGATCGACCGCCATCGATCGCGTCTCGCGGGGGTCCGCGAACGCGCGTTAGTGCTGCAGTTCGGCGGGGCGACGGGCACGCTTGCGTCGCTTGGGTCCCAAGGCACGGCGGTCGAGGCCGCACTCGCGACGGAGCTCGCGCTCCGGATTCCTGCCGCGCCTTGGCACACCCAGCGCGATAATCTGTGCGAAGTTGCGACGGTGCTGGGGCTTATCGTTGCAACGCTTGGCAAGCTCGCGCGCGACCTCGCTTTGCTTGCGCAAACCGAAGTCGGCGAAGCATTCGAGCCGGCGAAGGCGGGACGAGGCGGATCGTCGACGATGCCCCAGAAGCGCAATCCGGTTGGCGCATCGGTTGCGATCGCGGCCGCCGTGCGTGTGCCGGGCCTCGTCGCGACGATGTTGATCGCCGCGATGCAGGAACACGAGCGCGGGCTCGGCAACTGGCCGGCCGAATGGGATACGCTGCCCGAGATCGCGATGTTGACGAGCGGCGCGCTCGATGCGACGGCGAACGTCATCGAAGGACTCGAGGTCGACGCCGCGCGTATGCGAGGGAATCTTGAATCGTCGCAGGGCCAAATTCTGGCCGAGGCGGTGCAGATGGCGCTCGCGCCAACGCTCGGGCGGGATGTTGCGCACGAGCTGGTGGCGTCCGCTTCAAAGCGCGCGTTGAAGGACGGCCGTCATCTGCGCGATGTGCTCGCCGACGAGCCCCGCGTGACCTCGGTGCTCGATCGCCGTGCGCTGGCCCGCCTGTTCGAGCCGCAATCGTACCTGGGATCGACGGCCGCCTTCATCGATCGCGTGCTTGCTCGGCGCGGATGATTTCGAACGGAGATTCTCTCGATGCCCTTTGTCGACCTCCCGGAATTACGCATCCATTACCGCATCGACGGCGCTTCCAATGCGCCCGTCGTCATGCTCTCGAATTCGCTCGGCGCCGATCTCGCGATGTGGGATCCGCAACTGCCCGCGCTGGCGCAGCGCTATCGCATTCTCCGCTATGACACGCGTGGACACGGACAATCGAGCGCGCCTCCCGGTCCGTACACGACCGAGCAACTCGCGCGCGACGCATTGGCGCTTCTCGACGCCCTGGCGATTTCACGGGTCCGCTTCTGCGGGCTGTCGATGGGGGGTGTGGTCGGACAGCAGCTCGGCCTCCACGCCGCGCATCGAGTCGAAAGACTCGTGCTCGCCAGCACCGCGGCCAAGATCGGAACCGATCAGACTTGGAAGGCGCGGATCGACGCGGTGCGAACAGGTGGCATCGAGTCGGTTGCCGACGCGGTGCTCGCACGCTGGTTCACGCCGAATTTTCTGACCCGAATGCCGGATGTGGTTTCGAGCGTGCGCAAGACGATGATTGCCGCCGATCGCGACGGCTACATCGGTTGCTGTGAAGCGATTCGCGACACCGATCTCCGCGAAGGGGTCGACCGAATCGGCGTGCCGACGTTGGTCATTTCGGCAACGCACGATGCTTCCACGCCGCCCGTCGACGGCCGTTTTCTGGCCGATCGCATCAAGAGCGCGCGCTACCTCGAATTCGACGCGGCGCATGTCTCGAATATCGAAGCCGCGGATCAGTTCACCGCCGCGCTAATGGATTTTTTTGAGGAGTGATCCGCCGATGGACGAACGCGACCGCCAGGAAAAGGGAATGCAGGTTCGCCGCGCCGTGCTCGGCGACGCGCATGTCGATAGGGCGGAGTCTAAACGCAACGGCTTCAACGATGAATTCCAGAACCTCATCACGCGCTATGCCTGGGGCGAGATCTGGACGCGCCCCGGCTTGCCGCGACATACGCGCAGCTTGCTGACGATCGGTTTGATGGTCGCGCTCAATCGCAGCGACGAATTCAAGCTGCATGTGCGCGCCGCGTTCAATAACGGCGTCACGCGCGACGAGATCAAGGAAGTGCTGTTGCAGTGCGCGATCTACGCCGGGGTTCCGGCGGCGAACTCGGCATTCCACATGGCGGAAGATGTCTTCGCCGAGTTGGACAAAGCCGCGCGCCCGTAGCGGTTATTCCGCGCGCGGCGAGCAAACTGCCGTTATCGGCGCTTTCCGCCGAGCAGCGATCCCAACACGCCGCGCACGATTTCGCGTCCGACTGTCGAGCCGACGGTGCGCGCGGCACTCTTCGCCACGGCTTCAACCAGGCTGTCCTTGCGTCCCGTTCCGGTCATCAAGCCGCCGAGCGAACCCTTCATCGAATCCCAGAAGCCGCCGCCGGCCGTCGGACCGGCTGACGCCGACCCCTCGGCGCGGCCTTTGAGCTTCTCGTAGGCCGATTCGCGGTCGACCGATTTTTCGTAGACGCCGTTGACCGCAGATGCCGCGATCACAGCGCGGCGCTCGTCGGGCGAGATCGGACCGATTCTCGACGCCGGCGGCAGCACGTAAGCGCGCTCGACGACGTCGGGCCGGCCCTTCTCGTCCAGAAACGAAATCAGCCCTTCGCCGACGGCGAGCTCGGTGATGATCTTCTCCGTGTCGAGCTGCGGATTCGCGCGCATCGTCTCGGCCGCCGCCTTGATTGCCTTCTGGTCGCGCGGCGTGAAGGCGCGAAGCGCATGCTGAACGCGGTTGCCGAGCTGCCCCAACACGGTGTCGGGGACATCGCGCGGATTCTGCGTGACGAAATAGACGCCGACGCCCTTTGAGCGGATCAATCGCACGACCTGCTCGATCTTGTCGAGCAGGATTTTCGGCGCGTCCTCGAACAGGAGATGCGCCTCATCGAAGAAAAAGACGAGCTTCGGCTTGTCGGGGTCGCCGATCTCCGGCAGGCGCTCGTACAGTTCGGACAGGAGCCACAGCAGCACGGTCGAATAGAGCTTCGGCGCGCCGAGCAGACGGTCCGCGGCGAGAATGTTCACGACGCCGCGGCCGTTCTTCGTTTGCAGCAAGTCGTCGACATTGAGCATCGGTTCGCCGATGAAGCGCTCGGCGCCCTGCTGCTCGAGCGCGAGAAGGCCGCGTTGAATCGCGCCGATCGACGCTGCCGACACGTTGCCGTAGCTGGTCGTCAACTGCTGGGCGTTGTCGCCGACGTGCGCAAGCAGCGCGCGCAGGTCCTTGAGGTCGAGAAGCAGTAGGCCGTTGTCATCGGCGAATTTGAACGCCAGCGTGAGAACGCCGGCCTGCGTGTCGTTGAGCTCGAGAATGCGCGACCACAGCAGCGGACCGAGATCGCTCGCGGTCGCCCGGACCGGATGTCCCTGCTCGCCGAAGACGTCCCAGAAAACGGTTGGGAAGCCCGTGAATGCAGGCGCCTCGACTGCGACCAGTTTCAGGCGCTCGGCGAACTTGGCGGACGTGACCCCGGGCTGGCTCATCCCGGCCAGATCGCCCTTGACGTCGGCCATGAACACCGGCACGCCGATTGCCGAAAGGCGCTCCGCAATCACCTGAAGCGTGACCGTCTTGCCGGTGCCGGTGGCACCGGTGATCAGACCATGCCGATTGACGAGCCCCGGCAGCAGGCCGAGCTCCAGATCGCCGTGCTTGGCAATGACAAGTGGGTCAGGCATCGAAAAATCCCCCGGGGCAGCGAACCTCGCCAGTTTAGCCGCTTGAGGCCCTCGCGATCGCCCTCATCTTTGCTTGGCCCAGGCGACAGGGGCCGGCGAGAGGGGTCGGGGCCTTCAAAAAAGCCGGTTTTTCTGCTAACATCGCGGGTCGATAAGTAAGAGAAATGGGCTGGGCACAGCCCATTTTTTTTTTGGTTTTGGACGTTTGGCGCCGCGCTCTTCGAGGATGGTCGCGAACATCGGTGACTTGCTGCAGCGAACCGTGCCCGCATTGGGGTACGAGTTGGTCGACGTCGACGTATCGTCGAGGAGCAAGCTCGTCCGCGTTTTCATCGACAAGCCGAACGGCGTCGACGTCGAGGACTGTGCCCGGGTTTCGAACCA
>DASXPO010000035.1:0-29036 GCA_036493535.1 Casimicrobiaceae bacterium
TTTCACGACGCCATCGGTCGCACGCTTCAGCAGCCGATCGAGATGAATTTCCTTGGGGCCGATGCCGTCGAGCGGCGATAGACGGCCCATCAGCACGAAATACAAACCCGAGTACGCCTGCGAATGCTCGATCATCATGAGATCGGCCGGCGTTTCGACGATGCAAAGCGCGGAGGCGTCGCGCTTGGCCGAACGGCACAGCACGCACACGACGTCTTCGGTGAACGTATTGCACCGTTCACAGTTGCGGATCGAGCGCGTCGCTTGCTCGAGCGCGTGCGCGAGCCGCAGCGCGCCGTCACGATCGTGCTGCAGCACATGCAGCGCCATCCGCTGCGCGGCCTTGGGCCCGACGCCGGGCAACACGCGGAAAGCGGCGACCAGCGTGTCGAGGCTCGACAGCGGTTCATGCGGCACGCGGGCCGGTATTCGACGATCGTTCATCGCCGAAGGTTTACGCTCATCAGAACGGCAGCTTGAATCCCGGCGGCATCGGCACGCCGGCGGTGAGGCCGCCCATTTTTTCCTGCGTCGTGGCTTCGACGCGACGCACCGCATCGTTGATCGCGGCGGCGACCAAGTCTTCCAGCATGTCTTTGTCTTCGCCCAACAGCGACGGATCGATGGAGACGCGCCGCACATCATAGCGGCAGGTCATGACGATCTTGACGAGGCCCGCCCCCGCCTGACCTTCGACTTCGGTGCGTGCGAGCTCCTCTTGTGCACGCTTCAAATTCTCCTGCATCTGCTGCGCTTGCTTCATCAACCCGGATAGTTGGTTTTTCATCATGGCGTTTCTCGATCTCGAATGGTCAAGCGCGGCGTGCGACCGCACGGCGGGAGGCCACGCAGCCCGGATAGCGCTTGGACGCGCCGCGTCAAGCGATGGTTCGAGACTTTACCAAGAGACCGCCGACGGCGGCCGGTGAACGATCGATTACGGGATATCAACGCCGCGGATGTACGCGGCGCAATTTCACGTGATGCCGAGGCCGCGCGACACGCCGCCGGGCATCGCGATAGGACACGCGGCGAAGGCGCCGGCGCACGCCGTAGCGCAGGCGCTGCTTTGGAAACCCGCGATCCGGTGCGTCTGGATCCTCGAAGATCAATTCCTCCAGGCGTTGTCGCTGGCGCGATTTTCGGTCCGAAAGCCGCCACAGCAGAAGTCCGCGATCGTTTCCGCAGCGAGGCGGACTGGAGAATCGCACGCGGGATACTGGCGTGTGGCGCAGCGCTTTCACGATGGGATGTTCCGGAGTCGAAACGACGTCGACAACGCGATACCCGACCTTCTAGCAAAGACCGGTCCCGTCGGTGAATCTCAATGCGAATCATCGCGTTGAGCGTGCAATTGTCATTAGAGATCGTGGACGGCGTAAGAACCGGCGACGAAAACACGTTGTGACGCTGACGTTGTACGTCACGATCGAACACCCTCGAGCGCGTCGATCAGCCTGGCGTCGCGTTGTCGTCGGACAGCGGCGCGATCGTATCCGGCTTGACCCGCGCGTCGAAGCGGGACAGCAAATCGCGGACGAAGGGTTCGTCTCGAAATGCTTGCTCGCCTTGCGCTTGCGCCTCGGCACGGAGCTTCCGCTCGCGTGCGGCAAGCGAGGCGTCGATCGCCTCGCCCACCTCGAATGCCAGCAAGAGCTTGCGGCCCGTCGCAGCTTCGAGTGCCGCCTTGAGCTTGTCCGCGTAGGCCTTGTCCGCGAGGTGCCGGTGCGACGCCGGAAGCGCCAACGTCAACACGTTGCCGGCCACCGATTTGAGCTCGGTCTGCGCAGCGATTTGCGCGGCCATTCCCGACAGCTTCAGTCCGGCGACGAATCCCGGCCAGTTCGCCGGATCGTCGGGCAATGTGACGCCGTCCGCTTTGGGAGGCCGTACCACGGCGACCCGCGCTTCGGTGCGCGCCGGAGCCCTGAGCGCCGCCACGTTGTACTCAGCGAGCTTCGCCGGAGGCGGCTTTACCGCCGCGGCCGGGCTCGGCACGGGCGCCTTCCCTGACAGCGACGCGGCAGCAGGCTCGAATGCCAGCAAGCGCAACAACGTCATCGCAAAGCCGGTCTCTTCATCGGGCGCGATCGGCAGATCGGCGCGGCCCTGCGCGCATATCTGATAGGCGAGCTGGATGGTTTCCGGCGTGAAGCGCGCGGCGTAATCCTGTATGCGCGCTGCATCGTCGAACGCGGTCGCCGCCGCGGGTACCACCTGCGCGACGGCAATCCGATGGAACAACGAGGCAAGCTCGTCCAATGCGGTGCCGAACGCGAGACCTCGCGTCGCCAGCGCAGTGCTCTCGGCCAACAGAGCAGCGCCGTCCCTGGCGATCAGCGCATCGACGATTCGGTAGACGTGATCGCGATCGACCGCTCCGAGCATCGAGCGCACGACGTTTTCGCGCACTTCGCCGGCACCGAACGCAATCGCCTGATCGAGCAAGCTCAACGCATCCCGGACGCTGCCGTGCGCGGCGCGCGCGATCAACGCGACACCGCCTTCGTCATGCGTGATCGCCTCGGCCCCGAGAATATGCACGAGCCTCGCGGCGATCAACATCGGCGACAACGGCTTCAAATTGAATTGCAGACAGCGCGACAGGACCGTGACGGGAATCTTTTGCGGATCGGTCGTCGCCAACACGAATTTCACGTGCTCCGGCGGCTCTTCGAGCGTCTTCAGCATCGAATTGAACGCCGCCTTCGACAGCATGTGCACTTCGTCGATCAGGTAAACCTTGTAGCGCCCCACCGTGGGCGCATAGCGCGCGTTGTCGAGGATGTCGCGCATGTTGTCGATGCCGGTATTCGATGCCGCATCGAGCTCGAGAAGATCGACGAAGCGACCTGCATCGATCTCGACGCACGCCGGACAAACGCCGCAGGGTGTCGCCGTCACGCCGTTCACACAGTTCAGGCTTTTGGCGAGGATCCGCGCGATCGTCGTCTTGCCGATGCCGCGCGTGCCGGTCAACAAGTACGCGTGATGCAGACGGCCGCGCGACAACGCGTTGGTGAGCGCCGTGACGACATGCTCCTGCCCCGCCAGCTCGGCAAAAGCCTTGGGACGCCACTTGCGCGCGAGAACTTGGTAGCTCATCGGATCAAGAAATGGGCCGGCTGGGCGACGTGCTATTTGCCGTCAGATCGGCCTGAGACGCGGCGCGAGCCGGCGAGAACGCGCAGCGTACATGGAACGTACGTGAGCGTTCGAGCCGGCGAGTAACAAAGTATCAGGTCGATCCGACGAGCAAAGAGAGGGGGTGGCGAGCCGTTCCCCCGGCACTTGTTCGGTTCGCTATGGCTGCTTCCTTCCGGACCTGACCAGATTCACGACCTTGCAATGCGGGGCGACCCGCCATATCCACAACATTATACGTGGTGCCCGGCTGGACCCCGCGGCCGGAACCCATGACATTTGCATGATGGTCGCTATAATCGTCCACAATGCCCGAATCGCCCAAACTCGTCACGCGCGGCGCCGGCGCGACTGCGCTCGCCGGCATGCTGACATTCCTTTCCGCATGCGGGCCCTCGCCACCGGCCCCGCGCCCGCTTTCAAACGACATCGTTGCCGCCGTGCGTCCCGGTCCCGCGAGCTGGTTCCCGGGTCCCGACGGAGAGCCGTCGGGTTTCGATCACGATTTGCTGGTCCGCTTTGCGCGCGAGCAATCGCGGCCGTTGAGAATCATCAGCGTGTCGAGCGCCGCCGAACTGCTGGCCAAGGTCGAAAGTGGCGAAGCCGACATCGGAGTCGGCGGACTGTTTCAAGCGGGATCGCCAAAAGACGATCCGCGCGCAACGGCATCGGATGCGACATCGAAAAGCGACGTCGCGTTGCGGGTGCTCTGGACGACCGGTATTCACGCCGTGGAGCCGGTGCTCATTTATAACGTCGACGGCTACAAGCCAAAAACGTTTTCAGATCTGGAGCACGTGACCGTCGCTTATCCCGCCGGCACCGGTCTCGATACGCAACTGGCGACGCTTCGTTACAACCATCCGGAAGCAAAGTGGAAAGCGGTCGACGTGCCGACTTCCGAGGCGCTCATCTCGCAAGTGTCGGAAGGCAGCGTCGATTACGCGATCGTCCCTTCGAACGATGCAGCGGTCGTGCGTAACGTTTATCTCGACTTCGACGTCGCGTTCGCGGCAGGTCCGAGTCGCGAGCTTGCCTGGGCCGTGGCCCCGGGCAGGCCGGCGCTTCGCATTACGCTCGATCAATACTTCGCGCGGCTGCGGAAAGACGGTACGCTGGCCCGCTACGCAGAGCGCTATTTCGACGCATCGCGCGGGGTTGAACGAATCGATGCGGGCGTGTTCCGCGAGCGAATCAAGAGCACGTTACCGAAACTTCGCCGTTCATTCGAGGATGGTCAAGCGGCGAGCGGCACCGAGTGGCGGCTGCTGGCCGCCGTCGCGTACCAGGAGTCGCAGTGGGACCCCCTCGCGACGAGCGAAACCGGCGCGCGCGGCGTCATGCAGTTGACCGAGGAAACGGCGCGACATCTGGGAGTCGGCGACCGTCTCGACGCGAAGTCGTCGATCCTCGCCGCGGCGCGTTACTTGCAGACGCTGAGATCGAAGATGCCCGAGCGTATTGCGGAGCCCGACCGCACATGGCTCGCGCTTGCCGCATTCAACATCGGCATCGCGCATCTCGAAGACGCGCGCATTCTCGCGCAGAAGCAAAAGCTCAGCCCCGATCACTGGAGCGACGTCAAGAAAACGCTGCCTCTACTCGCGCAGCCCGAATACTACGAGTCCGCGAAATTCGGTTACGCGCGCGGCGGCATGCCGGTCGCATTCGTCGATCGCGTGCGCGCTTATTACGATATTCTGCTGCGGACCGAACCGCTTTTCAGACCGCGACTGCGCTCCACCGCCGGTGCATTCGAAGCAGCGGCTCGATAGCAGGAGGATAAGCGACCGTGCGGTCCCGCATTCGCATCTACTCGTTCATGGCCTGCCTTCTGTTTGCAGCCGCAGCGGACGCCCAGCGCGTCGATCGTGTCTGGCTCGAGGAACTCACGTGGGTGGAGGTCGCGACCGCTGTCAACGCAGGCAAGACGACGATCATCGTTCCGATCGGCGGCACCGAGCAAAACGGCCCCCACATGGTCCTGGGCAAGCACAACGTGCGCGTCAAAATGCTCGCGGAGAGAATCGCGATGACGCTCGGTAACGCGCTCGTCGCTCCAGTGATTGCGTACGTTCCGGAAGGCAGCATCGATCCGCCCGCCGGCCACATGCGCTTCCCCGGCACGATCAGCGTTCCGGAGCGGACGTTCGAGTCGCTGCTCGAGTTCACCGCTCGAAGTTTCAAACGCCACGGGTTTCGCGACATCGTATTCATCGGCGATCATGGCGGTTATCAGAAAAACGAGCAGAACGTCGCCGCGCGCCTGAATCGCGAGTGGTCCGCGACCGCGGCTCGCGTTCATGCCATCGTCGGCTACTATGAGGTCACCGAGACGCGCTATCGTGATCTGCTGCGACGACGCGGATTTCGCGACGATGAGATCGGCACGCATGCCGGTCTCGCGGATACGTCTCTCGCGCTCGCCTTGGCGCCTTCGCTCGTGCGCGAGGACCGTTTGGAGGCGGCGGCTTCGGAAGCGGAGAAAAACGGCGTTCATGGCGATCCGCGACGGTCAAGCGCGGAGCTCGGCGGACTTGGCGTCGATGTTATCGTCGCGGAAACGGTGAATGAGATACGCAACGCCGTAAAGCGACGCTGAGCGTGCACAGTCGCAACGTTCTCCCAAATCGAAGTCCCTTCCTCAGGATCATTCGTGAACGCACGATTTAGGCATTGCGTCTTGTCGTCGTTGACGACCGGCATTGTGTTGCTGGCTACGTTGTGTGCGACTGATTCGACTGCACAGACTGCTGCCCCCGCAGGGATTGCCACCGTGGCCGGCATGCCACCGGTCAGTGATCCGAGCAATCTCTACAGCGACGCAGCTGCCGGTCGCATGAGCGCTGCGGCAGCGGATGCATTGCCGCGCATCTACGTACCGAATCTCCGGTCAAACGATGTCTACGTGATCGACCCGGCGACAATGAAAGTCGTCGATCGCTTCAAGGTCGGCGCCGGCCCGCAACATGTCGTGCCATCGTGGGACCTACGCACGCTTTGGGTTGCCAATAACGCAGAACGAACAAACAAGGGCAGCTTGACGCCAATCGATCCCAGAACCGGAAAGCCCGGGCAATCGATAGCAGTCGATGATCCCTATAACATGTATTTCTCGCCGAATGGCAAGTCGGCGATCGTCGTCGCCGAAGCGCTGAAGCGCCTCGATTTTCGCGATCCGCAGACGATGCAATTGCAATATTCTTTGGCGACGCCGCAATGCGGCGGTATCAATCACGCCGATTTTTCAATCGACGGCCGCTACGCGATCTTCACGTGCGAATTCAACGGCGGGCTTGCGAAAATCGATCTCGTCGACCGCAAGGTCATCGGCTACCTTCGCTTGTCGAAGGGCGGCATGCCCCAGGACATTCGCATTTCACCGGACGGCAAATTGTTCTTCATCGCGGACATGATGGCCGACGGGGTCTTCGTCGTCGACGGCGCGGCCTTCAAGGAGATCGGCTTCATCCCAACGGGAAAAGGCACGCACGGACTTTATCCGAGCCGCGACGGCCGCAAGCTTTACGTGGCGAATCGCGGATCGAACAAGATTCACGGCGCCCCGCACGGCAAAGGCAGCGTGTCGGTGATCGACTTCGCGACGCGTAACGTGGACGCAACGTGGCCGATTCCCGGCGGCGGCAGCCCCGACATGGGCAACGTCAGCGCCGATGGCAAGGTATTGTGGCTATCGGGACGTTACGACGACGTCGTTTATGCTATCGATACGACGACCGGCGATGTGAAGACCATCAAGGTCGGCGCGGAGCCGCACGGTCTTGCGGTGTGGCCGCAACCGGGACGCTACTCGCTCGGGCACACAGGCAATATGCGTTAGCTCGGACTGATCGCGTTCACCCCGCTCATATACGCAGCCAGCGCCGCAGGAATTTCGATCGAGCCGTCGGCCCGCTGATAGTTCTCGAGCACGGCAACGAAGGCTCGTCCGACCGCGAGACCCGAGCCGTTCAGCGTATGCACGAGCTCAGGCTTTCCCTGCGCATTGCGAAAACGCGCTTGCATGCGCCGTGCCTGAAACGTCTCGCAGTTCGAGCACGACGAGATTTCGCGATATGCGTTTTGGCCGGGTAGCCAAACCTCCAGATCGTACGTCTTCGCTGCTGCAAAACCGATGTCGCCCGTGCAAAGCGCGACGACGCGGTAAGGAAGCTCGAGCCGCTTCAAGATCGTTTCCGCGTGCCCCGTCAGCTCCTCGAGCGCTTCGTAAGACCGATCGGGATGCACGATCTGGACGAGCTCCACCTTGTCGAACTGGTGTTGGCGGATCATTCCGCGCGTATCTTTACCGTAGCTGCCCGCCTCGGAACGGAAACACGGGGTATGGGCGACGAGACGGATCGGCAATGCGTCAGCAGCAAGGATTTCGTCGCGCACGGTGTTGGTGAGCGTGATCTCCGATGTCGAGATCAGGTAAAGCGACTCGCTGTCCTCTTCACTTCCGCCTTTGCGGACCGCGAACATGTCGTGCTCGAATTTGGGCAACTGAGTCGTGCCGATCAACGTTTCCGCATTGACGATGTAGGGCGTGTAGCACTCGGTGTAGCCATGCTCGCGGGTATGAACATCGAGCATGAATTGCGCGAGCGCGCGATGAAGGCGCGCAAATTCGCCGCGCAGGAACGAAAAGCGCGCACCCGAGAGTTTGGCCGCAGCAGCAAAATCGAGAAGCCCGAGCGCCTCCCCCAGATCCACATGATCCTTGACGGGAAAATCGAAGATCCGCGGCTTGCCGATGCGCCGCACTTCGGCATTGTCGAGACTGTCGGCTCCGACCGGCGTCGACAAATGCGTCAGATTGGGTACGTCGAGAAGAAAGTCGCGCAACGCTTGCTGTACGTGCGCGAGCTCGTCCTCCAGTCTATCCAGCTCGCAGCCAAGGCCGCCCACTTCCGCGAGGAGCGGCGATGCATCGTCACCACGCCCCTTTGCGATGCCGATCTGCTTCGAGAGCGCATTGCGCCGGGCTTGTAGCTCCTGCGTGCGCGTCTGAATGATCTTGCGTTCGCTCTCCAGCGCCTCGAACCGCGCCACGTCGAGAGTGACGCCGCGTTTCGCGAGGCCCGCCGACACCGCGGCAATGTCGTTACGCAGAAGGTTGATATCGAGCATGCGGGAAGTCTAGCAGAGGCGTCCGCGCGCTTTATTCCTCCGAACCTTCGTCGTGCTGCTTCGCGTCGCGCTCGCGTAACGCTGCGAGTCGCTCGCGAATCCGTGCCTCGAGTCCACGCTCGGTCGGCTCATAGAATGCGATCGCCGGCATGTTGTCCGGCAGGTAATGCTCGCCCGCCGCATACGCGTCCGCTTCGTCGTGCGCGTATCGATAGCCTTTGCCGTAGCCCAGCTTCTTCATCAGCCGTGTCGGCGCGTTGCGAAGCCGCAGCGGCACGGGCCGCGATTCGTCTTCGGCGATGAACGAACGCGCGTTGCCGAACGCGACGTACGCGGCATTGCTTTTCGGCGCGCATGCGAGATAGAGCACGCATTGCGCGAGCGCAAGCTCGCCTTCCGGCGAACCGAGGCGTTCGTATGCAGAGACCGCATCCACTGCAAGCGAAAGCGCGCGCGGGTCGGCGAGACCGATGTCTTCGCTCGCCATCCGGATCATTCGGCGCCCGACATAGAGAGGATCGGCGCCACCGTCCAACATACGGCACATCCAATACAGCGATGCATCGGGATCCGATCCTCGGACCGCCTTGTGCAACGCCGAGATCTGGTCATAGAACGCGTCGCCGCCTTTGTCGAAGCGGCGCAGCGACCGTGCGATCGTCGCCTCGACGAATGCCAGGTCGATCGACGCACGCGACGCTTCGCCGGCCGCGACGGCAAGCTGCTCGACCATATTGATGAGCCGTCTGCCGTCTCCATCGGCATAGCCGACCAGCGCATCGCGGGCAGCGGCATCGACTGAAGACGACGGCATTGCCGCAGCTAATGCACGATCGAGCAGCACGCCGAGATCGTCATCGCCGAGCGGCTCCAGCACATAGACCGCGGCGCGGGACAGCAGTGCGCTGTTCACCTCGAACGACGGGTTCTCGGTCGTCGCGCCGATGAACGTCAGCAGTCCCTGTTCGACGTACGGAAGGAACGCATCCTGTTGCGCCTTGTTGAAACGATGGACTTCGTCGACGAAGAGGATCGTCGCCCGCCCGTATTGCTGGCGCACCGCCTCGGCACGCGCCACGGCGTCGCGAATGTCCTTCACGCCCGCGAGCACCGCCGAGATCGCGATGAATTCCGCCTCGAACGCGTCGGCCATGAGTCGCGCGAGCGTCGTCTTGCCGGAGCCCGGCGGGCCCCACAGGATCATCGAATGCGGCTTTCCGGCCGCGAACGCGACGGCGAGCGGCT
Source organism: Casimicrobiaceae bacterium (assembly GCA_036493535.1). GTDB lineage: Bacteria > Pseudomonadota > Gammaproteobacteria > Burkholderiales > Casimicrobiaceae > VBCG01. Next base: position 9,523 of record DASXPO010000035.1, read on the forward strand.
TGCCGGGCGCGAGCAAGTGCCGCTGACCGACGACGTCACCGATCGACCTTGGTCGAAGCCGTTCTGCAAGCGGGACGGCGCCCGTCGAGGCGCCCGAAAACAGATCGTTCATGTTTGCTCGCTGGAATTATGCGCGGTAGAGTCCGCCCCTGCACGTCTATCCCGAAGGTCCCTTGTGATTCGCGATAACCGCGTCAAATCCGCGCTCGCCGCCGGCCAACGTTGCTACGGGGCGATGGTGTTCGAGTTCTTTTCGCCGGGGTTGCCCCAAATCTGCAAAAACGCCGGCGCGCAATTCGTGCTGTTCGACATGGAACACACGGGACTCGGATTCGAAACGCTCAAAACGCAATTCGCGCTATGTCGCGGACTCGACATCGTGCCAATGGTCCGCGTCCCGCGCGGCGAATATCACTTCATCGCGCGTGCGCTCGATGTCGGCGCGATGGGCGTCATGGTGCCGATGGTCGGCTCCGCCGAAGAAGCGGCGCATATCGTGTCTTGCACCCGGTACCCGCCGCTCGGTCGCCGTGGGGCGGCGTTCGGCTTTGCGCACGATGATTACACCGACGGCGGTGTGCGCGACAAGATCGGCGCTCTGCACGCGCGAACCATGGTAATTCCCCAAATCGAGACCGCAGAAGGGCTTGCCAACGTCGAAGCGATCGCGGCACTCCCCGGCGTCGATGCGTTGTGGCTCGGGCACTTCGACTTGACCAATTTTTTGGGCATTCCCGGCGATTTTCAACATCCGCGGTTCATCGCCGCAGTCGATCGCATCATCGCGGCGTGCGAAGCGGCGGGCAAGGCTGCCGCCTTTATCGCGACCGACGAGACGTGGGGGCGCGAATACGCGAGCAGGGGCTTTCGACTGTTCGCGTATGGGCTCGATCAACTGATGCTGCAGACGGCGCTGAAGCACGGTCTCGACCTGCTGCGCGAAGCCGAGCGCGGAGAAGCGACACGATGACCCCCCGTTGGCGAATCGGCATCACGCGCGATATCCTCGATGCGCGTGGCGAGCCCGCGTTCGGCCGGGCGGCACTTGCGGCGTTGGAACAAGCCCACGACGTCGATTGGGACTATTTGCCGTCGATCGTACCGGAGATCACGCCGGAGCATGCCGCTTCGTACGACGCGCTGTACGTCAACATCGCACGCGTCCCAAGCTCCGCGGTGGCGCGCGGCGATTGTCGCTTGCGCGTGGTCGCCCGCCACGGTGTCGGCTATGACAGCGTCGACATTCCCGCGATGACCGCGGCCGGCATCCTCGTGACGCATACGCCGAACCCGATGCCGCGCCCGGTCGCAACCACTGCTTTGACGTTCATCCTGGCGCTCGCCGGGAAGCTGATGCTGAAAGATCGCTTGACGCGAGCCGGCCGATGGCACGAGCGAATGGACCACATGGGCATGGGTCTCACCGGGCGCACGCTCGGTGTCGTCGGCGCCGGTCGCATCGGCAAGGAACTGCTGCGAATGGCGCGCATCTTCGACCTGCAGCTCATCGCGACGGATCCGCTCGCCGACCCCGTCGACCTGAGTTACTTGGACACGCGGATCGTCGATCTCGACACGCTGATGCGGACGGCAGATTTCGTCGTGGTCTGTTGCCTGCTCGATGCCGCTACGCGTCACTTAATTGGGGCACGCGAGCTCGCGCTCATGAAGCCGACCGCCTATTTCATCAACGTTGCGCGCGGTCCGATTGTCGATGAAGCAGCATTGATTGACGCACTCGCGCGCGGTGCCTTCGCCGGTGCGGCGCTTGACGTCTTCGAGCGCGAGCCGGTCGATCCCGCAAGTCCGCTGCTCGCGATGGATAACGTGATCGTCACACCCCATTCGCTGTGCTGGACCGACGAATGCTTTCATAACATGGCGTCGACTGGGCTCATGAGCATCGTCGACGCGCTGCGTGGTCAACCGCCAAAGTTCATCGTCAATCGCGACGTGCTTGATCACCCTCGTGTGCGGGCGCTCCTCGCTCAATGACCGTTCGAATCTTGTTCGATTGGCGCACATTGATCGAGGTGAAAAAGCGGGCGCCGAACATCGAGACGGCGTGTCTGACGATCGAGACCGAGAGCAACGACAACGTGAAGCCGATCGGCGATGGGCCTTCCCCATGGACAGCGGGACTCGACGTACGCCACTACGAGCGCTCGGTGCCGCGGCTTGCGCATGCGGCGGGCTGCACGATCTGGTCGCCGCTTGCGCGCAATGTCACCGCCGCGCGCATCGCCGAGACCCATGTACTCGGCATGACGGTGCTGCCGTGGACTGTCAATGACCCTGCCGAGATGCGGCGATTGATCGATGCCGGCGTCGACGGCATCATCACCGACTATCCCGATCGATTGCGCCGCGTCATGTCCGAGAAGGCGCTGCCGCTGCCTGAGGGTCGCGATTATTTCGCCCCGGCGTCGCCGACGACGTCGGCGCCCTGCGGAACGTCGAATCGGAACAATGTCGCCGCAAGCGTCGGATTGCGTTCGACTGACGTGAAATCGAGCGTGGTAATTTGGCCGAACGTATCGGTTAATTCCATCCGGCGCGGCAGATTGTCGCGAAAGCCGATCCGCACGCGCGTGAACTGCGACTCCGGCGTCTTGGGCGTCGCATCGACGAATTCCAGCGTGTCGTTCGACACGCCGGCGGTCAGGTCGAAATTCTTCTCGAGCGCATTGTCTCCCGCGAGAAGCGCGGCGGGCGTTGCCCCCAGCGCGACATCAAGTTTGCGCACGACGACTTGATTGAGATCGCGATCGTAGACCCAAACGCGCGTGCCGTCGCCGACGATCAGCTGCTCGAAGGGCTTGTCGTACGTCCAGCGAAACTTGCCGGGACGCTGAAATGCGAAGGTTCCGGTCGAGGTCTGCGGCGCCGGCCGCGTCTTGCTCGCAACCGCTTGCTTGAACGTGCCCTTCGATGTCTTCGTATCGTTCAGGAACGCGTGCAACTGATCGAGACCGGATGCGACCGCCAGCGTCGAGCAGATGAACGGGATGGTGACGAGGAGCCATCGCAATACAGCAGCATGAAGGAGCTTGTTCATACCCGTGCGAGTCAATTGCGCCCGCCGAGTTCCGTTCCGGGAATATTGGCCAGGCAATTGCCGACGCGGTCGAGAATTACATAGCTGTGCGTGAGACCGCCCGCGTCCTTTCGATCGCCGGATCGTTTGTACTGCTGGACGAATACGCGCCAGGCGCCGTTCGCCCATTCCGAATCGGCGTCGCAGCCGGTGACGAATGTATTGGGACCGCAGAAGTCGCCCGGCAACAAGGCGCGCGCGCGCTGGATTGCTTGCTGGTCGGTGATCGGCGACGAATCCGCGGTGCGGTCATGCGGGCAGAATTCCGGTCCGGTTCGATAAACTTCGACCGGTCCCGCGGCGACGACCGTCGAAACGACCAACGGCACGATCCGCGGCAACCACCCCGCCGTCATCATGATTCGTTCTTTCCCGCCGCCACGAGGACGTCGCGGTTGCCGTTCGACTGCATCGGCGAGACGAGGCCGGCACGCTCCATCTGCTCGATCAGCCGGGCCGCGCGGTTGTAGCCGATGCGCAAATGGCGTTGCACCAGCGAAATGGAGGGTCGTCGCGTTTTCAGTACGACGCTGACCGCCTGGTCGTACATCGGGTCGGCTTCGACATCGCCGCCTTCGAGCGCAAGACCTTCGTCCTGTTCCGGCTCCGCGCGATCGAGCAACCCTTCGACGTACTGCGGACCGCCGAGCGACTTCAAATGCTCGACGACGCGATGCACCTCGGCATCGGAAACGAATGCGCCATGCACCCGCAGCGGATAGCCGGTGCCCGGCGGCAGATAAAGCATGTCGCCCTGGCCGAGCAACGCTTCGGCGCCCATCTGATCGAGAATCGTCCGCGAGTCGATTTTGCTCGCCACCTGAAACGCGATTCGCGACGGAATGTTGGCTTTGATCAATCCGGTGATCACGTCGACCGATGGACGCTGCGTCGCGAGGATCAAATGAATGCCTGCCGCACGCGCCTTTTGCGCAATGCGTGCGATCAGCTCCTCGATTTTCTTGCCGGTCGTCATCATCAGATCGGCGAGCTCGTCGACAACGACGACGATCAACGGCATTTCCTCGAGCGGCTCCGGCTTGTCAGGCGTCACCGTCAGCGGATTCGCTATCGGCTTGCCTGCTTTGCGCGCTTCCGCGATCTGCTGGTTGTAGCCCGCGAGATGCCGTACGCCCAACTGCGACATCAACTTGTAGCGGCGTTCCATTTCGCCGACGCACCAGTGCAGCGCGTTCGGTGCGAGCCTCGTGTCGGTAACGACAGGGGCGAGCAGATGCGGAATCCCTTCATAGACCGAAAGCTCGAGCATCTTCGGATCGATCAGGATCATCCGCACCTGTTTCGCATCGGCCTTGTAGAGCAGCGACAAGATCATCGCGTTGACGGCGACCGATTTGCCGGACCCCGTCGTGCCCGCGACGAGCAGATGCGGCATCCGGTTCAGGTCCGCAATCACGGCCTTGCCTGCGATGTCCTTGCCGAGAGCGAGCGTGAGCGGACTCGGCGCATCGTTGTACGTCGTCGATTCGAGAATCTCGACCAGCTTCACGATCTGCCGCTTTGGATTCGGCAGCTCGAGCGCCATGCACGACTTGCCGGGAATCGTCTCGACGACGCGAATCGACACAACCGATAACGCGCGCGCCAGATCCTTCATCAGATTGACGATCTGCGCGCCCTTGACGCCCACTGCGGGCTCGACTTCGAAGCGCGTGATCACGGGGCCCGGATACGCGGCCAGCACTTTCACGGCGACGCCGAAATCGGCGAGCTTGCGTTCGATCAACCGAGACGTGAACTCCAGCGTTTCGGCACCCAACGACTCGGTCGACGGCGGCGCATCTTCGAGCAGCGACAACGGGGGCAGCGACGAGTCCGGCAATTCCTTGAACAGCGGCCGCTGTTTTTCCTTGATGACACGTTCCGATTTCGCGACCGCGGTGATCGAGGGAATGACGAGCACCGGTTCGCGATCGAACGCTTCCTCGCGCAGGTGCTCGACAACTTGCTCCCGCTCGGCCGTTGCAATCTGGCCGAGCCGACGATCCTGCTCGCGTTCGCGCCGCTCGCGGAAGCGTTGATACGACGACTCGAAAATCGCGCCAATCCGCTCCATCACCTTGAGCCACGAAACGCCGAAGAGCAACGAACAGCCGATCGCAAAAGCCGCGAGCAACAACAGCGTCGCGCCGTTGAATCCGAATGCGCGCGCGAGCGCGTTGCCGATCGACTCGCCGAATGCGCCACCCGGCGCGAGCGGAAGAATCGCAGGGAGCTTCCAGAGACGAATCGATTCGATCGCGGCGCTCGACAGTAGAACGAGGGCGAATCCGCCGACGGCGAGCCATGGCGGATGCTCGCGCGGACGATCGGGATCGGCAATCCGGCGAAAGCCCACAATGAGGAGCATCACGCCGCCGGCGACCCACCACCACGCAGAGACGCCGAATAGATAGAGCAACAAATCGGATACGTAGGCGCCGACGACGCCGCCGCGATTGGCGATCGTGTCGGACGCGCCCGTGAACGAAAATCCGCGGTCGCTTTTCGTGTAAGTCGAGAGTATCAGTGCAATGTAGATGAGGATGGCGGCGACCAACAAACACCATGACTCGCGGATCAAACGGGCGAAGCGCGGCGACAGCGTCGCCTCGGGCGCAGCTGCCCGACGCCTTCGATTTCCGTTCTTCTTATAAAACATGAGGTTGCCGTGACATCTTCACCGCGCGGATTATAACGCGGCGCTTGCTTCCGTGGTGGACGACCACACTTTGTAGAATCTGTATTCTCATCGAAGAAAGCAACGAATGGATGCCAAGCACGCCCGCCTGCTGATCCTCGGCTCAGGTCCCGCCGGTTATAGCGCCGCGGTGTACGCCGCGCGAGCGAACTTGAAGCCGGTATTGATCACCGGACTCTCGCAAGGCGGTCAGCTGATGACCACCACCGACGTCGACAATTGGCCTGCGGACGCCGACGGTGTCATGGGACCCGATCTGATGACACGCTTCCAGAAACATGCGGAGCGCTTCGCCACCGAATTGATCTTCGATCATATTCACACCGTCGATTTGCGCAAGCGGCCATTCGCGCTGACCGGCGACAGCGGGCTCTACACCTGCGAGGCGCTGATCATCGCCACGGGTGCGTCCGCGAAGTATCTCGGGCTGCCGGCTGAGCAAACATTCATGGGCAAAGGCGTATCGGCTTGCGCCACCTGCGACGGCTTTTTCTACAAGGGCCAGGATGTCGTCGTCGTCGGCGGTGGTAATACGGCGGTCGAGGAAGCGTTGTATTTATCCAACATCGCGCAGAAAGTGACGGTCGTGCATCGCCGCGACAAGTTTCGTGCGGAAGCGATCCTTGTCGATCGCCTGACCGCGAAGACGGAAAACGGCGGCAACGCCCGTATTGTCTGGAATCACGTGGTCGACGACATCGTCGGCGACGAAACCGGTGTGACCGGCGTGCAATTGCGCAACGTGAAGTCCGGCGCGATCGAAAAGCTGTCAACGCAAGGCGTGTTCATCGCCATCGGTCATACGCCGAACACGCAGATCTTCGAAGGTCAGCTCGAGATGGCCGGCGGCTATATCCTCGTCAAAGGAGGCAGCGAAGGCAACGCGACCGCGACGTCAATCGCGGGCGTATTTGCCGCGGGCGACGTCGCCGATCACGTCTATCGGCAAGCGGTAACCTCCGCCGGGACCGGTTGCATGGCCGCGCTCGACGCCGAAGCGTTTCTCGAAGGCGTCTGACGTCGTCGCCGCTTCCATGGCCAAGCTCTCCGACTTGCGCTCGCTGCTGGACAAGGCCCGCACGCAGGCGAAGTCACATGCCCCAAAGCGCGCCCAGCATCTGAATGGCAGCGGCAAACGGGCGCTCGCGGCGACGAAGCATGCGGACGGGGATATCGACATCCATCACGTCTTCGCCGACGTCACGCGACTTCCGACGCCGAAAAAAGCGGGTATCGGTAAGCCGCGCCCCGCTCCACTGCCTCACCAAACGATGCAAGACGAGCGCAATGCGCTCCATGCGGCGAAATACGGAAACGAGCCCGCACCGCACACGTGGGACATCGGACAGGAGTTCGAAGGCGAGCAGACGTTTCTTCGCGCGGGGCTTGGCACCGATGTGCTGACCGGGCTGCGTCGCGGGCGCTGGGTCGTCCAAGCGGAGCTGGACTTGCACCGCTTGACGACGCATGAAGCGCACGAAGCGCTGGGCGCATTCCTGTCGGGCGCGCGCGCGGGAGGCCTCCGTTGCGTGCGCGTCATTCACGGCAAGGGTCTGACCTCGCCAAACCGTGAGCCGGTCCTCAAAGGCAAGGTGCGACGTTGGCTTGCGCACGTCGACGACGTGCTCGCGTATTGCGAGGCGCCGCGGCATGCGGGCGGGAGTGGCGCCGTGGTTGTCTTGTTGCGGGGCAGATAGACCGAATCGTAGGTATTGCAGCGGACAGTTCGCGTCGTTTACGCTCGGAATCCGCAAAGCGTGTCCGCCTACGGGTGCCCGGTGCGACCCGTCAGCGTCGACCCAACGACGCCCGACAGTCGCACCACCCGTGACGGCGGACGCGGCTTACTCGCGCTTCGCCGCGCCCTGTCCCCTGCTTCGACGCATCGTGCCTATGCACGCACGACCATGGCCGCGACGTGATGCGTCGCATCATCCACGACGTTTCCAGGGCGGGATGAGCCGCTGCGCGAAGGGCGCCTGTGGCGCGTCGGCGAATAGCGGGTGGTGAGGCTATCCGGCGTCGTTGGGTCGACGCCGATGGGCCGAACCGGGTACCCGCTCGCCGACACGGGTTGCGCCACCCCGAAGCCCGGAGCGCAGTGGCTCACGCCGCTCACTCAGAGGATCAGAGGGTGGGTCAAAGCTTGAAGACTCGATGCGCCAATGCCGGCAATCGCGCGCGCACATCGGCAATCCGCGCGCGGTCGAAGTCCCCGACGACGACCCCGGGACCGTCCTCGTGCTGCGCGACGATGGCGCCCCAGGGATCGATCAGCATCGAATGGCCCCATGTGCGCCGCCCGCCGGCATGCGTACCGCCCTGCGCCGCGGCCAGGACATAGCACTGATTTTCGATCGCACGCGCGCGGAGCAGCGTCTCCCAGTGCGGCGCGCCGGTCGGAACGGTGAAAGCAGCGGGCACGACGATCAGCGCGATATCCGCGAACGAGCGATAGAGCTCGGGAAACCGAACGTCGTAGCAAATCGATAGCGCAACGCGCCCGCAATCCGCGACGAAGCTCTGCGTGACTGAGCCGGCGCTGATCGTCTTCGCCTCGTCGTAGTTTTCATCGCCTTGCGTGAAGCGGAACAGATGAATCTTGTCGTAGCGCGCGATGCGTGCGCCGTCGGGTCCGTAGACAAGCAACGCTTGCTTGATACGCATCGGATCGTCGCATGCGATCGGCACGCTGCCGCCGATCAGCGTCAGCCCATGGCGCCGCGCCTGCGCCGACAAGAACGCTTGCTGCATCCCATCGCCGTCGGGCTCGCGAATCGCGATCTTGTCGGTGGCGTGCAAGCCCATCAGGCCGAAGTTCTCCGGCAACAGCACAAGTCGCGCGCCCTGCTCCGCCGCTTGCGCAATCAGTGGCTCGGCTTGCGCAAGATTCGCCGCGACATCACCGCCCGACACCATCTGCACGGCAGCCACGGAAAAAAGTTCGGGCGATGCCATCATCAAATCGTCATTTGGCGACGGCCGCTGGCGTCACAGCGGGCGCCGCAGCAGCCGTGCGGCTGGTCACGCGCTCGACCACCGGCTCCGACCAGCCCCCGGTCACCGCATACTCGTAGCTGAACAATTGCTCGATCGGGTCCTTCAGCACTTTTTGCGCGAGCAGCGTGCCGGCAGCGACCGCGGCGCCGATGAGCGGATTGGCGAGGAAAAGCGCGGCCGCGCCGGCGGACACGCTGCTCGAGAGCGACGGTTGCACGCGCACGCGAAGCTTCTCCGTTTCCTTCATGAGATCGACGGTCCCCGAGATGCTCACGCTGGCGGCCGGGCCGATCATGCGCAAATTGTCCGTACTCATCACGCCTTCTTGGATGCGCGCCGATCCATCGATCGCGTCGAATGCAAATCCTTCGCTGAACACATCGCGGAAATCGAGCGAGATCCGCCGCGGCAGCGCCTGCAACGACAACACACCGAGCAGACGTCCGACACCTGGATCCGCCTTCATGAACTGTCCCACGCCTGCTTTGACCTGGAACGTGCCGTTCAGTGCGCGGTAATCGAAATCGGCCGGCGATCCGTTCCAGCCGATTTGCCCGTTGATCGTCGTCGCCGCTCCCCGAATCGCGTCGGCCATTCCGAAATGCGCAAGAAACGCGCCCGCTTCATTGATGTCGAGCGCGACATCGAATTTCGTCTGCTGGGGCTCGCCGGCACGCCACCAGCCTTCGGCACTGATCGTTCCCGCGTCGTTCTTGAGCGTAAGTGATTCGATCTGCCAATCGTTGCCCGAAGGACGCGCGGTGAGCTCCAGCTTGCCGAGGTCGCGGTCCTTCGAATAAAAAGCATCGCTCGCGAGATCGATCGCCGGCCATGCGTTGGCTGCGCCTGCAGGTCGGGCTGCTTTTCGCGTCGGTTGCGCCGGCGGCGCATCGCCGGCGCTCGGCATCGTCAGCCGCGACAGACGCGCGACGATGCGTCCGTTGGGCATCGCAGGTGTCGGCGCACGCCACACCGCGGTGCCGGCGACATCGCCGCCGCCGAGCGCAACGCGCCATTCGTCGCCGGCGCGGCGCGCGGACACCGTTGCATCTTTGAACTTCCGCCCGAACGCATAGAGCGATCTCGTATCGAGGTCGGCACCGTCGAAATCCAGCGTCCCTTGCGTATTGTTGCCGGTGCCGCGATCCGGCAGGCTCCGTCCGAAGCTCAGCCACTCGTCGACGTCGAGCGCCGGCAGATCGGCGCGTATCCAGAAACCGTTTCGTTCGGAGTCCGCGGTCCGCTCGACCGCCTTCCCGACCAACAGCAGTGCGCGGTCGAACGGCGCATCGGTTGCCGGACGACGCAGCAGCAAGCGACCGATGGCACCGTAGTCGATTGCGAGAACTTCTTCCTTGCGCGGCGTGGGGCCTTCGCGGCGCTCGACGCGCAGTGGCACGCTTTGGTCGGCGGTCTTGCCAAGCGGCGGCGGAAGATCGATCACTGCGCCCTTGAGCGACGATTCGACCGACCACGTCGCGACTTGCTGGCGTGCGTTGACCGTCACCTGATAATCGGTATCGCCTGAAATCCGGTCTATGAAAGGCGAGTCGACCTGACTGCGCAATTGCGCAAGGTCCACGGTGCCGCTACCGGTCACGCGAACACGGCCCTCGCTGCCGTTGATGTCGAGCTTCACCGGTCCGCCGAGCGCTTCGGCGGTAATGTCGCGTGCGGTCAGCGTATGGCCGCTGAAGCCGAGCTTGCCGTTCAATTGCGTCAACTGCGGCGCGCCGCCGATTCGCAGCTCGTTCGCCATGAATTGGTACTCGCCCTTGACGGTCGTCGCGTGCGGATCGGCGAGCGGAAGCTCGAGATTGAGATCGAGATGACCGTCGCCCGTCGCTTGCGCGGTGTCGCTTACATGCCCTATCCATTCGGCGACCGGGCTTTGCGCGATGAACGCAAGAAACCCTTCGGTCGGCCCGGTGGCCTCGCCGCTGATGCGCACCACCGGATGATGAAGGTCGGCGATTTCAACGCGCGTTGGGCCGAGCTGCGCGCCGAGAACTTTCCCTTTCGATGCATCCACGACGATGCGCGCGCCTTCGAAGCGGATGTCGGCATCGATGTCGCTGATCGGGGGCCAATGCTCGGCATAATCGAGCGCGCCGCCTTGCCCTTTGATCGTCACCAAAAATTGACCGTTGCGTCCCTGCGCGAATGGGAAGTCGGCGAGGTTGCCGTTCAGCACGAAGCGCACGTCATTCGATGTGCCCCTGCTGATCGCACGATGCAACCAATCGCGAACATTGGCGTTCATCGCTCTTGGCACGTATTGATAGAAATGCTCGGCGCTTGCGCGACTCAAGCGGCCTTTCAAGTCGATCACGCCGGGTCCCGAAAGCATCGACCGCCACGTTCCCGACGCGGTTCCGGCGGCATGGGCGTTCGCAAACGCCAGATCGTCGACGCGAACCTGCAGCGATTCGGGCGTTCGGTCCCAGCGTACGTTTCCGGTTGCCGAATCCAGGCCGATCGGCTCCTCGAACACGCGCGGCAGCACGAGGGTCATGTGCTGGCTCGCGAGTTTCAGCGTTCCCGTCGCCTCCGTGACGTCGAAAAATCCTGAAACACCCGACGCCCCCGGAAACAAGTCCTGCGCATTGATGCCGAGCGCGTCGAATGTGCCGCTCGCCGCAAACTTCGCCGGCACATCCGCCGAGCCCTCCCATGCGTATTTGCCGTCGTTCAGCGTGCCGCGCGGCGCGTAGCGCGCGAGATCGCGACGCACGCTTTGCGGCAACGGAAAATGGGCGGCAAGCTTGGTCAATGGCGCCAGTTCAAGACGCACGAAAGCCAACTTGCCGTTGGCCGGACGACCGTCCGCTGCGTCATCGTGGACGAATGTGAAATCCGTCGGCGAGAGCGTCGTCCCGTCCATTGCTTCGAAGGCAAGTCCCTTGGTGAAAATATCGTGGCGGCCGGCGTCGTGCTTCCAGCCCGCTCGCCCCGATAACCGCATGAGCTCGAGCGGAGGCAAGTCATCGCCGAGTTGCGTGCGCACATCCGCGAGTACGAGGTCCGCCGTAACGTCGCGCGGTTCTCCGTGATCGACCTCGAGCCATAGACGCAGCGCACCTTTGCCCGAATCGACCGGCAGCGGCAACGAAAGATAGTCACGCCACGCCGCGACATCGGCGTAGTCGAGGCGCAGATAGAAATTACCGCTTGCCTTTTGCCAATCGCTGGGCGCGAGACCGACCACGTCGCCGCGGAAGTCGACCGGCGACGCGAGCTCGGACGGCGGCATCCCGGTGAGCCCGAAGCGGTGATGGCCGAAACTGTGCTGGAGACGAAATTGCACCTGGTCGAGCACGAGCTGCGGCGCCTTGCGCATCTCGTCGTCCCACGTGATGAGCGCATTGCTGACGACGATCTCGCGCTGCCGCAATAGCCAATCGCCGACCAACGCGTCCTGGGTGCTCCGCTCCGCATCGACCGCCATTCCTGCGACTCGCAGATGGCCGCTTGCATCGCGGCGAATCGACAGCTTCGGGCCATCGACGACGAGCTCGCGCAGTCGAAACTCCAGGAGCGGCAGCGACGTCCACGCGACGATGAAGTCGACGCGCGGCAGATCGAGCAATGGTTCATCGCCCGGACTCGCGCGATCGCGGATCCGCAAGCCGCGAATCGAAAGCTTTGGATTCCAGCCGTCCCAACCGGTGTCGATCGCGTCGATTTCGAGCGATTCGCCCAGCCGCGACGACAATGCCGCGACGATTTCGGCGCGATGCGATTCGACTTGCGGAAATACCACGAAACGGATGATCAGCAGCAGCGCGCAAAACACACCGATCGCAATCAGCACCGCGTCGGCGGTCCACAGAAGTAGTCGGGCGGCGCGGATCGTTGACCCCCGTGCTCGCGCGCGGCTGCCAGCCGCGGCCGCTGCACTGCCCCCCTGGGGGGGTTGGTTCGCCCCCTGAGGCTGCTCGGCGTCGCGGATCGTGGACCCCCACGCTTGCGGCTTCGCCGCTGCGCTGCCCCCATGTGGGGGTTGGTTCGCGCCTTGAGGCTGCTCGGCGTCGCTCACGGAGAAACCGCGGGTGATACCCCGGAAGAGGCGCGCGCGAAAGGCATAAAATGGCTCGTGAACGCGGATTGTAGCGGGAGCCCGTTGCAACCGCGAATGCATAGCCCGTTAATTCCGATGGACTTCGATCGCGCGTTGGCGTGGAGCCACTACGCACAGCGCGCCCTCGCGGCGGAGCCGGCGCTTCGATCCGAGCTTCTCGCGACAGTCGAGACGCCTTACGATTGGACGGCCGCTGCGCGCGCCTTGGCGACCGTCATCGCGGGCGACGACACGCCGGCGCTCGCGGCGGAGCTCCGACGACTGCGCCGCCGGCTCTTTCTCCATACGCTGTTCCGCGACCTGACCGATCGCGCCGACCTCGACGAGGTCGTGCGCGCCATTACGCGCCTGGCCGAGATTGCGATCGAAGCCGCGGTCGCCTTCCATGGGCGGCAACTGGCAGTGATGTCGGGCGACCCCATCGGTGCGGAGAGCGGCACCGTACAGCCGCTGATCGTGATCGGGATGGGCAAGCTCGGCGGCCGCGAGCTCAATGTCTCGTCCGACGTGGACCTCGTATTCGTCTACCCCGAAGAAGGCGACACGCAAGGTCCCCGCTCGATCGCCAACCGCCAATTTTTTGATCGCCTGGGTCGGTCGGTCATCAACGCGCTGAACCACGTCACGGCCGACGGGTACGTATTTCGCGTCGACATGCGCCTTCGTCCCTACGGTCAAAGCGGTCCGCTGACGTCGTCGTTTGCCGCGCTCGAGCATTACCTCATCGCGCAGGGTCGCGCGTGGGAGCGTTATGCGTGGCTCAAGGCGCGGCCGCTGACTGGCGACTGCGACGATGATCTCGCACAGCGCATCACGCCGTTCGTCTATCGCAAATACCTCGATTACGACGCATACGAGGAACTGCGCGAGATCCATCGCCAGATTCGCGAACAGGAGCGCCGCGGGCGTTACGCGAACGACATCAAGCTCGGGCCCGGCGGTATTCGAGAGATCGAGTTCATCGCACAAGCGCTGCAGATCGTGCGCGGCGGTAAAGAGCCCGAATTGCGTGTCCGCGGTACGCAACAGGCGCTCGACGCGCTTGCAGAGCGCGGGTCGCTGCCGCACAGCGCGAGCGATGCGCTCAAAGGCGCCTATCGATTCCTGCGCCGCGTCGAGCACCGGCTGCAGTATCGCGACGACCGCCAGACGCAACAGTTGCCGTATGACGGGAACGAGCGCGCGCAGCTCGCAGAATCGCTCGGTTATGCGGACGGGGCTACGTTCGAACAAGCGCTCGCATTCCATCGCGGAAACGTCGAGGCGCAATTCGCGATGGTTCTCGGCGAATCGCGTTCGCCCTCGGGCGGGGGCGACGACGACAGCGCATTCAGGCGCGCGTGGGAAGACCCCTCTGCGGCGCTCATACCCTTTCTGGCCCTCCGCGGCTTTCGCGATGCCGAAACGCTGATCGCCACGTTGCAACGCGCGCGCAGCAGCCCGCGGTATGCGCAGCTTCCGGCGCTATCGCGGCGGCGCTTCGATCGACTCGTGCCGATGCTGCTGCAGGTTGCCGCCGAACAAGGCATAACGGAAGCCAATGCGCATACGGTGTTCTTGCGCCTGTTGAAACTTCTCGAGGAAGTGAGTCGCCGTAGCGCATACCTCGCGTTATTCGTCGAGCACCCGCCGCTCTTGCCGCGCCTCGCGCATTTGATGGCCGCGTCGGCGTGGGCAGCCGATTACCTGACACGGCATCCGATTCTGCTCGACGAGCTCCTCGACACGCGCGCACTCTTTGCCGAGCCGGATTGGCAGGCCTGGCGCGACGAGCTCTCACGCGTGCTCGCCGCACACGACGACGATGCCGAACGCAAAATGGACGCGCTTCGCCATTTTCAACAAGCGCAAACGCTGCGTCTGCTCGCGCAGGACCTCGCCGGCACGCTCACCATCGAGCGCCTCGCCGATCACCTGTCCGCCCTCGCCGATACCCTTCTCGATGCGACGCTCGCGCAATGCTGGACCCAATTGCGGGCGAACGTCCCTACGCCGCGATTCGCGGTCATCGGCTACGGTAAGCTGGGCGGCAAGGAGCTGGGCTATGCGTCGGATCTCGATCTCGTGTTCCTGTACGACGTCGACGCCGATTCGCCGGACGCCGATCGTGCGGTCGAACGCTATGGACGACTCGCGCAACGTCTGAATACATGGCTCACGAGCGCGACGGCAGCCGGTCGCTTGTACGACACCGATCTTCGCCTTCGTCCCGACGGCGCGGCCGGCCTGCTCGTCTCCAGCCTTGCGGCGTTCCGCAGATATCAGCACGAGACGGCGTGGACCTGGGAGCATCAGGCATTGACGCGCGCCCGGTTCGTCGCCGGCGATGCGACGCTGGGTGGGGCTTTCGAAGCCGAGCGCATTGCGATTTTGCGCATGCCCCGTGATGTCGCGCGCCTCGCGACGGACGTCATCGAAATGCGGCGCAAGATGCACGCGGGTCACCCGAATCGAACCGACGCCTTCGACCTGAAGCACGACACGGGCGGAATGGTCGACATCGAATTTATCGTGCAGTTTCTGGTGCTCGCGCACGCCCATCGCCATGCGGAGCTCGTTCGCAACGTCGGCAACATTGCGTTGCTGCACATCGCAGGCACGCTCGATCTGATTCCCGCTGCACTCGCGTCGCAAGCGGCCGACGCCTACCGCGAGTACCGTCGCTTGCAGCACAAGGTGCGCTTGACCGGAGCGCCCCATGCGCGTGTCGATGCGCATGCACAGGCAGGCCGCCGCGATACCGTGCGGACGTTGTGGCAGCGGGCGTTCGGTATCGCCCGGTGATTCAACCGGCGTGTCGGCTCGCATCACGCGCCGAATGGAACATGCTTTTCCGCTAAAATCACGTCTTTGCGAGTAAAAGAGAGACCGCCATGTCGATGGCCGAGCGCGACGGATGGATCTGGTACGACGGCAAGATGGTGCCGTGGCGCGATGCGCAGACGCACGTGCTTACGCATACTTTGCATTACGGCATGGGCGTTTTCGAAGGCGTACGCTGCTATCAGACCGCGAATGGGCCGGCGATTTTTCGCCTGCGCGATCATACCGATCGGCTGTTTCGATCAGCGCAAATCTTCGCGATGAAGATCCCGTTCAGCAAAGACGAGCTCAACGCCGCGCAAAAGGAATGCGTACGCAAGAACAAGCTCGAGTCCTGCTATCTGCGCCCGCTGGTCTTTTACGGCTCCCATGCGATGGGCGTCGCCGCGCGATCGAATCCGGTGCGCGTGGCGATCGCCGCATGGCCGTGGGGCGCGTATCTCGGCGCCGATGGCCTCGAAAAAGGGATTCGCGTGCGGACCTCGTCGTTCACGCATCACCATCCCAACATCACGATGTGCGGCGCAAAGGCGGTGTGCAATTACGCGGTGTCGATCCTCGCCAATCAGGAAGCGACGCACGATGGCTACGAGGAAGCGATGCTGCTCGACCCGCAAGGCTTCGTCTGCCAGGGTTCGGGCGAGAATATTTTCATTTTTCGCGACGGTAAATTGCACACGCCGGACCTGTCCGGGGGCGCCCTCGCCGGCATCACGCGCGAGACGATCATCACCTTCGCAAGCGAGCTCGGCATTCCGGTCGTGGAGCGGCGCATCACGCGCGATGAAGTCTACGTGGCCGAGGAAGCCTTTTTCACCGGCACGGCGGCCGAGGTGACGCCGATCCGCGAATACGACAATCGGCCGATCGGCGAGGGTCGCCGGGGCCCGGTCACGGCGCGTCTTCAGCAGATGTTCTTCGATACGGTCGGCGGCAAGAACAAATCGCGTGAGGAATGGCTGGCGAGAATATAGTGACCGACGCCGATGGCAAAGGGGTCGTCGTCGTGAAGCCGAACGAGCTTCCGGCGTTCTGTCCGAATCGGGCGATGCCGCTGTGGAGCTGGCATCCGCGCGTCTATCTCGACGTCGCGCCGACCGGCAAGGCGATGTGCCCGTATTGTGGGACGCGTTACGAGCTCGAGGGCGGAGCGCGGAAAGGCGCGCACTAAAGTCGCCTTCGCGGACCATCCAAATTTCCCGCATTTTCCGCAACGTTGCTTAAGTGGCCCGCGCGCGCATTTTGATGGTCGCGCCGTCGTGGGTCGGCGACTCGATCTTGTCGGAGCCGCTGATCGCGCTGCTCCGCCAGCCCTACGAAGAGCCGCAGGTCGACGTGCTGGCGCCGCTCTGGTGTGCGCCGGTTTACGCGCGCATGCGTGGCATTCGCAACATCATCGAGGCGCCGTTCTCGCACGGTCGCTTCGACCTCGCCGCACGGCGCACGCTCGGCGCCAAGCTTCGCGCCGAAAACTACGCTCGCGCGATCGTTCTTCCGAACACCTGGAAATCGGCGCTCGTCCCCTGGTTTGCCAAGATTCCCATCCGTACCGGTTACGTCGGTGAAGGGCGCTGGGCATTGTTGAATGATCCGCGCAAGCTGCAAAAGCTCGTTCTGCCGCGACTCGTCAACCGCTATGCAGCGCTCGCCGCGGCGCCGGGCAAATTGACGCCCGCGCCGCCCGCGCCGGTGCTCGTACCCAATATCGCAAATCGTTCCGCAGCGGTGCGCGCGTTATCGCTCAAAACGCATCGGCCCGTCGCGATCCTGTGTCCCGGCGCCGAGTTCGGTGCGGCCAAACGCTGGCCGCCCAATCATTTTGCCGAACTTGCCGCGCTTTTTCTACGCGACGGCTTTCGCGTATGGCTCGTCGGCTCGCCGAACGACCGGCTCGCTTCGACCGCGGTGCTCCAATCGATGGACGAGTCGTCGCGCCAAGTCCATGACTTGTGCGGGCGCACCGACGTCGGAACGGCAATCGACCTATTGTCGCTCGCGTCGCTCGTTGTCAGTAATGATTCAGGTTTGATGCACGCCGCCGCCGCGGTCGGCGTGCCTGTGGTCGCGCTGTTTGGATCGTCGTCACCGGAGTACACGCCGCCGCTGTCGCCGCTGGCGCGCGTTGCCAAAATCGACATCGAATGCAGTCCATGCTTCAAACGCGAGTGCCCGCTCGGACATTTCAAATGCATGCGCGATTTAAAGCCATGGATGGTCTACAATTTCGCGCGTGCTGCAATGCCATTTCATCTTTCGTCGAGGCCGAGGGTCGAATCCGATCAATAGCCGATGTCCAAGCCCCGCACGCCGCCGATCTACACCTCGCCGCAGGACGCTGCGCTCGCGTTCTATCAGGCGTTCGAAACGAAGGACATCGATGCAATGATGACCGCATGGGCCGACGACGAGGAAATCGTATCGATTCATCCGGGCGGCGCGCGTCATGTGGGCTACGACGCCGTGCGGAGCGCATTCGAGCAATTGTTCGCAGGCGACGGCAAGCTCGCTTTTCGTCTCGATGAAGTGGTCTTGCTGGAGACGGTTGGCCTCGCCGTGCAAAGCGCGATCGAGCACATCTATTTGACCGACGGCAATCCGCGCGGCGCTGCGATCGCGACGAACGTCTTCATGCGCACGCCGTCCGGTTGGCGAATGGTGCTGCACCACGCGTCCGCTGCCCCCGCGATTCCGCAGGTCACAACCGGCGGTCCGCTGCACTGAATCGCCGTGACTGACACGCAAACGGATCGAATCATCACGCTGCTTTCGGAAATCCGAGACGGCCAGCGATTGCAGCTCGAAAGACAGATGGAAGCGCTCGTCGTGCAGCGCGAGCAAACGGCGCTCGTGCAAAAACATCAGGAACACGCAGAAAAACTTCAGACGCGCGCGGAGGCGATTCAGGATCGAAGCGCGCAAATGATCGCCCGATCGCGAAAAGCGCTGGCTTTCATATTGCCGCTCATTGGACTGATCGTCGTCGTACTCGCCGTTTATGTGGCGTGGATTGTCTTGCGCCGCCGGTAGCCTACACAAAGACAAAGCGTGCGCCGTCCATCGGAGCGGCGTTGCGTCGTTTAAATAACGTCGGCATTGTTGCCCGCTGCCGCATTCCGAGATTACGTCGGCGCGCGCCACTTTGGTTCGCGTCGTTCGAAACCACTCAATGAATCAAGGAGGAGTTAGATGAAGAGACGCATCCTACCCACGCTCGTCGCTGCGAGCGTCGCTTGCCTGCTCGCCGGCGCGGCCAACGCCGCGGGCGTTCTGGCGCCCGACGAAGACGAAGGCGACCTGGTCCCCAGCGGAAAAGGTTGGGGCCAGCGCGCCTATCCGGAGCATCCGAACGGCAACGCTCATGGACAAGCGAGTCATGGCGGTCCCAAGGGCAGCGGCATCAATTATCACGGCGGCCCGGTAATCCTCGGCACGACCAATGTCTATTACATCTGGTATGGCAACTGGAGCGGCAATACGGCAACGTCGATTCTGACCGATCTCGCCATGGGTATCGGCGGTTCGCCGTATTTCAACATCAACACGACGTACTACAACGGCTCGAACCAGCACGTCGCCAACGCCGTGCATTACGCCGGATCGACGACGGACAACTATTCGCAAGGAACGTCGCTGAGTGACAGCCAGATCCAGAACGTGGTCTCGAGCGCAATCGGTTCGAACAGAGTGCCCAAGGACACCAACGCCGTGTATTTCCTGCTGACCTCGTCCGACGTCACGGCGAGCTCGGGATTCTGCACGCAGTACTGCGGATGGCACACCCATGGGGCCATCAGCGGTTCGGACATCAAGTT
>DASXPO010000036.1:0-27900 GCA_036493535.1 Casimicrobiaceae bacterium
GTACATCAGATCGTGCGGAATGAGCGAGATCACGATCGCGAGAAATATCAGCGCAGGCGCCGCCGTGTCCAGCATGCGGAAGTACGCGAATCCGAATACGCTGATGATCGCCGCGCCGATCAGATACATCTTCTTGCGTCCAATGCGATCGGACCAATGACCGGCCAGCGGAATCGTGAAAAACGACACCACTGACGCAGCCAACACCGCGATCAGCAGGAAGTCTTTCGAAACGCTGAGCGCCGTGGTGCCGTAGGAAAAGACGAATGCCGTAAAGATGTAGAACGGCGCCTGCTCACCCATGCGCAGCAGCGCGGAGAGCAGAATCTCCTTGGGCTGGCGGCGGATCACCTCCGCCAACGGTGCGCGCTCGATGCGGCGTTCGCTCACCAGTTTGGTGAAGATCGGCGTCTCGAGAATATTGAGCCGGATGTAGAGCCCGACGGCGACGAGGACGATGCTCAGGAAGAACGGAATGCGCCATCCCCACGACAGAAATTGATCGCCCGACATCTGGCTGAACGCCAGCACAGCCAGGTTGGCCAGAAACAGACCTGCCGGAACGCCGAATTGCGGCCACGACGCGACGAAGCCTCGATGCGCATTGGTTCGCGTCCACTCCATCGACAACAGCACCGAGCCGCCCCACTCGCCGCCGACGCCGATGCCCTGGATGAACCGCAGGAGCGTCAACAGAATCGCGCCCCAAATGCCGATCGATGCGTAGGTGGGCACGAAAGCGACCGCGAACGTCGCGAGACCCATCACCAGCAGCGTGGCGATCAGCGTCGATTTGCGTCCGATCCGATCGCCGTAGTGACCGAAGATCGCCGCCCCGATCGGCCGTGCGACGAATCCGACCGCGTAAATGGCGAACGCCTGCAGCGTGCCGGTCAGCGGATCCGAGTTCGGGAAAAACAGCTTGGCGAAGACCAGGCCGGTGACGGTGCTGTAGAGAAAAAAGTCGTACCACTCGATCGTCGTGCCGACCGTGCTGGCAATGATCGCGCGCCGCAATTGCCGACGCTGATCGGCGTCGGAAAGCGGAGCGAGCGCCGCCGCGGATGTCGCCATGATGGCCTCCTTCGAATCCTCGCGACGGGCGCTTATTTGATCGCGCCGCCTGCCCCGAGTTCGATGGCCACGGCATCGGCTGTCTATAATCGGCCAATTCCCTGGTTCTCCGCCATGCGCTTCGAAGGCTCCGAATCCTACGTCGCCACCGACGACCTGAAGCTTGCGGTCAATGCGGCGCTCACGCTCGAGCGGCCGCTGCTCGTCAAAGGCGAGCCCGGCACCGGCAAGACGCTGCTCGCCGAAACGGTGGCCAATGCGCTCGGCCGACCGCTCTTCCAATGGCACATCAAATCGACGACGAAGGCGCAACAGGGCCTTTACGAGTACGACGCCGTGTCGCGATTGCGCGATTCGCAACTCGGTGACGGCCGCGTCGGCGACATCGCGAACTACATAAAGCGGGGCGTTCTGTGGGAAGCGTTCGAAAGTCCGACGCCTGCGGTGGTCCTGATCGACGAAATCGACAAGGCCGACATCGAATTCCCGAACGACTTGCTCCGCGAGCTCGATCGGATGGAGTTCTACGTCTATGAAACGCAGCGGACGATCGTCGCGCTGCACCGGCCGCTGGTCGTCATCACGTCCAACAACGAGAAGGAATTACCGGACGCTTTCCTGCGCCGCTGCTTCTTCCACTACATCAAGTTTCCGGACCGCGACACGATGACGCAGATCGTCGACGTCCATTTTCCCGGGCTCAAGAAAGCGTTGCTGCAGGAAGCGCTCGAAGCGTTCTTCAACCTGCGGGAGGTGCCGGGTCTCAAGAAGAAGCCGTCGACCTCCGAGCTCCTGGATTGGCTCAAACTTTTGCTGGCCGAAGACATTCCGCCCGAGGCGCTCAAGAGTGCCGATCGCAAGGCGTTCATCCCGCCGCTGCATGGCGCGCTGCTCAAGAACGAGCAAGACGTTCATCTGTTCGAGCGCGTCGTCTTCATGGCGCGAGCGGGACGATGAGCGCCGGAGGGTCGTCTCGATTCATTGAGCCGGTCATTTTGACCGGCAGATACGCAATACTCGAGCCGCTTGCGCGCGAGCACGAGGCGGCGGTCAAGAAGGCCGCGGCGGACGGCGAATTGTGGAGACTTTGGTATACGTCCGTTCCCGCGCCCGACAAGACGTCCGAATGGTTGGACATCGCGCTCGACCTGCGCGAACGGCAAGGTGCCATGCCGTTTATCGTCCGGGACCGATCCAACGGCCAGATCGTCGGGTCAACGCGTTATTTCAACGTCGACCCGGTCAATCGACGCCTCGAGATCGGCCACACGTGGTACGCCAAACGCGCGCAGCGCACGGCCATCAACACCGAATGCAAGGTGCTCTTGCTGACTCACGCCTTCGAGGCGCTGCGCTGCATCGCCGTCGAATTTCGGACGCATTGGTTCAACCATCGCTCGCGGGAAGCGATTTTGCGCCTGGGCGCAAAGCAGGACGGCGTGTTGCGTAATCACCTGATGCTTCCCGACGGCAGTAAACGCGACACTGTCGTGTTCAGCATCATCGACGGCGAATGGCCGGCCGTGAAAAGAAATCTGCAGTGGCTCCTCGAGCAGCCGCGGGTCGCTTCACAATGAAGTTCTCGGCCCAGTTCTCGCTATGGGGCTCGGCGATCTTTGCCGTGTTCTGCTTGGGCTATGCGTTCTCCGGTTTCTCATCGCTCGACGCGATGGCGGACGATGCGACACGCGTCGACGCGCGCGGATTTGCCTTCTTCTGGTTGTTCCTGGCCGCCGTCGCGATCGTGATCGGCGTCGCCTCGTGGTGGATGATGAAGCACAGCGACGATTAGCCGTCGCGGAAAACCGCCAACGACGGCTGCAAAGCATCATGCTGGTCGACTTCTTTCTCCACCTCAAGGCGTTCAAGCTGCCGGTTTCGACGCGGGAATTCCTGACGTTGCTCGAAGCGCTCGACGAGCGCGTCGTCTCGCTCTCGCTCGACGACTTCTATGCGCTGTCTCGCATATGTCTCGTCAAGGATGAGCAGCATTTCGACCGCTTCGACCTCGCGTTCGGCAACTACTTCAAGGGGATCGACGCCGTCTTCGACATCCGCGCGGAAATACCCGAAGAGTGGCTGCGCAAGGAATTCCTTCGCCATCTCTCCGACGAGGACAAGAAGCTGATCGAGTCCCTCGGCGGTCTCGACCAATTGCTCGAGACGTTCAAGCAGCGCCTGGAAGAACAGCGCAAACGCCATGCCGGCGGCAGGAAATGGATCGGCACCGGCGGCACGAGCCCGTTCGGCGCGTACGGTTACAACCCCGAAGGCATTCGCGTCGGCCAGGATGGCGGCGGCGGACGGAACGCCGTCAAGGTCTGGGATGAGCGCAGCTTTCGCAATCTCGATGGCGACGTCGAGCTCAATACGCGCAACATCAAGGTCGCGCTGCGCCGGCTGCGTCGCTTTGCGCGCGAAGGCGTGCCCGAGGAGCTCGATCTCGACGGCACGATCGAAGGCACGGCTAGAAACGCCGGATGGCTCGACTTGCGCTTGCAACCCGAGCGGCGCAATCGCGTCAAGGTGCTGCTATTTCTCGACGTGGGCGGCTCGATGGATCCGCATGTCCGCGTCTGCGAGGAATTATTCTCGGCCGCGAAGTCGGAGTTTCGCCATCTCGAATACTTTTATTTCCACAACTGCGTGTACGACCACGTGTGGCGCGACAATTCGCGCCGGCGCAACGAGCGCATCGGAACCCTTGAGCTGGTGCGAACCTACGGGCCGGATTGGCGCGTCATCTTCGTCGGCGACGCGGCAATGAGCCCGTACGAATTGACGCAGTCGGGCGGCAGCATCGAATACATGAACGACGAGCCGGGGCTTGCATGGCTCGCGCGGATCTTCACGCATTTTCGCAAGGCGATCTGGTGGAATCCCGAACCGGTGCGCGGCTGGGAGTACACCCGCTCGACCCAACTGATTCTTCACGCACTCGGTCCGCGAATGTTTCCGCTCACGCTCGACGGCATCGCGAGCGGCATCGAAGCGCTTCGCCATTGACCGCCGCGCCGTGGCAATCGATGGTCGAGCAGTCGCTCGGCGTGGAGCATGCGCAGTGGGCCGGCGTCGGACACAGCGGCTGGGGCCGAGGTTATTCGCTGCGCGCCGATTCCGCGCGCTATTTCGTGAAGTCGGCAAGCGGTCGATACGGATCGACGCTCGAGGCCGAAGCCGACGGACTCGTTGCGTTAGGCTCGACAAAGGCGATTCGCGTGCCGACAGTCGTCGCACGGCTCGCGAGCAGCGATACGTCGATTCTGGTTCTTGAATGGCTGGACATCGGCGCTGCGCGCGATGATGCCGCGTTCGGTAGAGCGCTCGCGGCGCTACACCGCTCAACGCCGCTGCGCGGTCCTGGCGGGGAGCGTTACGGTTGGACACGCGACAACTGGATCGGTGGAACGCCGCAGCACAATCAATGGACTGACGATTGGTGTGTTTTCTTTCGCGAGCAACGGTTGGCGCCCCAACTCACGCTGGCGGGTCGACACGGAGCGGGCGGGCGAATCGCGCGTGACGGCGACCATCTGCTAGTCAAGTTGCCGACGCTGTTACGAAACCACGGGCCGGAACCTTCGCTGCTGCACGGCGACTTGTGGGCCGGCAATGCGGCGGCGCTCGCCGGCGGCGAGCCCGTCGTTTTCGATCCGGCCGTCTATGCCGGCGACCGCGAAGCCGACATTGCCATGACCGAGCTCTTCGGCGGTTTCGGTCCCGACTTTTACGCCGCCTACAACGACGCGTGGCCGCTCGAGCGGGATTACGAAATCCGCCGCGAGGTTTACAACCTTTATCACGTTCTCAATCATCTCAACTTGTTCGGCGGGGGTTATCGGCAGCAGGCCGAAGGCATCGTCGCGCGTTTGCTCGCCATCGCCGGTTGACTCACCTTACATACCAGCTAATGTCCAGCTAATCGTTAATTGAGACGTGAACCCAAACGAATCGGCCGCGATTTCCCGCGGCCGTCGTCGATTAAGTGCGCCGGTGCTTGCCGTCTGTCACGGGCTCGGCGAAATGCTCCCGAATATGCCGTCGGCTTCCTCGTTCGGACCCGCGGTGAAGTAAAGCGTGTCGGTCCTGCCGCCGCTGCCGCCATTGCCGAACATGACGGTCCACAGTCCATCGATCGCGATCGCCTGCCCGTGGTCATTCCTCAGCTTGTCGATGAACTCGCCTGTGACGGGATTGAACGCGTTGATGTGACCATTGCCAAAGTTGCCGATCAGCAGCGCGCCGGCGAGGTCGCCGAACGACGTCGGAGCCAGCGTAACGCCCCATGGCGAGTTGAGCTGTCCGTGCTGCGCGAAGCGCTGGAGCAGCATCCCATGCAAGTCGTACACGTCGACGATGCCGTGACCCATCCCGGCGACGTCGTCCTCAGCGTCTTTGTCTTGAACCGCATACGTCACCACCAGGTTCCCATTGATGGGCACGACGTTGAACGGCGCGTAGCCTTTCGGCAGTTTAGGATCGACGAACGCCGTCGGCGAAAAATGGACCGGCGCGAACGTGCCGTCGAACACATCCACGGTTCCGGCATGGAAGTTGGTCGCGTAAAGGTAGGGCGTACCGCTGGCGTCCTTGGCGATTGCGAGGCCTTTGTATATGGCATCCGACGCGGCGCCGGCCGGCGGATAGGCTTGGATTGCGTACATCCCGGCTTTCGCAGGATCGAAACCCGCGGGATTCACGCCCGGATTCCAACCCAGAATCGTGCCATCTTCGCTTGAAAAGAGAAACGTGGCCGCCGCGCTGGCCGGGGCGCCGGCGCTGTTCACCCCGGAAACCTTGAAAACGCCGGTTGCACCGCCTGCGATGTTGAAGACGAGGCCCGTCGGCGCTCCATCATTCCCTAACGGCGCTCCCGGAGCGGGGATGGATACGATCGGCGTCGGACGCGGGGAGCCGTCTGTGTTGAAGAGCCTCGACAATCCCGCCCCATTCTCGGAGATCCAGAACGGTGACGTCGCCGATTCGCCCACTCCCCACGGATTCAGCAGGTGCGGATCGAAAAATTTCGCGACGTGAACGATCCCGTTGGAATCGGTCAATGTCGGAACGCCGTTGACTTGTTGATTGACGACGAGATCGGCTTCCACGTAGCCCGCGGCGAGCGCCGCGACGCTCGTTGCTGACAGCACCGCGGCCCCGATCAACGCGGCGAAAATCGCGCGCCGGTAATGCTTGCGCATGATTAGACCTCCTCCGGAGAAGATGACGGTTCGGCAGAATCGGTGGGAGCGATGGCCATGTCCCAGCGAATGTCTTTGCAGCATTTACACGCGCGACGGGACGCGTGGGTTGCAAACCGCAATCGTTTGCAGACGGTGAAACAGCGATCCGTGCCTTGCTATTCCGCCGCGGTCGCGTTCAATTCGCTTTGAGCGATCGATACAGCATCTCAGTGCCTTCCGACGGTTTGACTCCGAGGACCACGGAGAGCATCTGGCGGCAGCGTCGATAGACTTCGCACGCGGCAGCGACCTGACCTTGCTTCTGATACGTCACGATCAACCGCCGGTAGAGTTCTCCGGCGAGGTTTCCAATTCGAGACCGCGCGTGTAGAGATCGGCCGCTTCGCTCCGGGACCCTTCTGCTTCGAAGCGCTCGCCAATCAGGCAAACCGTCCGCACGATTTTGCTACATAGATTGTCGCGCATCGCGACAATCCGCGGATCATCGGCGTCGTCGGCAAGAAAATGGCCTTCATAGAGATGTGGCAACGAATCGCCCGGGCGCTGCGTTTCGTCGGCATTTCGGGCCGCGGCTCGATTGCAGCAGCTCGAGCGCGTCGTCGAAGCTTTGACGCCGAAGCAATGGCGCAAAACAAAACGGCCGCAGGCTTCCCTGCGGCCGCGTTGCCTACACGCTGCTGTTGGCGATGATCAGGCTTTGGAGTCCTGAAGTCCCGCGCGTAGACGGCTATTACGACAATCGCACGGGCACGAAGATCTGCCGGCCGTCACGCTCGATCAAGAGCGCAATGCTCTTGCCGGCGTTGTCGACGTGCTTCTTGAGCTCCTCCACCGTCGCGATCTTCTGCGTTCCGACGCCGACGATCAGGTCGCCCGCCTGGATGCCGGCACGCTCAGCGGGTCCGGTCACGTTCTCGACGACGAGCCCGCCATGGCCGACTTCCTTCTTTTCGTCGGGTGTCAGCGGACGAAGCGCAAGCCCGAGCTTGCCTTTGTCCTGCGAGCTCGAATCGCTCTTCGCGACCTTTTCATCGTCGAACGTGCCGATCGTCGCGATCACGTTCATCGGTTTCCCGTCGCGCCACACCTCGATTGCGAGCTTCGTGCCCGGGGCCGTATTCCCGATGCGGCTCGTGACGTCGGTGCTGTCGATCATCGCGACACCGTCGATCTTGCGAATGACGTCGCCGGTGTTGATGCCCGCCTTTTCCGCGGCGCTGTTTTTCTCGACGGTTCCAACCAGCGCACCGTTCGTGTCAGGCAAGCCGAAGCTCTGGGCGAGCGATTGATTCAGCTGCTGGATCCCGACGCCGAGACGTCCGTGACTCACCTTGCCGTGCATCTTCAACTGATCGGCTACTTTCGCCGCAACGTCCGCCGGAATTGCGAATGAAAGACCCATGAAACCGCCGGAACGACTGTAGATCTGCGAGTTCACGCCGACGACCTGGCCCGCCGAATTGAGCAGGGGTCCACCCGAGTTGCCGGGATTGACGGCGACGTCGGTTTGAATGAACGGCGTCATCTGGCCGCCCGGCAGTGCACGATGCACACCGCTCACGATGCCGGCCGAAATGCTGTTCTCGAATCCGAACGGCGAACCGATGGCGACGACCCATTCGCCTTGTTTCACACCCGGTGGTGCGGACAGGTCGAGCGCGGGGAGATTCTTCGCGTCGATCTTGATCAAAGCGATGTCGGTGCGCGGATCGGCGCCGACAACCTTGGCAGTGAATTCGCGGCGATCGGTCAGCTTGACCGTCACTTCGGTCGCGCCGTCGACAACATGGGCGTTGGTGACGATGTAGCCATCCGGACTGACGATGAAGCCGGAACCCAATCCTTGCGAGGGAACCGATCGCGGCATTTGCGGAACGCCGTTCTTGCCGCCGAAGCGCTTGAAGAACTCGCCCAGCGGATTGTCTTCGTCGAGATCGTTGGGATCGAAGCCCGCGACCCTCGTCTTACCCGTGACGCTGATATTGACGACCGAGCTGCCGGCCTTCTCGGCGAGCGCGGTGAAGTCGGGTAGGCGCGACGCGGCGGTCGACGCGACGACGACCGGTGCGGTGGCGGCGGCGCGGGCATCCGCGAACGGGGTCCCGTCGAATTTCATGTAGCCCGTCGCCAGTACGGCACCGATGCCGGCGGCGGCGAGCGCATAGGTGACTTTGGAGAATTGCATCGTGCCACTCCTCGAAAATTGGCGCCCGAAAGCCTCGGGCAGACGCATAGCAATATAGGGAGTGTTGCTTAACGGACCCTTAAACCGCCGTCACTCCAGCCGGCCGGCGCGGTACCTTTGGAAGCTGCCCTTTAGACCGCTTCTACTTCGGCCGGTGCCGGAAACCGCACCGTGACGACGAGGCCGCTGCCATGCTCGGGCGTCCCGAGCTCGATCGCCGCGTGATGCGCATCGGCAATCCGTTTGACGATGGAGAGCCCAAGGCCGCTTCCGAGCTCCCGATTGTCGGCACTGCGAAAAAAGCGATCGAACACGCGCTCGCGCTCCTCCGGGGCAATGCCGGGACCGTTGTCGACGACGGTCAGCAGGGCGCGTCCATCGTCGGCGTCGACGGCGACGTCGATCTTTCCCCCCGCCGGCGTGTAGCGCAATGCGTTGTCGAGAAGATTGGAGAGCAGGATCGCGAGAGCGGTGGGATCGCCGCGAACGCCCACCCGGGCTTCCCGCGCCAGACCCAAATCGATGCGTTTTTCCGCCGCCAATGCACCGCGCGCGACGATCGCTTCTTTCGCAATCGCCGCGAGATCGCAGTCGACGGCACGCGTCGCCAGCGCTTCGGGCTCGATTCGAGCGAGCGTCAACAATTGATCGACCAAGTGCGAAGCACGCTCGACGCCCGCGTTCAGATCGTCGTATGCCGCGACGCGTGCCGTCTGGTCGTTCGCGCGCCGTGCGACGTCGAGCTGGAGCTTCAGCGCCGCGAGCGGCGTGCGGAGCTCATGCGCGGCGTCGGCGGTGAACCGGCGTTGCGCCCCGAGCGCCGAATCGAGTCGCTCGAGCAGCGCATTGAGGCTGCCCGCGAGCGGCTGCAGCTCCTGCGGCAGATTGCGCTCGGAGAGCGGCGCCAACGCGTCGGGTTGACGCTTGGCGACCGCCTGCGACATCGCGAAGAGCGGGCGTAGACCGCGCCCGACCGCGTACCAGATCATCAATCCGAACACCGGAATCAACACGATGAACGGAAAGAGCGTGCGCAGCGCCGTCTTGGTCGCGATCGCTTCGCGCTCGTCCTCGGCTTGCGCGACCTGGAGCGCGTGGGTGCCTTGCACGAGCGTGTAAACGCGCCAATCGCGGCGATCCACATGTACGGTCGCATAACCGGGTGTCACCGGCACCGGCAGGCCGAGACCGGGTCGCGACCAATAGACGAGGACCCCGTCGCGGTCCCAGATTTGCGTCACGAGCTCGGTCACGCCTTCTCCGTTCGGCGTCGCATGCGAATCGAATCCCGGCTGACGCCCGCGCAACAGATCGTCGATGCGGGTGGAGTTGGCGAGCTGCTTCAATTGCAGGTCGAGGAGCTCGCCGATTTGGTGGCGCGCGGCGACGT
Source organism: Casimicrobiaceae bacterium (assembly GCA_036493535.1). Lineage (GTDB taxonomy): Bacteria > Pseudomonadota > Gammaproteobacteria > Burkholderiales > Casimicrobiaceae > VBCG01. The sequence continues at coordinate 9,854 of DASXPO010000036.1, forward strand.
AAGTCGCGGCACTCGCGAGGATGCCGACCGCTGCAAGACCGGCAAGCAGCGAGAAGAGCAACGCGCGCCGAATCGATTTCATCGATCAAAGATTGCGCTATGCAAGAACGTAGCCGACGCCGCGAATCGTCCGGATCGTGTCGGCGCCGAGCTTTTTGCGCAGATGATGAATGTGGACTTCGACGGCGTTGCTTTCCACTTCCTCGCCCCAGCGATAAATGCGCTCTTCGAGCTGCGCTTTCGATAGCGCCGCACCCGGGCGCTCGAGCAGCGCCGCCAGGACGGCGAATTCGCGGCCCGAGAGCTCGACCGGCTTGCCACTGTGCATCAGTGTGCGTGCCGCGGTGTCGAGCGCGAGCGTCCGATGGCGCAGCACGTTGTCTTCGCGCGCGACGTCTCGGCGCAGCAGCGCGCGCATGCGCGCCAGCAGCTCGTCCACGCTGAACGGCTTGGTCAGATAATCGTCACCGCCGGCATCCAGGCCTGCGACACGATCCGCGACGGCGTCGCGCGCGGTCAGGACCAACACGCGCACCTTGTTGCCGGCGCGCCGAATCTCCTTCAACAGATCAAGCCCGCTCTTTTTCGGCAAGCCGAGATCGAGAAGAACGAGGGCATAGGCGTCACTTGCCATGTCGATCGCGAGGCGGCCGGCCTGCCCGTCGCTGACCCAATCGACGGCGTAGCCATCCTGCTGCAGCGCCTGCTGCAACGCCTTGCCGATCATTGCGTCGTCCTCGACGACTAGGATGCGCATCGCTTTTTTTGCCGGCCCGCAATCCGGCATTCCCCTGGTTGCCTCGCCGGATTCTAGCCGCCGGCGCCTTAACGGCCACTTAATGCGGACTCGGCGCGAAGCATCGATCGGGCTGCATCCGAAATCGGGGGCGGGTCGTATATCGCCGCACAGCCGACGCGCGGGCCCCGGATTCCCGGCGGCTCCAGACGGCTGGTTCCATACCGACCGAGGGAGGTCTTTCCATGTTCGCGCAATTACCGATTCGACTGCGGGCCCGCCGCGCATTGGCGGCCGCCGTCATGCTGGCGGCGATCGCCGCGCCTTGGACCGCGCCCGCCGACGCTTCGAGCCACCGTGAGGCGCCATTCATCGCGACCCAACCGCAGACCGATGCCACCGATTTCTACATGTTCCGGAGCTACGAGCCGGGTCGCGACGCCTACGTGACGCTGGTCGCGAATTACATCCCGATCCAAAGCACCTACGGCGGACCGAACTTCTTCAAGCTCGATCCGAACGCGCTCTACGAGATTCACGTCGCCAACGACGGGGGCGCCGACGAGAACATCACGTTTTCCTTCAGGTTCCAGAACACGCTCGACGACAACAAGCTGAGCGTCGGCGGCAAGCAGATATCGATTCCGCTGGTACAAAACGCGTCGGGCGACGTGAGCACGCCGGATTCGCGGGCGCTCAATACACATGAGAAATACACGGTCGACGTCATACGCGGCAACCGGCGCACCGGGCTCAAGCAGTCGATCGTCAACACGGCGACCGGCGGTGCCAGTTTCGACAAGCCGGTCGACTATATCGGGCAGAAGACGATCAAGAATTACATTGCATACGCGAACAAGCACATCTTCGACATTGCGATTCCGGGCTGCTCCGGCAACGGCCGCGTCTTCGTCGGCCAGCGCAAGGATCCGTTCGTTGTCAACCTGGGCGAGACGTTCGATCTTGTCAACATCAAATATCCGGCCGTCGAGCTGAATCCGCTCGCGGAGTTCGCGACGGTCGATTCGTTGTCCGACGACAACGTCACCTCAATCGTCCTCGAAGTGCCGATCGCGTGCCTCACCAATGGATCGAATCCGATCATCGGCGGTTGGACGACGGCCAGCATCCCTGCGTCGCGCGTCGTGACGGCGGCCCCCACCACAGGACTCGATCCGACGACACAGTCCGGCAGCTTGGTGCAAGTGTCGCGCCTCGGCATGCCGCTTGTGAACGAGCTGTTCATCGGCCTCAAGGACAAGAACAAGTTCAACGCAAGCGAGCCAAAGGACGACGGACAGTTCGTCGACTACGTCACCAATCCGACGCTGCCGACATTGCTCGAAGCGCTGTTCGGTGCCGCCGGGGTCAAGGCGCCGACGAATTTCCCGCGCACCGATTTGGTCGCCGCGTTTTTGACCGGCGTCTCCGGTTTGAATCAGCCGGCGAACGTCGTCGCGTCGGAGATGGTGCGTCTCAACACGTCGATCGCGCCGGCAGCCGGCGCTGCGCAGAATCGCCTCGGCGTGCTGGGTGGCGACAATGCGGGATTTCCCAACGGTCGCCGGCCGGGCGACGATGTCGTCGACATCGAGTTGCGCGTCGCGATGGGCGTTTTGTGCACGCTGAACATCGGCGGCTGCGTACCCGCCAATGCGCCCGCCGGGTCGCTCAAGTACACGGACGGCGCGTATATCAGCTCGGTGTTTTTCGCGAACGAGTTTCCGTACTTGAGGGCGCCGCTCAGGGGCTCGCCGAACGACGACAACGCGATCAGCGCGAAAGCGTCGCGCAAATAGCCATGCGGCGGGTGGTTTACATCGCATGTGTGGCGTTCCTGTGCACGGGAACGCCACAGGCCGCGCCCTATGTGCCCGACGATGATGCGGTCGTTCTCGAGCGCCTGCCCGAGCAAACCGACCCCACGCTCAAAGTCTTGAAACGGATGCGCGCCGCACTGCGCGTCAATCCACAGAATCTCGATATCGCGGCGCCGGTGGCAAAGCGTTCGATCGAGGCGGCGCGGACCACGGGCGACCCACGTTTTTTGGGCCAGGCGCAGGCGGCGCTTGCACCCTGGTGGAAATCCGACGATCCCCCGATGCAGGCGCTGCTCCTTCGAGCAACACTGAAGCAGAGTCAGCACGATTTTACCGGCGCGCTCGCCGACCTCGATCGACTGCTAGCAGTCGCACCCGGCGATCCGCAAGCGCGCTTGACCCGTGCAACGGTACTGACGGTGACCGGACAGTACGACAAGGCGCGAGTAGATTGCGGCGTGCTCTCCGCAATCGCATCGCCTCTTGCCGTTGCGGTGTGCGACGCGGCACCGGCGAGCCAGTCGAGCAACGCCGAGGAAGCGTACCGCAATTTGACCCGCGCGCTGGAACGTTCCGGCGAAGCGCCGAGCATTCGCGAATGGGGCGAGACGCTCGCGGGTGAAATCGCAACGCGCCAGGGAAACGCTGCCGCGGCGGAGGCGCATTTTCGTGCGGCGCTGGCCATCGATTCCCGCGATGCCTATTTGCGCGCCGCTTACGCCGATTTCCTCCTCGATCAAGACCGCCCGCGCGATGCGCTGGCGCTCGTGCGCGACGAGACAAAAAACGACTCGCTGCTCCTTCGCCTTGCGTTGGCCGAGCAGGCGCTCCCGGAAAAGCGCGTCGCTTTCGAGCGTCACAAAACCGACCTTGCGGCGCGATTCGATGCGGCGCGAGCGCGCGGCGATTCATTGCATCGGCGCGAGGAAGCGCGTTTCCGACTCGCCATCGAGAACGATGCGACCGGCGCCCTGGCATTGGCGCGTGCAAACTGGAACGTACAACGCGAGCCCGCCGATCTACGCGTTTTGGTCGAGGCGGCGCGCGCGGCGGGCGAGGAGCCGCGATGATTCGAATCCTCGCCGCAATTATCTTTGCGTTCGCCGCATTGCCTGCATCGGCCCACAAGCCGAGCGATGCCTACCTGACGTTGGAGCGCGACGGTTCGGCGCTGTCGCTTCGTTGGGATATTGCACTGCGCGACCTCGACAACGCGCTCGCGCTTGACGCGAACGGTGACGGCGAGATCACCTGGGGCGAAGTTCGCGGCAAGCACGCCGAAATCGCCGCCTATGCGTTGGAGCGATTGCGAGTCGTTTCGGCGGGCGCTATTTGTCCGTTGACAGTGAACGCGCACGCAGTCGACATGCATACCGACGGTGCTTATGCGGTTCTGATGCTCGCCGGCCGATGTCCGCAGTCGGCTCCGACGCTCGCCATCGATTATCGGCTCTTATTCGACGTTGACCCCCAGCATCGCGGATTGCTCAATCTGATCGAGCATGGACGCAGCACGAGCATCGTGTTCAGCGTGGACAACCCGACGCTTAACGTGGGCGGTGAGGCAACCAGCGCATGGTCGCAGTTCGCCGCCTACCTGGATGAAGGCGTCTGGCATATCTGGCTCGGGTTCGACCACATTCTGTTTCTGTTGTCGCTCTTGCTCCCCGCCGTTCTCGTTCGGCGCGATGGTCAATGGCGCGCAGCGGCGTCGTTCCGCGCGGCTTTCTTCGACGTCGCGAAAATCGTCACCGCGTTCACGATCGCGCACTCGATCACCCTCTCGCTTGCCGTCCTTGGCATCGTCTCACTGCCGTCGCGCTGGGCCGAATCGGCGATCGCCTTGTCCGTCGTGCTGGCCGCCATGAACAATCTCTTTCCCGTCGTCGCCCAGGGGCGCTGGATCGCGGCGTTCGGATTCGGACTCCTGCACGGCTTTGGATTCGCGGGGGCGTTGCGCGACCTCGGCCTGCCTGCCGGTTCGCTCGCGCTATCCCTCTTCGGATTCAACGTCGGCGTCGAGATGGGGCAGCTTGCGATCGTCTGCGCGTTCCTGCCTTGCGCGTATGCACTCCGGCATACCTGGACGTATCGGCGCCTTCTCGTCTACGGCGGGTCTGGGGCGATTGCGACGCTCGCGGTGGTATGGCTTTGCGAGCGCGCGTTCGATGTGCCGATTTTAGCCGCGCTCGCGTCGGGATGAATATCGCTACTGCATGAACCCGCCGTGGCTCACGACCGGTGATTGATGTCCGGTGAGCGCGTTGCTCGGAAAACGCTGCAAACAGGAGCGCGATTTCGGCAACGTCTTCGGCTCTTTCGCGATCGTCTTCGCGAGGCCGATCAACGCGTGCTTGGCGGCGGCATAAGGCGCCTTCAGAAGGAAGTTCGGCGCGATAGGTGACGATAAAAAATTCGCGTCGAAGAACCGATACGGACCCGGCGGATACGCGGGATTGGTGAGTGGATCGCATACGCGCGTTTACGCACATCGTCGATTTTCATCGTCGAGCCCTTTCGTGGCACCGGGTGTTCTACTGCGCCAAATCGAACGTCCGCATCCCGCGACTCGCACTGCACGCCTTGGCCCAGTCGGGACTCGCCAGCGTGCGCCGCATGTCATCGCGGCCGGCTGCCCACAACGCGCGAATCGTGCCGCGCGAGAATTCGTAGTCCTTCGACTCGGTCGCGAACTCCGAATGACGATTGATCAGATGCACGATCGAGATGTGCCGATGCCGCGCGCGCTCCTGAAGGATTTGAACATCCTTGTCGCTGCGCAGTCGCGCCGGCAGCTTGGCGATGACGCTTTGCAGCGCCTGCCGCAGCGCCTCCTCTTCTTTTGCGCGGCTCGTGTTGAAGCGCGTCTTGCTCGAGTATTGGATGTCCTTGGCGCGCTCGAGCACCTCGTCCAGATCGCGCGGCATCTGGCCTCGCGCGCTGAAGAGATCGATTTGAATGACCAGCGCGCTCATTTGCTGGCACTCGTCCAACACGTACCACAGCGGCGTGTTCGACACGAGGCCCCCATCCCAGTACTCGATGCCGCTGACGGCGACCGGCGGCAGACCGGGCGGCAGCGCGCCGCTCGCCATCACGTGTTCCGGACCGAAGGCGAGCTTCGGTTCATTGGTGTCGAAATAGACCGAATTGCCTTTGCGCACGTCGACGGCGCCGACGCTGATCCGAACGTCACGCGCGTTGATTACGTCGAAGTCGACCAGATCACGCAACGTATCGAGCAGCGGCGAGGTGTCGTAGAGCGACAGCGCCCCGATCTGTCCGGGCGGCGCGAACAACGGTGACGGAAAGCGCGGCGAGAAAAAGCCGGGAACACCGAACGCCATGCTGGCGCTCGCGCTCCAGCGATTGAAAAGCACTCGGAGCCAGTCGAGCGGCGCGGGCACGGCAAGCGGAACGCCGGATGAGACGCGGTCCCAGAACTCGCGCAATCGTGTGATTCGGTTTTCCGGGCGATTGCCCACGATCAGCGCGGCGTTGATCGCGCCGATCGAAACACCGGTCACCCAATCGGGAGCAATGCGGGCCTCGTGCAACGCCTCATAGACGCCGGCCTGATACGCGCCGAGCGCGCCGCCACCCTGCAGCACGAGAATCGTGCGCTCGTGTTTTGGACCTTGCGCGGGAACGACACGCGCCGTCCGCGCGGGCAGACGATGCGGCCGCTCCGGCTTTTCAAATCGCACGGCCATGTTGCGGCGCAGCATACCATCATGCGCCCGCTCTACTCAGGCGGAGTTGAACGTGACGCGCGGTTAGAGATCGAAGAGCAGATCGCGCCGAATGACCTCGATGAGTTGCGGGATTCCCTCGCCGGTGCGGCAGTTGGTGAACAGGAACGGCTTGTCGCCGCGCATCAGCTTCGAATCGTGCCCCATCACATCGAGACTCGCGCCCACGTACGGGGCGAGATCGATTTTGTTGATGACGAGAATGTCCGATTGCGTAATGCCGGGACCGTTCTTGCGCGGGATCTTGTCGCCGGCCGCGACGTCGATGACATAGATGAAGAAATCGACCAGCGCGGGTGAAAACGTCAGGGTCAGGTTGTCTCCGCCGCTTTCGATCAGCACGACGTCGGTATCGGGAAACCGCGCCTCCATGTCCTCGACGGCGGCGAGATTCATGCTTGGATCCTCGCGCACGGCCGTATGCGGACAGGCGCCGGTCTCGACGCCGAGAATGCGTTCCTCGATGAGAATGCCCTTCAGCGTCCGCTGGACGTGCTTCGCGTCTTCCGTCGTCACCACGTCGTTGGTGATGATCAGCACCTTGATGCCGATATCGAGCAGCAGCGGCGTGATCGCTTCGACGATCGCCGTTTTGCCCGAGCCCACCGGACCTCCGATGCCGATCCGCGTAATTTTCTTCACGATGTTCCTTACTTCACGATCGGCACATGCGCGCGCGATTCGACATGCTCGTAGACATGCGAATGGACCGGACCTTCGGCGCCGCCGAACAGCCGCCGCGATTCATGGGGCGCGAGATAGGGAATGATTGCAGCACCCGGCACGAACTCGTAGCGGACATGCTCGAAACGGTGCGTGTCCATGACCGAAGCCATCACGTTACGATCGACGGTAAGCGGCACGAAGACGCGCGCGCCTTTCACGAGCGCCGGCCAATGTTGATTCCCGAGCGCGTGGCCGAGCTCCACGCAGGTCCGCAACAGGAACTCCGTTGCGCCGTTCGTCGATGCGTCGATATGGATCACCATCACATCGCGCAACGTGATGCGCGCGACGATGGCCGTGCGCGTCTCCTCGTTCCACAACAGAATGTCGCCGTCGCGCAAAAACGCGCCGCGGTCGAGCGAGATCGCGATCTCGGTCCCCGCCGCTGTGCGCTTGCGGAGGCGATTTTTTTGCGCTTCCCAATGGTCGAGCGCGAGGGTGTCAAGGTGCGCGCCGGGGGCTCGCCTTTGCCATTCGGCATCCGCGACATTGCCGAGCACGGTTTCCACGAGAATCACGCGTCCAGCTCCTCAATAAAAAAGTGCAAGCGCTTGATTCTAGCGTGTCGGCAAAACTGTGGCGCACAACGCAGGTTCCCGCTGCACTTGACCGGCTCTGTTTGCTGTGACATCGTCGCGCCGCACCCGGAATTTCGGGAAACGTATTGATCCAAACTGGGGGATTCAATGATCAGGATATTCAAGGCCGCGCCGGCCACCCGGCGCGCCACGGGTTTTGCATTCCGTGGATTTGTAGCAGTGGCGACTTTCACCGCTTTTATTACGACGGTATGCGCACAGGACCTCGCACCGGGTTCCGATCCACATGCGAAGAGCAAGGGCCGGGACAACGTTGAGCACCCGCTGGGCAAGAAGCAATTCGATCTCCACCAACAGGGACTGCAAAAGCTTTTGACGGGGAAATCGCAGGCGCAAGGCGCCAACAAGGTCGTTGAGGTTGCCAAGGGACAGTATGTCGAGCTTGCCCGGCAGGGCGAGGACAAGATTTTCACGATCCTCGGTCAGTTCGGAACCCAAATCAATCCGACTTACGGCGGAACGCCGGGTCCGGTGCGCAATCAGATTCCGCAGCCCGACCGCGCGGTCGACAACGCGACGATCTGGGCGCCCGACTTCAACAAAGCGTATTTCGAGAAGCTGCTGTTTTCCGAGGCCCCCGGCGCGATTTCGATGCGCAATTTCTACATCGAACAATCATCGAACCGATACACGGTCAAAGGTGACGTAGCTGATTGGGTACAGGTACCTTTCAACGAAGCGAACTATGGCGCCGATTATTGCGGTGACATCGTGTGCGCGCGCACGTGGCTGTTCGTACGCGATGCCGCGAACGCCTGGTACAACGCACAGATCGCGGCCGGTAAGACCAAGGCCGAGATCAATGCTTACCTGTCGCAGTTCGACGTCTGGGATCGTTACGACGCCAACGGGAACGGCAATTTCAACGAACCGGACCACTACATCGACCACTTCCAGATCGTGCACGCCGGCGAAGGCGAGGAGACGGGCGGCGGCGCGCAGGGCAGCGATGCGATCTGGAGCCATCGTTGGTACGCGTTCTACAACAATATAGGCTTCGACGGACCGCCAGGCGCGCAGCTCGGCGGTATCCGGATCGGCGACAGCGATTATTGGATCGGCGACTACACGGTGGAACCCGAGAACGGCGGCATCGGCGTGTTTTCGCACGAATTCGGTCATGACCTCGGTTTGCCCGATTTGTATGACACGAGCGGCAACACCGGCGGCGCCGAGAACTCCACCGGGTTCTGGACGCTGTATTCGAGCGGCTCGTACGGCAGCACCGGCTTGCCGGCAGACGGCATTGGCAGCAAGCCGATTCCGATGAGCGCCTATGAAAAGATCTTCCTCGATTGGTCGAATTACCAGGTAGTCGGTTACAAGCAACCCGCTTCGGTGAAGCTCGGACCGGCGTCGGCCAACACCAAGCAGGCACAGCAATTGGTTGTGCTGTTGCCCGACAAGAATGTCGTCACGAGTATCGGCACGCCGTACGATGGGTCGTACATGTATTTCTCCGGTTCCGGCAACAACCTGGACAACAAGATGACGCGCCAGGTCACGTTGCCCGCCGGAACCGTCACGCTCAGCGCGAAAGTGAAGTACGACATCGAGCTTGACTGGGATTACGCATACCTCACCGTCAACGGGACGGGCGTCGTGACCAATCGCTCGACCAGCACGAGTCCGAACGGGCAGAACTTCGGCAATGGGATCACCGGTTCGAGCGGCGGTAATTGGGTTGACCTCACCGCCAACTTGTCGGCGTACGCGGGGCAAACGGTCTCGTTGGGCTGGCGCTATTGGACCGACGGTGCAACGGTTGGCACCGGATTCCAGCTCGATGCCATCACTATCACCGGGCTTGCCGCCGACGGCGCGGAAACCGATCCGGGTTGGGCCTATGCCGGCTTCACTCGCACGACTGGCAGCGTATCGAAGGACTTCTTCAACGCCTACTTCGCCGAATACCGCAATTACCGCGGCTACGACGACGGACTGCGGACGGGGCCCTACAACTTCGGCTTCCTCGACAACGCGAACCTGCAGAACTGGGTCGAGCATTTTCCGTATCAGGACGGTTTGCTCGTCTGGTATTACGACACTTCGTTCCCGGACAACAACGTCGGCGACTATTGTTTGAGCGGACGCTGCGGCGGACTTTATCTACCCGTCGATGCGCATCCAAACTTGCTGCTACGCCCGGACAACGGCAAGGTATGGAGGCCGCGAATCCAATCCTATGATTCCACGTTCGGATTGGATCCGGTCGACCGCGTCTGCCTGCACGCCAACAGCGTCGAGCAGTGCTATGGACCTCTGCCGGCCAACGCTTTGTTCGACGACACGCAGAACTATTGGGTGCCGCCCAACGCAGCGATCGGCCACTTGGGCTGGTCGGGCGTGAACGTGCCCAAGACCGGCACGACGATCCGCATCATGAGCATCTCAGCCCAGGACAATTTCATGCAGGTCCTGGTCAACCATTAGTCGGGATCGGATGCCTTAGCTGAAGAAGTAAAGCTGATTTAGCGCAATACGTTTCGCGGGCGCGACGGTGGCATGAACGCCATCGACGCGCACCGCGAACGTCTCCGGATTGACGTCGATTCGCGGCGTCGCGGAATTGCGCACCATGTCGCGTTTTCCCAGCTTGCGCGTTCCGATCACCGGCATCACCTGACGCCCGAGCTCCAGCGTCTCCTTGATGCCGCGCGAATGCGCGGCTTGCGAGACGAAGGTGATGCAGGTTTTCGGCAGCGCGCTGCCGTACGCGCCGAACATCGGCCGGTAGTAGACCGGCTGCGGCGTCGGCAGCGACGCATTGGGATCGCCCATCAGCGACCAGTTGATCAGGCCGCCTTTGATGATCGCTTTCGGCTTCGCGCCGAAAAATTTCGGATCCCACAGCACGAGATCGGCGAGCTTGCCGACCTCGATCGATCCCAGCACGTGGGCAATGCCCTGCGTGATCGCCGGATTGATCGTGATCTTGGCGACGTAACGAAGCACGCGAAAATTGTCGTTGCGCGCCGAATCCTGCGGCAATTTGCCGCGACCCTTTTTCATCGCGTCGGCGGTTTGGATTGCGCGAAGCCAATTTTCGCCGGCGCGTCCCATCGCCTGCGAATCGCTCGAGAACATCGAGATCACGCCCAGGTCGTGCAGCACGTTCTCGGCGGCAATCGTCTCCGCGCGCACGCGACTTTCCGCGAAGGCGACGTCCGATGCGACGGATGGATTCAGGTTGTGGCAGACCATGATCATGTCGAAGAGCTCGGCCTGCGTGTTGATGCCGTAAGGAAGCGTCGGATTGGTGGAGCTCGGCAGGACGTTCGGCTCCGCCGCCACTTTGATGATGTCGGGCGAATGTCCGCCGCCGGAGCCTTCGGTGTGGAATGTATGAATGGCGCGACCCTCGAACGCCGCGATCGTATCCTCGACGAAGCCCGACTCGTTCAGCGTATCGGTGTGAATCGACACCTGCACGTCCAGGTCGTCGGCGACTGCGAGCGCCGAGCGGATCACCGCCGGCGTCGTTCCCCAATCTTCGTGACATTTGAAGCCGATCGCGCCGGCCTCGACCTGCTCGATCAGCGGCGCCGATCCGTGCGCGTGGCCTTTGCCGAGAAATCCGACGTTCGCGGGCAGCGATTCGGATGCGCGCAGCATCATCTCGATGTTCCACGGTCCCGAGGTCACGGTTGTCGCGTTCGTGCCGTCGGTCGGTCCGATGCCGCCGCCGATAAACGTCGTCACGCCATTCGAAAGGCCGGCATAGATTTGCTGGGGCGAGACGAAATGAATGTGCGTGTCGATGCCGCCGGCCGTCAGGATGCAATGCTCCCCCGACAGCACATCGGTGGCATTGCCGAGCGCGAGCGAGGGCGTGACGCCGTCCATCGTATTCGGATTACCCGACTTGCCGATGCCGCAGATCATTCCGTTTTTGATGCCGATATCCGCCTTGATGACACCGAGAATCGCGTCGACGATCGTGACATTCGTGATGACGAGGTCGGGCGCGCCGTCGCGGCTCGTCAGCGTATTGTCGAAGCCCATCCCTTCGCGGATCGATTTGCCGCCGCCGAAGACGATCTCGTCGCCAAAAGTACGCAAGTCTTTTTCGATCTCGATGTACAAATCGGTGTCACCCAAACGGATCCGGTCGCCGGTCGTGGGGCCGAAGAGACTCGCGTGCTCGCGCCGGGAAATTTGCGCCATGATGTCGTTGCGGGCGTTAGATTTGCGGCGCGATCATTTCGGCTCGAAGCCGCGCTTGCGCATGCGCGCGATCGCCGCCGCTTTGGCCGATGGGCTTTCCATCGCGCCGTCGACGAGATTGTTGAATCCGTACACGCGTCTTCTGCCGCCAAACGGCACGAGGTTCACCGTCCGCTCGTCGCCCGGCTCGAAGCGAATGGCCGTCGACGACGGAATGTCGAGATGCATGCCGAGCGCGGCAGTGCGATCGAACATTAGAGCGCGATTCACCTCGAAAAAATGGAAATGCGATCCGACCTGAATGGGTCGGTCGCCCGTGTTGCGGACCTTGAGCATTCGGGTCGGCTTGTCGGCGTTGATGACGATCGGCGCGCTGTCGAGAACGTAACCGCCAACGGCGGCAACCGGCGGTGAAGATTCATCGTTTTTCATATCGCCCGATTGGCTTTTTGTGCTCATTGCACGCGATCGTTACTGAATCGGCGTGTGGACGGTGACGAGTCGACTGCCGTCGGTGAACACCGCTTCGACCTGAACCATTTGCACGAGGTCGGCGACGCCCTCCATGACATCGTTCTTGGTCAGCACGCTACGCGCTGCCTTCGTGACCTGGTCGATGGTCTGGCCGGCGCGCGCGCCATCGAGCGCCCTGGCCGAGATCATCGAAACCGCTTCCGGGTAGTTGAGCTTGATTCCCTGCGCGAGTCGCTTTTGCGCGACCTCGGCCATCATGTAGATCAGCAGCTTGTCGAACTCGCGTGGCGTCAACTGCATGGCGACTCCGGAAAAGGTGCGGTGGAGGCCGTCGATTATGCACCGGGCTCATAGCGTCAAGCACTGCCTGTGCCACCGCCCCTCCGAGAAGGGCCAGTGGATGGCACGCCGATGTGGCATCGCCTCGTAATGGTGCAAATGCATGCGCTTCGTAGCCGCGACGTTCAGTTGCTGTGCAATCCTTCGACGAGGCCTTCAGGCCCGCAGCTTGGCCAGTCGCTCGCCGGCCGCATCCAATGTCTCGTCCCGTTTCGCAAAGCAGAAGCGAATGACGCGGTGATCGGTGCCGTCCTGGTAGAACGCCGATAACGGAATCGTTGCGACACCGATCTCGCGGATCAAGCGTTCGGCAAATGCGCGTGCCGGCTCTTCGCTGATTCGATCGTAACGCGCAAGCTGAAAGTAGCTGCCCCCACAAGGCAAGACGGTGAGCGGCGTGGCGGCCAGGATCGCGCGCAGTTTGTCGCGCTTCGCGGTAAAAAAAGCGGGCAGCGATTCGTAGCGCTCCGGTTTGTCGAGGAACGCCGCCAACGCATGCTGGACCGCGCTGTTGACGGTGAAGACGATGAACTGGTGGACGCGCCGCAATTCATCGGTGATCTCGCGCGGCGCGAGCGCATAGCCGACTTTCCAGCCGGTCGCGTGGAACGTCTTGCCGAACGATCCGATGACGACGCTTTGGTCGGCGAGCCCGGCGTGGCCCGCGATGCTTTGGTGCTTGGCACCGTCGAAGACCATGTGCTCGTAGACCTCGTCGCTGACGACGACGATGGGTTTTCCGCGGACGAGTGTGGCAAGCATGTTGCGATCGTCGGCGGTCAACACGCTCGTGCCCGGGTTGTTCGGCGTGTTGATCAGGATGACGCGCGTGCGCGGCGTGATCGCGCGCGCCACGGACGGCCAATCGATTCGATAGTCGGGCACGGTCAACGGGAGCGCGACCGGTTTGGCGCCGGCGAGACGAACCGATGGAATGTAGCTGTCGTATGCCGGCTCGAAGACGATGACTTCGTCTCCGGCGTGCGCGAGCGCCTGGATCGCCGTGTAGATCGCCTGCGTCGCGCCGGTCGTCACGGTGACTTCGCGCTCGGCATCGTAGGCGCGTCCATAGAGGCGCAGCGCCTTGGCCGCGATCGCCTCGCGAAGCTTCATGACGCCGGCCATCAGCGGATACTGATTGTGGCCGGCGCGCATCGCGACGCCGACCAATTCGATCAACTCCGGGTCGATCGCATAGTCGGGAAAGCCCTGGCCGAGATTGACGGCGCCGTGCTCGACGGCAAGCGCCGACATGACGGTGAATATCGTCGTGCCGGTCGCGGGCAGCTTCGAGCGCAACGTAAACGGAACGTGTCGTTCGGACATGTTCAGCGCGACCGCGCTTGCGGCGAATTCGTTATGTCGGCCGGCGGATGAATGTGGGCGCGAGGATGCCTTCGGCGCGGCCGAGCGCAGCCGGCTCTTTCACCGTGATCCGCCAAAGCGTCCGCGCCGAATCCGGATCGGTGAGCATCGCCGAATGCAACAGCGATGCGTTGTCCCAAATCACGACGTCGCCAACCCCATACTCGTACTGCAGCAAATATTTTTTTTGGGTTGCATGCGCGGCCAGATCGTCCAACAGCGCGACGGCCTCGCCCTCAGGCATCCCGACGATCCCATACGAGCTTCCCGACACCGCGTACAGCGCCTTACGTCCGGTGACGGGATGACGGCGCACGATCGGATGGGTGATCAGCGGCATCTTGGCCTTCTGCTCGTCGGTGAGCATCGAAGCTGCCGTGCGCGCCTCGCCCTCGCCGACGTGCCGATTGCCGTAGTGATGGACTGCGACGAGTGATTCGACCTTGCGTTTCATCGCCGCCGGCAAATCGTCGTACGCGGCGTACTGATTCGCGAACAGCGTATCGCCGCCGACCTCGGGCACCTCGATCGAATAGAGCATCGTCGCGCGCGCCGGCACGTCGAGGTACGAGTAGTCGGTGTGGAAATAGGTCCCGGCATCGGCGAGTCCTTGCGGCTCGCCGTCGATCACGACGTTCGACAGGATCAGAATGTTGCGATCGTCGGGATGGTGAAACTGGTCGATCACGTGCGGCTCCGGCGGACCGAAACGGCGCGCGAATGCGACGAACTCCGCCGGCCTCAATCGCTGATGCGGAATCGAGAGAACTTGCCCGTCGAAGAACGCATCCTCGATCTCGACAAAGCTTTCATCCGACAGCGGCTCCGAGAGATCGATGCCCGAAGCTTCCAGCCCGAAGCCCTTGGACAATGGCTTCAAGTGCAGCATGGAGGACACTCCATAACTTTTCGCGACCATGATACGCCCGCTGGCCGGGCTACTTCAGGAACTCCGGCCGGACGAGCTTCGGCAGGATCAGCGCGATGTCGGGCCAGACGATGAGCATCGCGAGCACCAGCAACATCGGCACCAACATGATCACGGTGTCCTTGAGCGCGAAACGCAGCCGCACTTTTGCGATCGCGCACGAGATCATCAGGCACAAGCCGTAGGGCGGCGTGACCAACCCGAAGGCAAGGGCGACGATGCCGATGATCGCGAACGATACCGGGTGCATGTTGACCGACGCCGCCAGGGGCTGCAGCGTCGTGCCGACGATGATGATCGCGGGGATCGCGTCCAGGAAACAGCCAACGATCAGAAACACGATGGCGACGAAGAAGCCGACACCGACCAAGCCGAGCCCCCACGACGTCACGTTTTCGAGCAGCGCTTTGGGAATCTGGAAGTACGCGAGCAGCCAGCCGAATACCGACGCGGTGCCGACGCAAAACAGCGCGATGGCCGAGAGCTTGCCGGTCTCGAGCAGCGCCGTCCACAAATGGTGTCGGTTCATCTCGCGATAGAAGAAAATCGACAGCACGGCGGCGTAGAGGACAGCGATGGCCGCGGATTCCGTCGCGGTAAACCAACCGAGCAGGATTCCGCCGACGACGATGAACGGCGTGAACAGCGCCGGTATCGCGACGATCGCCGCCATGAAGAATTCCTTGAGCGTCGCGCGCGGATAGACCGGATAGTTGCGAAGCTTGGCGTAGACGTGCACGGTGCCCATCTGCGCAAGGCCGAGCAACAGGCCGGGAATCACGCCGGCGAGGTAGAGCGCGCCGATCGACACCGACAGCACGCCGCCCCAGACGATCATCAAGATCGATGGCGGAATGATGACGGCGAGAACCGCCGACACTGCGGTGATCGCGATCGAAAACGAAAGGTCGTAGCCCTCCTTGACCTGTGCCTCGATGAAGATCTTGCCTTGACTCGCGGCGTCGGCCGTCGACGAGCCGGAGATGCCGGCGAAGAACACGGAGAGGAGGACATTGATCTGCGCGAGCGCGCCGGGAAAGTTGCCGACCATCGTGCGCGACAAACGCACCAGCCGGTCGGTGATGCCGCCGACGTTCATCAGATTCGCCGTCAGCAGAAAAAACGGCACGGCAAGCAAGATGAACGAGTTGTACGCCTTGAACGTCGTGTTGAACACCACCAATGGCGACAGGCGCGGCTCGAGGAAAAGCACCGGCAGTGAGGCGAGCCCCAAGGCGAAGGCGATCGGCACACGCAGCAGCATCAGCACGAAGAACGTGCCGAACAACATGAGCGCTGCATTGCCCGGCGTGAGCGCGACGCCAGTCATCGGTTGAAGATGACGCGCAGGTCGGCGCGAAAACGCGGGCCGAGAAACAGGAGCCACGTAATTCCGGCAAGCGGCCAAGCGATGAAGATGTAGGTCATCGGCATCTCGGCCAACTCGGAGCTTTGGTTCCAGCCGAATTGAACGAAGCGGATGCCGTACCAGATGAAGACGAGCGCGAACAAAAGAACGAAAACGTTCGAGATGATTCGCAGCACGGCGTTGGGACGCGGCTTCATCTCGGGCCACACGTCGACATCGAAATGCGAGCCGTCGCGAATGCCGACCATCGCGCCCAGCATCACCATCCAGATGAAGAGAAAGCGCGCCATCTCCTCGGTCCAGATGTAGTGCGGAAACCAATCGGTGAAGCGCGAAACGATCTGGATCGTCACCGGGACGACGAGCACACCGACGCTCGCGGCGAGCAGCCAATCGAGCAGCCGGTAGTAGCTCTCGATGAATCGAGTCATTCGCGCTCCACGAGGCAAAAAAAGACCGGCGGAAGGAGACTCCCGCCGGATCCGTCTTGAGAGCTACATCGAGTTGATCTTGGCGTAGATCGCGTCGGCGCCGATTTCCTTCGCGTATTCCGCCATCACCGGATCGGCCGCTTTTTTCATTGCCGCGCGGTCGGCGAACGTGATGCGCTTCAGCTTGCCGGCCTTTTCCATCGCTTCGAGCTTCGCGGCGTCCTGGCTCGATTCCACTTGGCGGCCATAAACGCCCGCCTCCTTACCGGCCTTGACGATCGCCGCCTGGAGCTCGGGCGGCAGCTTCTTGAACGTCTTCCCGGAGAAGCAGATCGGCCGGATCGTGATCGCGTGCTGCGTCATGTTGATGTTCGGTCCGACTTCATAGAATTTCATCGCTTCGACGCCCGCTGCTTCGTTCTCGCCGGCCTGGATCACGCCGTTCTGGATCGCGTTGTAGATCTCGTCGTACGCGATCACCGTCGGCGACATGCCGATGGCCGCGAAGGTCTTGCTCCAGATCGGCGCGCCTTGTACGCGCACCTTCAGGCCTTTGAGCTCCGCCATGTTGTGCACCGGCTTATTGGCGAAAATGTTGCGCGTGCCGCCGCCGGCGAAGCCGATCAGCATGACGTCGGCTTTGGCGGATACTTCGTCGGCGACGGGCTTCAGCGTGTCGGCGTCGAGCACCTTGTTCCAGTGCTCGAGATCGCGGAACAGGAACGGCGCGTCGATGAACGGCGCGGCCTTCGAGAAGGTGGACATGTGCGCCGGCGACACGATTCCGTAGTCGACCGAGATACCCTGATTCATGTACGCGAAGTAATCTTTCTCCAGGCCGAGCTCGCTGTTCTTGTGCAGAACGAAGTTGACCGGCTTGCCGTAATATTTTTTCACGAGCTCCTCGAAACGGACGAGTGCCTTGGTGAACGCGTGATCGTCGTTGAACTGGACGGCGCCGTGGAGCGTGATCGGCTGTTGAGCATGTGCGACCAGCGCCAGCGCGGCCGCGGCGGACGCGATGACGCGCAAAGACGCGCGAACGAACGCATGCATGGGAATCCTCCTTCGTGTTGGCCTCGTCGCCTCGGGCTTGATTCGCCGCCGGCGCTTCTGGTCTGGTGGTCTGACCAATCTAACCGGTTGCGGCGATCCATGTCAACGGCTGCGCGGGCGGCTCCGCGACGCGTCCAATGCGGAAGCCGGCGTAGAATCGCGCGATGCAAACGCGGTCCATCCCCGCATCGGCTTTGGCGGTCGCATTTTCGCTCGGTGCGGGCGCTGCATTCGCGCAGAGCTACACGTTCGACACTTTGCGGATCGACCATCCCTATGCGCGAC
>DASXPO010000037.1:0-1955 GCA_036493535.1 Casimicrobiaceae bacterium
CAGCGCGTCGGTCGGGCAGGCTTGCACGCAGGCGCCGCACGAAACGCATTCGGACTCGAAGAACGGCTGATGCTGGCTCGGTGAGACGACCGAATTGAAGCCGCGGCCGTCGATCGTCAGCGCGAAAGTGCCCTGCACCTCCTCGCACGCGCGCACGCATCGCGAGCACACGATGCATCGCGTGGGATCGAAGGCGAAGTACGGATTGGAAGCGTCACGCTCGGCGCTCAGATGATTCTTGCCCTCGAAGCCGTAGCGAATCTCGCCCAGCCCCACCGCGTCGGACATGGCGTGTAATTCGCAGTTGCCATTGCCGGCGCATGAGGTTCGATCCGCCGGATGATCCGACATGTAGAGTTCCATCACGCCGCGCCGCAGCCGCTGCAGCATCTCGGACTTCGTGCGCACCTTCATCCCGGACTCCACGGGCGTGGTGCACGACGCCGGATAGCCGTTGCGCCCTTCGACCTGGACGAGACAAAGGCGACACGAGCCGAATGGCTCGAGCGAGTCGGTCGCGCAGAGCCTGGGAATCGCGACCTCGGCGAGCGCCGCCGCGCGCAGCACCGAAGTTCCCTCGGGCACCGTGACTTCGCGGCCGTCGACTTCCAGCGTAACCAGCTTGGCGGAAGTCTTTGGCGGCGTTCCGAAGTCGCGATCGGTTTTCGATAGCACGGCTCAGTCTCCTCGCGATGCGGTTGCGCTGCGGCTCGGCAAATCCGGCGAGCCGGGAGAGTCCAATTTCTGCGCGTCGGGCAACTTCAACCAGTTGATTAAGTTTATCGCGTTCAGACCGTCCATGCCACGTCGCTCCGGGAGAGGCCAAAGTCTTCGGGAAAATGGCGCAGCGCACTCATCACCGGCAGCGGCGTCAAACCACCGAGTGCGCACAGCGATCCGTAGGTCATTGTATCGCAAAGGTCGCGCAGCAACCCCATCGCAGTCTCCCGGTCGCCCGTGCGCATGCTTTGCGAGATCCGGTCTATGACTTCAGCGCCGCGCGTCGATCCGATTCGGCACGGCGTGCATTTGCCGCACGACTCGATCGCGCAGAACTCGAACGCCCATCGCGCCTGGCGCGCGAGGTCGACCGTGTCGTCGAAGACCACGATTCCGCCGTGGCCGACGATCCCCTTCTTCGCGGCGAACGCCTCGTAATCCATCGGCAGGTCGAGCATACTCGGGGGGAAATAAGCGCCTAACGGCCCGCCGACCTGGACGGCCCGCAGCGGACGCCCGCTCCAAGTGCCGCCGCCATAGTCTTCCACCAGGTCGCGCAGGGTGACGCCGAAGGCCTTCTCCACCAGTCCCGGATGCTTGACGTTGCCGGCGAGCTGTATCGGCAGCGTGCCGCGCGAGCGGCCCATCCCGAAGTCTTTATAGAAGGCTGCACCGCGCTCGAGGATCACCGGCACGGTGGCGAGCGAAACGACGTTGTTCACGATCGTCGGCTGTCCGAACAGCCCCGAGATCGCGGGCACCGGCGGTTTGTAGCGCACCATTCCACGCTTGCCCTCGAGGCTCTCGAGCATCGCGGTCTCCTCGCCACAGATGTAGGCGCCGGCGCCGAGCCGCACTTCGAGATTGAAAGTATGCGCGCTGCCGGCGATTTTGTCGCCCAGGTAGCCGCGCCGATAGGCCGCGTCAATCGCCTCGTTCAGCGTGCGCAGCGCGTGCGGGTACTCCGAGCGCAAGTAGATGTAGCCCTGGGTTGCGCCCGCGCACACGGCGGCGATCGTCATGCCTTCGATAAGGACGAACGGGTCGCCTTCCATGATCATGCGGTCGGAGAAAGTGCCGGAGTCGCCCTCGTCAGCGTTGCAGACGACATATTTCTGCCGCGCGGAGGCCTGTTGCGTGGTGCGCCATTTGATCCCTGCGGGAAAACCCGCGCCGCCGCGCCCGCGCAATCCTGACTCGGTGACCTCTTCGACGATCTTTTCCGCGGACATCGA
>DASXPO010000038.1:0-59427 GCA_036493535.1 Casimicrobiaceae bacterium
CGCACTCGAGAAGTTGCGACTCATTGTGCCAAAGCGAGGAAAGCATTGGCAAGCCGACACGCGGACCGAATGTTGGTCGTTCGGGCGCTGTTGTGTCGAAACAACATCGGGACGCGTCGCACGTTGGGGATTCATCGTCGAAAACGTTCCGGAACCTGCGCGAAGTTTGAGCCGCAACTACATGAAACAGAATGATAAAGCGCTTCTCGAGGACGTCCTTATTCCGCAAAAGGCGAGAATGGGTTTTTTCCCGCTGTTTACTTCGGGCGCAAGAGGCATGGGAGCGCCCGTTGACTGTTCGCTAACGCGCGCTAATTGCACGCATCGAATGCGCGGGCTACGCGACGCCGCGGTTCACACAGAATTCCAATGAGCGGCGCGGCCGTTGCGGCGATTGGTGTGGCGTTCGGCGTCAGCGCCTGCGCGATCGTCGTGCTTGCGCGTCTGACCGCGCGGTTGCCGCAAGACGCGCCGAATCAGCGCTCGATGCACATACGTTCGGTCCCGCGGGCGGGCGGGTACGCGATCTGGGCCGGCTTTCTGCCCGTGGCGCTCTGGTTTCCGCCGGCGTTTCCCGGAAGTCTCGCCGGCTGGTTGCTGCCTTGGTTGTTGATCGCATGCATATCGGCGGCGGACGATATTCGGGGTCTCGCAGTCGGCATCCGGCTATTCACGCATGTCGTCGCCGCGGTGTGGGTTGCGCTCGGGCTCTTTGCACAAGCGCTGTCCAACGACACAAGCTCGGTGGGCACGGCAATGGCGATCGCGTCGTGCGCGCTGGTGATCGCATGGGCCAGCAATCTTTATAACTTCATGGACGGCAGCGACGGTCTTTGTGCGACGATGACGCTGATGGGGTTCGCCACCTACGGCGTCGCGGCGTTGGCTGCAGGGGATACGGCGATACCGTATTTCGCGCTCGCGGCGGCAACGTTGCCGTTCCTGGTCGTGAATCGACCGCGCGCCACCATGTTTCTCGGCGATGTCGGATCCATTCCATTGGGTTTTCTCGCCGCGAGCTTTGGAATCGCCGGATCATTGACCGGCCTGTGGCCGGCCTGGTTTCCCGTGCTCGTGTTCATGCCCTTCATCGCCGACGCAACGGCCACGCTCGTGCGCAGGGTCGTCCGCGGCGAGCGGCTGTCGACCGCGCATCGCGATCACTATTACCAGCGGCTGAATCGATTGGGAGCCGGGCACAGCGGGACGCTGTCGCTCTACGCGGTGTTGATGGCCGGAACCTCCGTCGCCGCACTTGGGTGCCTTTACGCCGCGCCGGCTGGGGGATTGATCGCCTTGGGGCTATCGTGCGTTGTATGCTTCATCGTGTTCGCGGCGATTGATTATCATTGGCGCAAAAGCCTTACCCATTCCCCATGACTTTCGCCTTCAACTGGCGCGCGTCGCTCGCCTTCATCCATGACATTTGCGCCGCGGCGCTCGCCTGGATGGCGATCTTCTGGCTGCGCTTCAATCTCGACGTCCACGATCCTTACGTCGGCGACGCGTGGTACACGCTCGTCTGGATTCTGCCGCTGCAGGCCACGATCTTCTTGGCGATGGGCCTGTATCGCGGATTGTGGCGCTTCGCGAGCATCCTCGATCTGCAACGGATCGTGCTGGCCGCGGCGCTGGGCGCAGTCCTCATTCCGCTCGTGCTCGTGATGCTGCAATTGCAGACCGTCGTGCCGCGCAGCGTGCTCGTGCTCTATCCGATCGTGCTGATCTTCGTGATGGCCGGGTCTCGCTTTGCCTATCGGATATGGAAAGAACATCGACTCTATAGCCCGCTCGCCGCGCTCGGTGAGCCGGTATTGATCATCGGCGCCGGCGAAGCCGGTGCGCGTCTCACCGAAGAGATGGCGCGGAGCCGGCAATGGCGCGTCGTCGGCTTGCTCGACGACGATCCCGCGAAGCGCGGACGTTTGTTGCGCAACGTGAGCGTGCTGGGTCCGACCGCCGAATTGCCGTTCTGGACGCGGCGCTACGGCGTACGCAAGGTGATCATCGCGCTGCCGTCGACCAACCACGCCGTGCGCCGCCGCGTCGCCGAGCGCTGCGCGGCGGCAGGCGTCGAAGCGCTCACCGTTCCCTCGTATGAAGAGTTGATCTCGGGACGCTTCCCGTTGACGATGCTTCGCAACGTCGAAGCGGACGATCTCCTCGGACGCGATCCGGTGAAGCTCGATAACGCGGGGCTCGCCGAATGGCTCGGCAATCGCGTCGTGATGGTCACCGGCGCCGGCGGCTCGATCGGCGCCGAGCTCGCCCGGCAGATCGCGCGCTTTCGTCCCGCGCGGCTCGTGTTGTTCGATATCTCGGAGGCCGCCCTCTACGAGATCCAGATGGCACTCGCCGACGCGTTCCCGCAATTGCCGATGTCACCGATCGTCGGCGACATCAAGCACGAGGCGCTGGTCGACGACGTGCTCGCGCGCGAAAAGCCGGACGTCATCTTTCATGCGGCCGCCTACAAGCACGTTCCGCTGATGGAGGTAACCAACGCGTGGCAGGCGGTGCGCAACAATGCGTACGGCACCTGGGTGCTCGCGCGCGCTGCCGCCGCTGCGAAGGTCGAGAAATTCGTGCTCGTTTCGACCGACAAGGCCGTGAATCCGACGTCGGTGATGGGATCGACGAAGCGCTTCGCGGAAATCGTTTGCCAAAGTCTGCAAGGCAACGGCACGCAATTCGTGCTCGTGCGCTTCGGCAATGTCTTCGGCAGCGCAGGCAGCGTCATCCCGAGGTTTCAGGAGCAGATCGCGCGCGGCGGCCCCGTCACCGTCACCCATCCCGATATCACGCGCTTTTTCATGTCCCTCTCCGAGGCGACGCAGCTCCTGTTGCAGGCGGGATTGCAGGGCAAGGGCGGCGAAATTCTCGTGCTCGACATGGGCGAGCCGGTTCGCATCGTCGATCTCGCGCGCGATTTGATTCGGCTCTACGGGGCGGATCCCGATCGCGTCGCGATCGTGTTCACCGGTTTGCGGCCGGGCGAAAAGCTCTACGAAGAACCGCTCGCTTCGGAGGAAGCATCGAAGGGGACGCCCCATCCGAAGCTCAGAATCGCCCAGGCACGCGAAGCGAATCGCGATGCCGTCGGGCAAATGGTCGCATGGTGCGAGCGCGATCGCGCGGCCGACGATGCCGAAGTACGGGCGCGGCTGAAAACCTGGATGCCCGAGTACGCGCCGCCGGCGGGTGCGCCGGTCAAGCCGTTCCCGGCGGAAATCCCCGCCGAAGCTGCGGTGCCGGTACCGTTACGCGCGCCGCGCCGCCGTTAGACGGCGATCGGCTTGATCGGCGCAACCGGCGCTGCGGAATGTGTCGCCCGCGGCTGGTAAGCGAGCCACATGCCGAGAAAGATGAACGCGAGCAAACCATGCTCGTCGTGCAGGGTTGTGTTGAACAGCCCGATGCAAACCGACGCCACGAACGCCGATGCAGCACCGCTCCAGTTCAGCCAATAGAGCGGCGGATCGCGCGTCTGCGGCAGATTGTGCAGCAGGCTCGTCGCCCATGCGACCAGCAGGACCGCGAGCAAGGCGATTCCGAGCAAACCTCGCGTCGCCAGCGTGTTGAGGTACAGGCTGTGCGCGTGCGACGTGCCGATGAACGTCGCCGGATCGTAGGTTGCGCCGCGCGCGCGTTCCCATTGCTCGATCTGCTCGACGCTCAAACGGCCGAAGTTGTCGCCACCGATACCGAATATCGGACAGGCGCGCCATGCGATGTACGCCTGCTGCCAGATCGGCGAGCGCTCGTTCAGCACCGGCGACGCGCTTGCCTTCGCATACTCCTGTTTACGTTTCATGTCGGTGTCGAAGCGCGCGACCGCGACACCGAAGGCCGCAATGACGACGACGACGCACAGGATGAGCCGCGGCGAATGACGGAGCCACAGGAGGCCGAATGCGAGCGCGCCGATCATGGCGGTCGCCGCCGCCGAACGGCTCGCGGCTACGAAGACCGCGACCAAAAGTAGCGCGACTTCGGCGATCGCCGCCGCGCGAAGCCAGCCCGGCATCGTTGCCCAATACGCGGATAGGGCCGCCAGCAATGCGCCAAAGCAGATGACGATATAGATGATGCTCTGGTTGACGTGCCCGACTGAATTGAGCTGGATGCCCTCATAGCTATGCGGCCACGCAAGCGCGATCAATGCCCAGATCGTCGCGATCGTCACGCCGATCTGAAGCGCGATGTGGAGTCGCAACCAGTCGCCGTCGCCGTAACCGCTTCGCTTGATGAACCACAGGATCGACGTCATGCGAAAGACGTCATGCCAGCCGCGCCATTCATCGGCGTGCATGCCGGAGAACACCGAGCCGACAGCCGTCCCCACGAGCAACGCGGCCAGAATAGTGTCCCATCCGTCCCACCGTCCCCCGAGCGATTGCCATGACCAACCGTGACGCAACCGGTTCGTGTACCAAGCGATTGCGTAAAGTCCCCATAGGATGTTCTTCACGCCCTCGAACATCGGCAGCGCGATCGCGAGGCCGATCAGGAGCGCAAGCTCGAGCGCGGGGCCGGATTGGGATAACGAACGGAAACGCATCGAAGGATGTCGACTGCCTGCCGGCGTCGGGAAGGCGGCGGGCGGATTATAAGGGCCGCGGCGCGCGCCACCGTTGCGTAAGAAGAATCCCTACAACGGATGCGAACTCGCGCGCAAGGCGGTCGCTACGGCTTTCGAGCGTGAAGGTAAGGGTTCAATTCCGGCGCGTTGTACATTTTGAACTGCCGATAGACGCGCCAAAACGCGCGGCCCTCGGCGGCAAGCGACAGCAGCGTATCGAAACAACGCATGAGATCGCTGCGCTGCGCTTCGAGTCGGCGCAACTTGTCGGTGCACGATTCGATGTGGCCGGCCGACACATCGACGCGAACAGTTTGTGCGCGCATGTGGAAGATTTTCAGCGCCAGAATCGAAAGGCGATCGATCATTGCCCCGGCCGTTTCGGAGTTGTGCCAAGCATCGCGCGCGATCGCAACGGAACCGATCCGCGCGAGCAGCGCCTCGTCCATCTTCTCGATTGCGTCGTTGCGCTCCTGGTTGTAGCGATCGATCGCGCGCTTGTTGGCCACAATCGCATCGGCGCCCACGTCGATTCGCCGCGCCTGGTCTTCCTCATCCCACAGCGCGACGTTGCAGCGATGATTGACGGCCAACCACGTCCATCCATCGTCGATGGCGCCGAGTGGCGCCGTCGCCGGCTGGGCGGCGACGTGTCCATCGTGAAACGCGACGATTGCCGTGCTCGTCAGATCGGCGAACAGCGGCGTCATTGCGCAGCCTCCGGCTGCTCGCGTCCCGGCAATGTGCGGGCGCTGTCCGCAAGCGCGCGGCGGAATACTTTTTCCATTCGTTCGAGCATCGGTTCAAGACCGTACCGGGGCGCGATGTACGCGTGTGCGTTGTCGGCGAGACGGCGTGCCTCCGTGGGATCTGCGAGAAGTGAATCGATCCCCCGCGCGAGCGCTTGCGGGTCCTCGGCGCGGACGATGCGCGCCGTCACGCCGTGGCGGGCGATCTCGGGAATCGCGCCGACCGCCGTCGTGACGCAGGGAACGCGGGCGGCCATCGCTTGCAGGAGCGCCTGCGGAACGCCTTCGTTGGCGTACGACGGCAGCACGAAAACATCGAATGCGGCGAGCCACGGCGCGACATCGTGCTGCAATCCGGCGAAAATCACGCGCTCGCCGAGACCCAGCGCGTCGCGCTGTGCTTCCAAGGCTGCCCGCTGCGGGCCGTCGCCGACGATCACGGCGCGCGCATTGCCGGCTTTCATCGACGGCAGCGCCTCGAGCAGATGGCGATGTCCCTTCCAGCTTCGCAGCGTTGCGATGATGCCGATCACCGGTACGTCGAGCGGAAGACCCAGCGCGCTTCGTGCGGCTGCGCGATCGCGCGTCGCGTAGCGGGCCTGATCGATGCCCGTCGGCACGGAATCGATCCGTTGCGGATCGATGCCGTTGTCGCGAATCAATTGCTCGCGCAACGCGTCTCCCGTCGTGACGATTCGCGCCGTCGCCTGGCGATACAGCCAGCGCGTGCCTGGATCGTTGGGCACGGGGATGGAGACATGCCGCGTGCGGACGAGAACGGGATGCTCGCGACCTCGCATTTTCAACCAGCCGCAGGCCAGCGCTGCCATCCAGGCGTCGGTCGAGCTATGCGCATTGACGACGTCTACGCGCTGGCGCGTGAATGCAGCGACGAGCGCCCGAACGCCGTTCGGGCGCTTGCGTCCGATCGCCAATCCCACCGCCGGAACGCCGAAACGCGGCGCTTCGTCGAGAACGCGCGCGCCGTGCGCCGCATAGACGATGACGCGATGACCGCGCGCGATGAAACCCGCCGCTTCGGTGAGAATGCGGATCTCCTGACCGCCCCATCCAGTGGACGCTTCGGTGTGCGCGATCGATAATTGAGCTCCCACGCTTGCGCCACTCACGCGACCGCGGTCGCGGCGTTGAACTGGATGCGATGGAGCCGCGCGTAAACGCCCCCGCGATCGATCAACTCCGCATGCGTGCCTTGCTCGACGACGCGTCCGCGCTCCAGAACGACGATGCGCACCGCATGCTCGATCGTCGACAAACGATGCGCGATCACGAGCGTCGTGCGGCCTTGCATCAGCGTGTCGACCGCGGCTTGCACTTGGCGCTCGGACTCCGAATCGAGAGCGGATGTCGCTTCATCGAGGATCAGGATCGGCGCGTCCTTCAAGATCGCCCGCGCGATTGCGATGCGTTGCCGTTGTCCACCGGACAAGCGAACGCCTTGCTCGCCGACCCGCGTGTCGAACCCTTGCGGCATCGCGCGAATGAACTCGAGCGCGTGCGCCGCGGCGGCCGCCCGTTCGATCGCATCTATGGGTGTTCCGCTCATCGCGCCGTAGGCGATGTTGGCGGCGACCGTATCGTCGAACAACATGACATCCTGCGACACGAGTGCGATCTGCGCGCGGAGCGATTTGAGCGTGAGCGTCGTGACGTCGTGGCCGTCGATGAACAACCGCCCGGCGGTGGGCTCGTAAAACCGCGGGATCAGATTGGCCAGCGACGATTTGCCGCTGCCCGAGCTGCCGACGAGGGCAACCGTCTCGCCGGGCCGGACGAGGATCGAGACATCGACCAGCGCTTCGCGCTCGGCTGTCGCGTAGCGCAGCGACACGCGGTCGAATCGCACCTCGCCACGGGCGCGCTCGAGCGCAACCGTCCCGGTATCGGGTTCCTCGTCGCGGTCGAGCATCCCGAAGATGCTCTCGGCGCCGGCCAGCCCGCGCTGGATTGCCGCGTTGATACCCGACAATGCTTTCAATCGCTCGAGCAGGGTCAAGAGCGCGACGAGATACGACGCGAACATGCCGAGGTCGAGCTTGCCGGTCTGGTTCTGCGCCAACGCGACCCAAATGATGACGCCGACTGCGATCGCTGCGAGCACCTGCGTCAACGGCGAGCTTGCGGCGCTGGCGGATGACTGCTTGGTCATCGAGTTGCGCAGCGAATTCGCGGCTTTGATTGCGCGCCCGCGCTCGTACGCCTCCCCGCCGAAGACGCGCACGATCCGATGTCCGCCGATCATCTCCTCGAGAACGTGCGTCATCGACCCGGTTCGGGACTGCACGTCGCGCGCGATGCGGCGCAAGCGGCGGCTGAAATAGCGAATCACGACCGCGACAATCGGCAACACGAAGAACGTCATCAGCGTGAGCCGCCAATTGATCCACATGAGCCATCCGAAGCTCGCGGCGATCGTCAGCGTGCTGCGGATCGCCGTCGTGATCGTTCCCGACGCCGCCTGTGCGAGCTGATGGGCGTCGAAGGTGAGCTTCGATTGCACGACGCCGGAGGGCGTGACGTCGTAGTAGGGCGTCGGCAACTTCAGCAGCTTGTCGGTCAACTCGCGGCGCAGGTCGAAGACGACGCGATGGCCGGTGTACGCCATCCCGTATTCCGATATGTAGGAGCCGATTCCGCGAAACAGGAAGACGCCGATCACGGCGACGGGCAGCCACTTGGCGCGCAGCGGATCGTTCGATTGGAACGTCTGGACGATCGGGATCACGAGGATCGCCATGATCAAATCGCCGGCGGCGACGACGACCATGCCGAGCACCGCCAGCGCGAACGCCCACCAATAAGGGCGGACGTAGTGCAGCAGGCGAAGGTAAAGGTGATAGCCCGTCATGTGGGCGGCGGTTGGCCGTTACGCCGCAGTGGCGAAGATCACGCTTGGAAAAAAGCGCGGCAGACGAGTGGACACGTCGAAAAAGTATAGCGCAGCGTCACGATGCGTCGGCGTCGCCGTCCGATGGCCGCGACGCGTTCCGTGCGGCGGCTGCAGCGCTCCGCGGCGTGGGCGGAACCCGGCGGGACTTCGCGGCGCGACGTCTTGCGACGCTGGCCTCGAGAAGCTCTTTGTACAGCATCACCAGTTGCAGCGTCATCGCGGCAGGCGATAGCGGCAACACCGCCTTGCGCGCGTTGGCGCCCATGCGCTCCCGCGTCGCCCCGTCTTCCAATGTCCGCATCTGGGCGGCGAGCGCGGCGCTGTCGCGTGCAGCGCAGACGAAACCCGCTTCCGCACCCATGACCAGCTCCGCAACGCCGGACTTGGTGCTGGTGACGATCGGCAGTGCGCACGCCATGGCCTCGAGCGCGGCGTTGGGTAGCGGATCATAGAGCGTCGGCAATACGAATGCGTCGGCGGCGCCGTAATACGGCTTCGGATCTTGCTGCGGCCCCGCGAACGTCAGGCGGGAGAGCACCGCCCGATCGCGTGCATGGCGAATGTACGGGCGCAATTTGCTCTCGCGTCCGACGATGACGAGATGCGCATGTGGCGGCAGCAGCGCGAGCGCGTCGATTGCGGCCATCACGCCCTTGCGCTCGTAGCCCGAGCCTACCAACAAGAACACGAGCGCGTCGGCGGCAATGCCGTGATGTTGCCGCACTGCGGAGCGGTGCTCGCGCAGCGCCGGCGTGAAAACGTCCGAGTCGACGGCGTTGTAGACAACGTGAAGCTTCGCGTCTGCAACGCTGAAGCGGAGCTTGATTTCGTCGCGCACCATGCTCGAATTGCAGATGACGGCGGCGAGCGACGAGCTCGCGAACAACGCGCGCTCCTTGCGCAGCACGTAGTTATGATAAGGGCTTGCCCTCGTCGCGAGGCGCGCGAATGCCCCGCGCCCCTTGCCGCGCTCCTCGAGCCAGACCGCGTGCACGCCGTCACCGGCGCGGAATACGTCGCAGCAGAGCAGGCGTTCGTGCGATTGCACGAGCTCGGGTTGGGCGCGCTTGATTTTGCGGCATACGGCGAACGCGAAGCCGGCGTCGCGCCACAGTCGCCCGATATGGAATGGATCGACGATCTGCGGTTCCATCAACTGCACGTTCGTACGCGGCCACTCGCGCGTGTAGAGCGTGATCGCGACGTTGCGCTCGAGCAGCGCTTCGAGCGCGTTTTCGATGAAGCGCTCGGCGCCGCCGAAGGGGGTATAGCGTTGGCGGACAACGGCGAGACGCATCACGATGCGCGATCCATCGTATCGCGCAGCAACGACAGGAAACGCGCGTGCACGCCGTCGGCCGCGAGGGTCGTCAGACATTCGGAGACCTTGCCGCCGCCGCAGCCGTCGAGATTGCAAGGCCGGCACGGATGGACGGCCGACGCGATGATCCGATGCGGCACCTGCCAGGGTCCCCAGATGTCCTCGCTCGAAGGTCCAAAAAAAGCGAGCGTCGGCGTCTGCATCGCCGCGGCGATGTGCATCGGTGCCGAATCGACGCCCACGAAGGCGCGCGCCTGCGCCGTCAATGCGGCGAGCTCCGGAAGTGTCAGCATGCCGACGAGATCGATGAGCGCGGGTCGCGTCGACGGCGCGCAGGCGGCGACGATCTCTGCAGCGATCCCCTGCTCACGCGCGTCGGGTGCACCGGTAATCACGACACGCAAGCCACTGTCGACGATTTGGTCGAGTAGCGCGGCGACGCGGTCGATCGGCGCACATTTGAACAGCCAGCGCGAGCCGGGATGCGCTTGAACGAATTGGCCTTTGGCGAGGCGGTGGCGCGCGAGCAGCGCAGCGATCTTCGTTTCCGCAGTCGCACCGGGCACCAGCAAGAGGCGCTTGTCGGAGGGGGACGGATAAATGCCGATTCGTCGCAGTGCATCGAGATTCGTCTCGACCGTGTGGCGCGGCGTCTTCGCCGGCGTCTTGTAGAAATGCGTAAAGCGACGTCGCCATAACAGGCTGTCGCCGTTGCGCTCGCGCGTGACCGCGTAGCGCGGCCGCAACAGGCGCGCGAACGTGAGTCCGCGCGGATGCTCGGTCAGATGAACGAGCAATTCGTAATGGCGGGCTCGAAGCGCGCGAAACAATGCCCACTCGCTCGCAAAGTGCCGCATCGCGTCCTGGCGCTTCCATTCGCGATCGATCGTGAACAGACGCGTGATCGCCGGGTGGTTCTGAAGCATCGGCGCGGTATCGCTGTAGACGAGCGCGTCGACTTCGATGTGCGGCGCCGCGCGCTTCAACGTCGAATACACCGGCGATGCAAGCAGGACATCGCCGTAGTGCCGGAGTTTGGTGACGAGGGCGCGCTTTACTTCATGGAGCGGCACGGCGTCGGGCAATGGGCTCGACATAGTGGCAGACGATACCAAAATCCGTTGGGGGCACGCGAAAACGCGATGCGGGCGCCAACGTAACGGCGCCGCACTCGGGTACAATCGTCGCGTCCCCCCGTACGGAAGCAAGGACGTTCAAGCCTTGAAGCTCCCGCCTATGCCGATCGATGCCGTCAACGCGAACGTAAAGGCGCAGATACTGGCGGAGGCCTTGCCCTACATACGGCGCTTTCACGATCGAACCATCGTCGTGAAATACGGCGGCAATGCGATGACGGAAGCGCATCTCAAGCCGGGTTTCGCGCGCGACGTCGTCATGTTGAAGTTGGTCGGCATGAATCCGGTGATCGTTCACGGCGGTGGGCCGCAGATCGGCGAGCTACTCGCGAAGATGGGAATCCAAAGCGAATTCCGTCAAGGGATGCGCGTCACCGACGAGCGCGTGATGAACGTCGTGGAGATGGTGCTGGGCGAGCTCAATCAGGAGATCGTCGGACTCATCAACCAGCAGGGCGGCAAGGCCGTCGGCCTCACCGGACAGGACGGCGCGTTCATTCGGGCGCGCAAGCTGATGTTGAAAAATGCGGATGGCGGCGGAGCGCCGGTCGACATCGGACTGGTCGGCGAAATCGATCGCATCGACCCGGAGCTCATCAGCCTGCTCGATTCGCGCGATTTCATTCCGGTGATTGCGCCGATCGGTGTGGGCGCGGAAGGCGAGGCCTACAACATCAACGCGGATCTCGTTGCCGGTAAGCTCGCCGAAACGCTCAAAGCCGAAAAGCTCGTGCTGATGACCAACACGAGCGGCGTGCTCGACCGCAATGGCAAGCTGTTGACCGGCTTGACCGCCACCGAAATCGAGGCGCTGTTCGCCGACGGCACCATTCACGGCGGCATGTTGCCCAAGATCGGCTCGGCGCTCGAAGCCGTCAAGAACGGCGTCAAGAGCTCGCACGTGATCGACGGCCGCGTCGAGCACGCGTTGCTGCTCGAAGTGCTGACCAATGAAGGCGTGGGCACGATGATCCGCGCCGACGGCGCGCCGCCGCGCATCGGCGCGTAGCGAAGCGCCAATTGTTTGCAGGCTCGCTGCCTTCGCAATCGAACATGGCGACGAAACCCGGCGAACGGCGACTGCAAATCCTGCAGACGCTCGCGTCGATGCTCGAGCATCCTCGCTGCGAAAAAGTGACCACTGCCGCGCTGGCGGCGCGTCTCGACGTCTCCGAGGCGGCGCTCTATCGCCACTTCGCGAGCAAGGCGCAGATGTTCGAAGGCCTGATCGAATTCATCGAATCCACGCTGTTTTCGCTCATCAACAAGATCAGCGGCGAGACGAACGACGGCGTTGCGCAGGCGGAGCAGACCGTCGTGATGCTGCTTTCATTCGCTGAAAAAAATCCGGGAATGACGCGCGTGTTGATCGGCGATGCACTGGTGCACGAGGACGAGCGGCTGCAGGCAAGAATCAATCAGCTGACCGACAAGCTCGAGGCCACGCTCCGACAATCGTTGCGAATCGCCCAGGCCGCGAACGGCTGGCATGGCGATGCCAACGCGGATGCGGCCGTGCTGATCTCGTATGTCATCGGCCGCTGGCAGCTCTTTGCAAAGACTGGATTCAAACGCGTGCCGCAGGAGAGTTGGGATTTGCAACGCAAGTTTTTGTTTGGATGACGATGAGTGTCGCTCTCGCACGTCGGGCCCGGTGCGTCGCGGCATTGTTCGTGACGCTGATGTGCTCGACGACGTTCGCACAAACGCCGAATCATCTCTCCGACGCCGAGCCCGCGCCGCCATCGCGCTGGGCTGGCGATGCCGCGCGTGTCGACGAGCAGATTCGCCTCCGAGTGTTGTCGTCCGACGATCCGCGCTCGCATTGGATCGCCGGTCAGTTCGACACGACCGACATCGCATCGAAAGTTCGCAATTACACCGCTGCGCGCGTTGCCGCGCCTCAGGAGAATCTCTATCTCGCTTCGCTCGCGATGGCGTGTTTGCAGCCGGTGCAGCCGATGCTTCCCGAGTGTGACGCGGTCGATCGCCTCGCCGATTGGGCGACGCGCGATGCCGACAACGGTTTGCCGACGATGTTGCTCGCGGCGCGCGCGAGCAAGCGCGGTGACAACGATGGCACGATCGCGTACCTGGAGCTTGCGGCCGCAAAACCGCGCTTCGACGAGTACACGTCGCGCGGCGGACTTGAATTCTGGGACTATGTGATGGCGTTTCCGGGCGATGCGGATCGCGCGGCCAAAGCCACGCTGGGGATCGGCTACGGTGCTGCGCAGGCAGAGCCCGCGCTGGCGCTCGTACCGTCCGCGTGCTCCGCGAGCGCCGCCGTCCCCGACGCGCGGCGCGCCGCATGCGGCAAAGCCGGCGCTGCGATGGCTGAACGCAGCACCGCCGCCATGACGCGAATCGTCGGTGCCGGCATCGCCGAGCGCAATAGCATCGATGAACGCGCGGCGGAACGCGTTCGCGCCAATCGCGCGTCATTGCAGACGATGCTTGCGCGTTGCGGCGACGACG
This sequence comes from Casimicrobiaceae bacterium, assembly GCA_036493535.1. GTDB lineage: Bacteria > Pseudomonadota > Gammaproteobacteria > Burkholderiales > Casimicrobiaceae > VBCG01. The sequence goes on from DASXPO010000038.1 coordinate 13,178, forward strand.
AGCGGACGAAGGTCATGGGCCTCGAATCGGCCGACGTGTCGATACGAACCCGCGCGATCGAGGGGCTGGACCGTATCGTTCGGGACAAGGCGCGGCTCGGTCAAGTAGCGGAGTGCGAGCGCCGCCTCGTGGCAAAATAGGCTGCGCCAGCTAGCGAGCGCTGCACACCGGACAGGCGAGGTCTCGCGGGACGCGAACGTCGCGCCATTGCATCGTCAACGCATCGAGAATCAGCAAGCGTCCGGCAAGCGTTGCGCCGATGCCGGCGATCAGCTTCAGCGCCTCACCGGCTTGCGTGGCGCCGACGATACCGACGAGCGGAGCGAACACGCCCATCGTCGCGCAGCGCGTCTCCTCGATTTCGTCGCCTTCGCCGAACAGGCAGTGGTAGCACGGACTTTGAGTCTCGCGGACGTCGAATACGGCGATTTGACCGTCGAAACGAAGCGCCGCGCCGGAGACGAGCGGCTTGTGCGCAGCGACACATGCGCGGTTGATCGCATGTCGCGTGACGAAGTTGTCGGTGCAGTCCAGCACGACGTCGGCTCGCTCGACGAGGCGCGTAAGCTCCGCGGCGCCGACACGTACACCCACGCGGTCAATGTGAATGTCGGGATTGATCGCCGCGAGACGCGCCGCCGCGGCATCGACTTTCGGGCGGCCGATGTCGGGCGTCGAGAACAGGATTTGCCGCTGCAGATTGGTGAGATCGACATGATCGGCATCGCACAACGTCAGCGTGCCGATACCGGCCGCCGCGAGGAAATGCGCGGCCGGATTGCCGAGACCGCCGACGCCTACGACGAGCGCGCGCGCCGCGGCGAACTTGTCCTGGGCATCGGGACCGAGCTCCGTCAGGAGAATGTGGCGGCTGTAGCGAAGTAGCTGCGCGTCGTCCATCGCAAATCACCAACAGCGTGGCGCACAAACAATAACGCCCGGCGCAAGGGCCGGGCGTCGTATGTGGTCTGCTTGCGAATCAGGGTTTTGTCGGTACGGCCTGGGTCTGCGCCGCTTGCGCCTGCACGGCTCTCGTCGACGTCACGACCGGCGCGCCCTTCAACTGATTCAACGCTTGCTTCAATTGGAAGTCCTCGTCGGAGCCGAAGTCGATGCGTGGCGGCGGTGGCGCGATTTGTCCGCCTTCGGGCGTCACCGGCAGCGGCGGTTTGAGCGGAGACGTGACCGCGGGTTCGACCGATGCACCCGGCGGCGCCGTGCCGACCTTGTCTGCCGGCGCGTTACGGACCGCCTTGTCGAGCGTCTTCGACACCTCGAGATGATGCTCGAGATTCGCTTCGCGGATGCGATTCGCCGATTCGCGGCCGTCGTCGACCTGAACATCGGGCTCAATGCCTTTCGCCTGAATCGAGCGTCCCGATGGCGTGTAGTAACGCGCGGTCGTGAGCTTCAGCCCCGCGTTGTTGCCGAGTGGAAGAATCGTCTGCACGGACCCTTTGCCGAACGTCTGCGCGCCCATCACCGTCGCGCGATGGTGATCCTGCAACGCCCCGGCGACAATCTCCGATGCCGACGCGGTACCGCCATCGACCAGCACGACCATCGGCACTTTCTTGATCGCGGCAGGCACATCGCGGAAGTAGTCATCGCCGCGACGCACGTAATTGTCCTTGTTCGCCGTCAGGCGCATCCGCGCATCGGGTGTGCGGCCGTCGGTGTAGACGACGAGCGCATCCTTCTGAAGGAACACCGACGAGACGGCAACCGCTTGATTCAGCAAGCCGCCCGGATCGGCGCGCACGTCGAGCACCAGACCCTTGAGATCGCCCTGCTGCTTGTAGAGGTCTTTGATCGCCGCCGCGAGGTCCTCGCCGGTGCGGTCCTGGAACTGGCGAATGCGGATATAGCCGTAGCCGGGCTCGGGCGACTTGTAGCGTACGCTCTTGACGTTGATCTCTTCGCGCGTCAGCGTGAAGTTGAGCGGGGCCTCGACTTCCTTGCGCACGACCGTGAGATTGACCGACGTCCCCGGTTTGCCGCGCATCTTGTCGACGGCTTTGGAGAGCGGCATTCCGCGCGTGACGAGGTCGTCGATCTTGACGATCAGGTCGCCCGCTTTGATCCCCGCCTTAAACGCCGGCGTGTCCTCGATCGGCGAGATGACGCGGACGATGCCGTCCTCGATCCCGACTTCGATGCCGAGTCCGCCGAACTTGCCCTGCGTGGAGACTTGCAATTCCTTGAAGGCATCGGCATCGAGGAAGTCGGAATGCGGGTCGAGCCCGTGCACCATTCCATTGATCGCTTCCTTGATGAGCTTTTCGTCGGAGACCGGCTCGACGTAGTCGCTCTTGATCTTGCCGAAAACCGCCGACAAGAGCTGCAAATCCTCATAGGGAATCGGCAGCCGCGATTCGCGTTGCGCGAATACCGAAAGATTCAAGCTGAGCAGAAGTCCCAGCACCGTGCCCAACCCGACCAAACCCGCCTTCTTCAAGCCATCGCGCATCGCGTCCTCGACTGTTCATGCCAGGGCATCCGGACTCGCGGTATCACCGCAGCCCGACGCCGCCGAAAGTATACGCCTGCTTCTTCGTCGTTGCGGATGCCGCTCCGCCGCCGATTAGCGTCGTTCGAGCATCGCCCCAACGTGAATTTAGCGCGTCGGGTGCCCTCGGCGCATGGAGGGACCGGCGCATACGGGCATCAAGGAAGAAAGATCGGTCTGAACCGGATGAGCGGGAAACCGGCTTCAGGCCATCTTGACGACGCGAGCGACGGTGATCGGGATCGGATTCTTCTGCCGCCGCCGCACCACGGTCCTTCGTCTGCCAAACCGGGCGCGAGTTCCGCGCGATCGGTAATTTTTTTGCGCGGAATCAGCCGCGCGCGGCGGACGTCAGGCGAACCAGCGAATGGCCGGTCATTTCCGCGGGCTTCGGCAGATCCATCATCGCGATGAGCGTCGGGGCAATATCCGAGAGCGCGCCGCCGCCGGCCATGGTTGCCGAACGCCCGACGTAGACGCACGGAACATGGTTCAACGTGTGCGCCGTGTGCGCCTGGCCGGTCGCCGGGTCGTGCATCATCTCGGCGTTGCCGTGGTCGGCCGTGATCAGAACCTCGCCCCCGGCGGCGCGAACCGCATCGACGACCCGTCCTATGCAAACGTCGAGCGCTTCGACGGCCCGCTTCGCTGCATCGAAGTTTCCAGTGTGGCCGACCATGTCGCTGTTGGCGTAGTTGCAGATGATCGCGTCGAACCGACCGCTTGCGATCGCCCGGACGAGATCGTCGGTGACCTCGAACGCGCTCATCTCCGGTTTCAAGTCGTAGGTTGCAACCTTCGGCGACGGTACGAGGATCCGCTCCTCGCCGGGATACGCCTTTTCGAGCCCCCCGCTGAAGAAATAAGTGACGTGCGCGTACTTCTCGGTCTCCGCGATCCGAAGCTGCGTGAGCCCGAGACGCGACACGTATTCGCCAAAGCCGTTTTTCACCGATTGCGGCGGGAAAGCGATCGGAAGGTGGGCGAAGTCGTCGCCGTAACTCGTCAGCGACAGGAAACGGCCGAGCTTGGGCCAGCGACGCCTTTGAAATCCATCGAATGCCGCGTCGGTCAGTGCGCGCGTCATCTCGCGGGCGCGATCGGCGCGGAAATTCATGAAAACGACGACGTCGCCGTCATTCATTCTGGCAACGTTGCCGGCCGGATCTCTGATGGCGGTCGGCGCGACGAACTCGTCGGATTCGCCCCGCGCGTAGGCTTGGTCCAGCGCTTCGGCGGACGATGCGGCGACATGCTCGGCCTCGCCGTCCACCAGCATTGCATAAGCAGGGGCGACGCGCTCCCAGCGCTTGTCGCGGTCCATCGCGTAATAGCGTCCGCAGATCGTGGCGATTCGCGCGCCGGGATACTTCGCGCAGACCGCGCTCATCGTGGCGAGCGAGGGCGCAGCGCTTCTCGGCGGCGTGTCGCGACCATCGAGAAACGCGTGGACGAAGACCCGGGGGACGCCGCCCCGTCCGGCCAGATCGACCATCGCCGCGATCTGCCGCTCATGACTGTGGACGCCGCCGGGCGACAGGAGCCCAAGAACATGCAGGGCGCGCCCCTTGTCGCGAGCGGTCGCAACGGCGCCGGCCAGCACCGGATTCGCGGCGAAATCGCCCGACTCGATTGCGACGTCGATCCGCGTGAAATCCTGGTAAACGACGCGGCCGGCACCCATATTGAGATGGCCGACCTCGGAATTGCCCATTTGGCCGTGGGGCAACCCGACGCGAAGCTCCGACGCATCGATCGTCGTGTGCGGACAGGTCGCCAGCAAACGAGTCCAGTTCGGCATGTTGGCGCGCGCGATCGCGTTGTCGGGCGCGTCGGGCCGGCAGCCGAAGCCGTCGAGGATCACCAGCACGACCGGCCGCACCGCCGGATGGACCGATTGCAGCGCGGGCTTCGCTTCAGTTTTGGGCGGGGCGATGGTGGCCATGGCGACGGCGGCGTTGGCTGGGATTCGGGTCGCCGCAGGAGCAGCGGCGACTTTGGTTATCATTTTACCTTTCGCTTCCTGAGCTTATCTATGTCGCCCCTCGAATTCGTCGAAAAGAACTGGATGCTCGTCGCCACGTTGGTCGCGTCCGGCGCGATGCTGCTGTGGCCGTTCGTCGGTCGTCGCTTGTCGGGCGGCCGCGAACTGGGAACGCTCGGGGCGACTCAACTGATCAACAAACAGAATCCGTTGCTGCTCGATCTGCGGGAAGCGAAGGAGATCGAGGGCGGCAAGGTGCCAAACGCGGTGCACGTGCCGTTGTCGCAACTCGCAAATCGCAGCTCGGAGCTCGCGAAGTACATCGCGCGCCCGGTGATCGCCTATTGCGACCGCGGCCAGCGTGGGCGAACGGCGACCGCGCTGCTCGCAAAGCTCGGGTTCAAGGACATTTACCATCTGCAGGGTGGCTTCAAGGCGTGGAAGGATGCCGGCCTCCCTGTGCAGAAATGACCGCGAAGGTGCTGATGTATTCGACGGCGGTTTGCCCGTATTGCGTCCGGGCCGAAAGCTTTCTGCACGCGAAGGGCGTGGGCGAAATCGAGAAGATTCGGGTCGACCTCGATCCGGCGCGGCGCATGGAGATGATGCAGAAGACCGGTCGTCGCACCGTCCCGCAAATCTATATCGGCGAACGGCATGTCGGCGGATACGAGGACCTGATCGCGTTGGATCGCGCAGGCGGACTCGCGCCGCTTCTCGCCGGATAATGCCGGGAGGGGTCAGGTAAACTCGACCCTTTACCTCTTGCCGGAGAAGCTCGATGGCCGATGTCCCCAGCTCGCCGCCTGCCGATGGCGGTGCGCTCGTACAGTTCTCGATCGAAAAAATCTACGTCAAGGACTTGTCGCTCGAGAATCCGGGTGCGCCGCAGTCGTTTCAGATGGGCGAGGCGCCGCAGATCGAGATCGGGCTTCGCACGCGCGGCGAGCAGATCGACAAGGATATGTACGAGTGCGTGCTCACGTTGACGGTCACCGCGCGCGCCGGAGATAAGACGGTGTTTTTGATCGAGGCGGCGCAGGCCGGTATCTTCGGCATTCGCGGCGTGGCGGCCGAACAGTTACAACCCGTGCTCGCGATCCATTGTCCGACCGTGCTGTTTCCGTACGCTCGTGAAACGGTGGCCGACGCGACGATGCGCGCGGGCTTTCCCCCGGTCCAGCTTGCGCCGATCAACTTCGAAGCGCTCTATCAGCAGCAGCTGACGCAAATGCAGGCGCCACCGCCGGGCGCACCCACCAACTAGGGGCGATACGGCGCGGAGAGTGTGGTGACGAAGCGGGTGCGTGGAATCGTCGTCGTCGCATTTCTTGCGTTGGCGCCGCACGCTTGCGCGGCCGAATTCCGCACCACGTCCGACGCAGCGACAATTCTCTACGATGCGCCGTCGGCGCGCGCCAAACCGCTGTTCGTCTACGGGCGCGACGTCCCCGTCGAAACGCTCGTCAGCGTAGAGGGTTGGACAAAGGTCCGCGACGTGGGCGGGACGATCGGCTGGATCGCGAACCGGGCGCTCTCGGACAAGCGGATGCTGGTCGTCCGGCCAACGGTTGCCGAGGTACGGGCGAATCCCGAGGAGGGCGCTCCGATCGTGTTTCGCGCGGAGCAGAACGTTCTGCTCGAGCTCGCGGAGCCCGCGACCTCGCCTACGTCCACCGCGATGCCCGGCTGGGTGAAAGTCCGTCACCGCGACGGACAAGCCGGGTTCATCCGCGTCGCACTGGTGTTCGGGCTCTAAGCGGCCGATCCAAGCGGCAGCATCGATCGATGACGCACGACGTCGCGATCTTGGGCGCGGGAGCGTGGGGAACCGCGCTTGCCGTTCATTTGGCCGCACGTAGCGCGCGCAAGCCGCGCGTGTCGTTATGGACGCGCTCCGGCGATCACGCGAGCGCGCTGCGCGCATCGCGACAAAACGCCCGCTATCTGGCGGGCGTCGCGCTGCCGCCCGCGCTTTCGATCACGTCCAGCCTGGCAGAGGCGGCCGATTCCGCGACGCTCATCGTGGCGACGCCGATCGCGGCGCTTACGGCAATCGCGGAAGCGCTGCTCGCCATCGCGCCGGACGCGCCGCTCGCGTGGTTGTCGAAGGGCTTTGTCGAAAGCGAAGGGTCGCCTGCGGGCTTCGGCCTGGCGCATCAAGTGATCGCGCCCCGCTGGCCACAGTCGGTGGGCGTGATATCGGGCCCGAGCTTCGCGGAAGAAGTGGCGCGAGGACTGCCGACGGCGCTCGTCACCGCGTCGGCCGATCGACGATTCGCTGCGCATCTCGCCGATCTACTCCGCGGCGAAACGCTGCGAAGCTATGACAGCGCGGATGTCGCGGGGGTCGAAGCCGGTGGCGCGATCAAGAATGTGCTCGCCATCGCCGCGGGATTGAGCGACGGGCTCGGCTTTGGACACAATGCGCGCGCGGCGCTGATCACGCGCGGGCTCGCGGAAACAGCGCGGCTGTCTTCCGCACTGGGCGGCGACGCGACGACGCTGATGGGACTCGCCGGCCTCGGCGATCTCGTGTTGACGTGCACGGGCGACCTGTCGCGCAATCGCCGCGTGGGTCTTGCGCTTGCCGCGGGCGAGACGCTGCCGGCGATTCTCGCCGCGCTCGGACATGTGGCGGAGGGCGTGTCGGCCGCGCGGGCGGCGCTGCGGTTGGCGCGGCATCACGCTATCGAGATGCCGATCACCGAGGCCGTCCACCGCGTCTTGTACGAAGCGTTGCCCGTCCGCCGCGCCGTCGAATCGTTGCTGGCACGGGAGCCGAAATCGGAAGCGGTCTGATGCGCGCCCCGATGCGCATCGTTTTCATCGACGAAGAGGACTTCGCACCATGCCGTCGTTTGCCTATGCAGCGCTGCTGCTGTTCGCCGCGATGACCGCGGTTGCTCGAGCCGAGGGTCCTGCGTTCTTTGCACCCGAGACACCGGCGAAGCCGGTCGTCGACACGCTGTTCGGCGTCACGCTCACCGATCGCTATCGCTGGCTCGAGAATGGCCGGGACCCGACGGTTCAATCCTGGACGCGAGCGCAACACGCCGCGACCGTCGGCTATCTCGATCGTGCGGCGCCGCCGATCGCCGGACTCAAGGAGGAGCTCACGCGCTATTTCGATCGCGACAAGACCGACGCGCCGTTTTTCAAGAACGGGCGCGAGTTCTTTCAGCGCACGAAGAAGGGCGATCCGCAGGCGCGGCTCTACACGCGGATCGATGGCCGCGAAATCCTGCTGTTCGATCCGATCGCGGTCGATCCATCCGGAAAAACCAAGCTCGGCGACGTCGTTCCGAACCGCGATGCATCGAAACTGGCGGTCGGCGTTTATGCAAAAGGCTCGGAGATCGAGGACTTTGACATCATCGATTCCCGGAGCGGCGCGCGCATCGGTGCGGTGGTCACCGGGCTTCGCTCGTTTGCGTGGGCGCGCGACGAGCGCTTTGCGTTCATTTCGCCGCGAACCGCCGAGTCGGACGCCAGGCAGGAGCCGCATCGTTGCTATCGGCATCGGTTGGGAGGCAATCGGGCCGATGACGAGTTGTTGATCGCGATGCAGGACGCGAAGAACTGGTGCAGCGTCTACGAGCCCGAAGAAGCGGATCTGACCGTGTTCGAGACCGGCGATTTCTGGTCGAACACGATTCGCATCCGCCCGCAGGGATCGACGAGCGAGCCGAGAACGATCTATTCGAGCGACAAATTTCAGGCGCAAGCCGATTTTCGCAAGGACCGGATCTACATCCGCACCAACGACCAGGCGCCGAATTGGAAAGTGATGACCGCGTCGTACGACAAGCCCGAATTTCACGATTGGACGACGTTGATCCCCGCGCAGCCGACGGTGCTCGACGACGTCACCGCGACGAGCGAGTGGATTGTCGTGCAGGATCGCGAAGACGTGCTGTCGCGCCTTTCGGTTTACGACAAGGGCGGGAAGCGCGTGCGCGAGCTCAAGCTGCCGGTATTCGGCAATGTCAGCCGATCCGCTTACGATCGCGATACCGATCGACTCTATGCGACGGTCGCGTCTCACACGGCGCCGTACAAGGTATTCGCACTGAACGGCAAGACGCTCGAGTGGACGCTCGTCTGGCAGGACGATCCGCCGCTCGACATGTCGGCGATCGTTTCCGAACGCGTTTACGTTCCTGCGAAGGATGGCGCAAAAATCCCGATCTTCATCGTCCATCGAAAGGATTTGCAGCGTAACGGCGCCAATCCGACGTTGCTGCACGGCTATGGCGGTTTCAACCACAGCGCCGCGCCGTTCTATCTCGGCAGCTACGCGACATTCGTCAACCGCGGCGGCGTGTTCATCGACGCCGGCATTCGCGGCGGCAGCGAGTACGGCGAAACGTGGCATGAGCAGGGCATGCTGGCGCACAAGCAGGCGACGTTCGACGACATGATCGCCGTGGCCGAATGGCTGATCGCCGGCAAGTACACGTCGCCCGCGAAGCTGGCGATCGAGGGCGGCAGCAACGGCGGGCTGACCGTCGGCGCCGTGATCACGCAACGCCCGGATCTTTTTAGGGCGGCGATCTGCCAGGTGCCGTTGCTGGACATGGTGCGCTATCAGAAATTCCTGATCGCGCGCTATTGGATTCCGGAATACGGCGATCCGGACAAGCCCGACGATTTCCGCTGGATCCTGCGCTACTCGCCGTACCAAAACGTGCGCCTAGGCGTCAATCTCCCCGAAACGCTTGTCGTCGCGGGCGAATACGATTCGCGCGTCGACCCGCTGCATGCGAAAAAATTCGTCGCGGCCGTTCAGAACAATCCCGGTCAAGTCTCCCCATTTCTGCTCTACATGGATTTCGACAGCGGGCACGGCACGGGGAAGACGAACCAGCAGCGGGTCATCGATCGCGATTACGAGCTGCGATTTTTGATGAGCGTACTTGGCATCGGGAAGGAATAGTTCCTAAACCGGCGTTCTCATTTCTCGAGCCGGAAGTCCTGCTGCCGCCAGGCCTCATAGACGCCGACCGCGACGGCGTTCGACAAGTTGAGGCTGCGCACGCCCGGGCGCATCGGAATGCGCAGCCGATTTTCCGGCGGGAATTGCGCGAGCAGCGCCTCGGGCAGGCCGCGGCTCTCGCAGCCGAAAACGAGAGCGTCGCCCGGCGTGAAGCGCGCCTCGTAGAGCGAGTGCGTCGCGGTCGTCGCAAATGCGTAGTACCGGCGCGGCCGCTCGCCGTCGAGGGCGGACCTGCACGCCGCGAAATCGCGATGGACCCGCACCCGCGCGTACTCGTGATAATCGAGACCCGCGCGTTTGAGCTCGCGATCGTCCATCCGGAAACCGAGCGGTTCGACCAGATGCAGGTCGGTCGCCGTGTTAGCCGTGAGCCGGATGACATTGCCGGTGTTCGGAGGGATTTCCGGCGCGATGAGAACGACGGCGAACATTGGACTTATCCCGAAACGGTCCCTGCCTTCAATCGTTTCGCATGCCGCGATTCGTCCGGTGGCAGCGTGCGCGCGACGACCCAGGCCTCGATCGCGCTCGCCCCAGCGCGACGCGCGGCGTCCGCGGCCGCGGCGAGCGTTGCGCCGGTCGTCATCACATCGTCGACGATCGCAATCCGGCGACCGCGAAGCGACCGCGCACCAACAAATGCATGTCGCACATTGCGCGCCCGCGCCGTCCAGGCAAGCGTCGCTTGCGGCGGCGAGTCGCGCACCCTCGCCAAGCCGCGGATCATCGGCAGCCCCAAGCTTACGGCAACACGCCGCGCGATTTCATGCGCCTGGTTGTATCCGCGTTGTCGTTGCCGCGCCGGTGACAGCGGCAGCGCGACGATCGCCTCGGCGCGGGCGTCGGGCCGGCATCGAAGCGCAGCACACAATTCGGCGGCGAGCGGCTCAGCGAGCGCGAGCGCGCTGCCGTACTTGAACGCCTGCAGCAGCTGATCGACGGGAAACGCGTACGTCCACGCCGCGACGGTCGCGGCAAAAGGCGGCGCGCGGGCGAGACAGGCACCGCAAGGTACCCCCGATTCGAACGGTAAGCCGCACAACGGACATGCCGAGGCAATGCGCGGCAATGCCGCCGTGCACTCGGCGCACAGTAGCGCGTTGCCCGAAGGCGCCGCGCACAGGAAGCACGCCTGCGGCAGGCTTCGCTGCAACCAGCGAAGCGCGGGCCGGGAAAGGGCCGCGAGCACTCCGCCAATCGGGTGGAAATGCCCAGTGCTGTCAAATCGCCGCCCGGAAAAATTTGACAAGTTCATCGGTGCTCCACGACACTCGATCCGATGATGAATGCTCGACTCCATTTTCATGAATCATCCAAACGGATGAGCGCCGGCGATCCATGGACGACCGACGCCGTCCTGGCGCTGCTCGCTCGTCCCTTCGTCGACCTGCTTTACGACGCTCAGTGCGTCCATCGCGCGCATCACGCGGCGAATGGTGTGCAGCTATCGACGCTTCTGTCGATCAAGACCGGCGGTTGCCCGGAAGATTGCGCGTACTGTCCGCAAGCGGCGCGCTACCACACCGGCGTTGCGAACGAAGCGCTCAAAGACGTCGCGGAGGTGACGGCGGCTGCGCGGGCCGCCAAGGCGGCGGGCGCAACGCGATTCTGCATGGGTGCGGCGTGGCGAGGGCCGAAGGACCGCGAGGTCGCGCGCGTCGCCGAGCTCGTCCGAGCGGTCAAGGCCGAGGGCCTCGAGACTTGCTGCACGCTCGGCATGTTGAAGGAGGGTCAAGCCGAAACGCTCAAGAACGCGGGACTCGATTACTACAACCACAATCTCGATACGGCGCCCGAGTTCTATGGCGAAATCGTCTCGACGCGCGTCTACCAGGATCGTCTCGATACGCTCGCGCGCGTTCGCAGCGCCGGAATCGCCGTTTGCTGCGGCGGCATCGTCGGCATGGGCGAATCGCGGCGGGAACGCGCGGGATTGGTCGCGCAGCTTGCAAGTCTCGATCCGTATCCGGAATCGGTGCCGATCAATCATCTCGTGCAAGTCGAAGGCACGCCGCTTCACGATCGCTTTGGAGGCGAAAACGCGCTCGATCCGTTCGAATTCGTGCGCACGATCGCTGCCGCGCGCATCACGATGCCGAAGGCGATGGTGCGGCTGTCGGCCGGAAGACGCGAATTCTCCGACGCCGTTCAAGCGCTGTGCTTCTTTGCCGGCGCCAACTCGATCTTCTACGGCGATCGGCTTTTGACGACCGGCAATCCCGACGTCGACGCCGATCGCGCACTGTTCGAAAAGCTCGGCCTCGCCGCGATGTGAGCGTCCGTGAAGCCGCGCTGAGCGCCGACGCGCCATTCTTCGATGCCGGCTGAGTCGAAGTTTTCCGCACCGGATCCGCGCGAAGTCGATCCACGCACCGTCCGGCGTGCGTTCAGCCGCGCCGTCTCGACCTACGACAAGGCGGCCGTTCTCGAACGCGAGGTCGGGTCCCGAATGGCGCAGCGGCTCGATTACATCAAGCTCGCGCCGCTTGCCGTCCTCGATGCCGGATGCGGTACCGGCGAAGCGATCGGCGAGCTCGCCGCACGCTATCCGGCCGCACGCATCTTCGGCCTCGATGCGGCATTTGCAATGACGACGGCTGCGCGTTTGCGCACGCGGCGGACGCGCTCGATGATCCGACGCCTCGTCGCGCCGTTGATGCCGCGGATCGACGGCGCCGTGCCGGTGTTCGTCTGCGCCGACGTTCACGCACTGGCCTTTCGCGGCGTCGCGTTCGACATGATCTGGAGCAACCTCGCGCTGCAATGGTCCAACGATCCGTCGCGCGTATTTGCGGAGTTCCGTCGCGTGCTGAAGGTTGGCGGCCTGTTGACGTTCACGACGCTCGGACCCGACACGTTGAAGGAGCTTCGCTCGGCGTTTGTCCATGCCGACGGCCACACGCATACGAACCGCTTCGTCGACATGCACGACTTGGGCGACATGCTGATCACGGCCGGATTCGCGGATCCCGTCATGGACATGGAGCAGCTGACGATGACCTATGCGGACCCGCAGTCGTTGCTTGTCGAGCTGAAGGCCGTCGGCGCAGCGAATGCGACGCGCGGGCGGCCGCGGGGATTGATGGGAAGGACGCGCTGGCAGCGCATGCTCGCAGCACTCGAACGAACGCGGCGCGAAGGCCGGGTTCCGGCGACGTTCGAAGTGATCTATGGGCATGCATGGAAAGGCGAGCCGCGGCATACGGCGGAAGGACATCCCATCGTCAAGCTCCGCGCGAAGCGGTCATGACGACCGCGCATCGAGGCCTTCGGTCGATAACGGCGGCGCGTGGTTCGACCTTCGCCAACCATGCTAAGATTTTGCGGTTTTTAAAGCGCCGTTGCCGAAAGGCGGCGTGGCGATAGGCTCATCGGTGGTATCGGGACCTCCGCTCGCGCTCGTCGTGGCGCAACGCTCTCCCCGCAGCCGCTCGATGCCGGTCGCCATCCTTCCATCGCGCAGCAATGACCCCGAGTTCTGCGTGGTCTCGCGGTGGAATCTGTCGCTGACGGCGAAGACGCGCTGGCGGATATTCGGCCTGCTCGCGACGCTGAGTCTGACGCTCGCGCTGGCTTTCGTCGCGGCGGGCGCGTGGATGGTGCTGCCGTACTCGTTGCTCGAGGTTGCGATTCTCGCGCTCGCGTTTCGTTACATCGAACGCCGCGCGATGGATTGGGAGCGGTTGACGGTGTCGGGCGATCGCGTGATCGTCGAGCGTTGCTTGGGCGGCGCGCGAGAGCGGCGCGAATGGAATCGCCCGTGGGTCCGCATCGAGCTCGAGGAAACGCGATTCGGCCGTCGGCGGTTGTTGCTCCGCTGCGGCGGCGAGGAATGGGAATTCGGCGACGCGCTGGGCGAGCCGGAGCGTAACGCCGTGGCGCGGGAATTGAAGCGGCTGATCGGGACGCATGCAACCGTTTAGATGCACGAACCAAAAACGGAAAGAAATGGAACTGGGGATCGGATGAACAACCGCATCGGGAGGGGCGCCGCCGCGCGTCTTGTTCGGGCCGCCGGCGCGCTGGCGGCTTCCGCGCCATGTGTAGCGCGGGCCGACTGGGAATGGCGTTTCCAGACGCCGGTGAGCGCGATGGCCGAGCAGATCGTCGGCCTCCACGAATACATCATGTGGATCTGCGTGGCGATCTTCGTCGGCGTGTTCGGCGTGATGTTCTACTCGCTCTACAAGCACCGGAAGTCGGTCGGCCATCAGGCGGTGCAATTCCACGAGAACACGCTGGTCGAAATCGTCTGGACCGTCATTCCGTTTCTGATCCTGCTCTTCATGGCGTATCCCGCGACCAAGACGATACTCGCGATGCACGACACGTCGGCACCCGACATGACGATCAAAGTGACCGGCTACCAATGGAAATGGGGCTACGACTATCTGCAGGAAGGATTCGGCTTCTATTCCAATCTCGCGACGCCGCTCGCACAAATCGAGAATCGGGAGCCCAAAGGCGAGCACTACCTGCTCGAGGTCGACAATCCGCTGGTGGTTCCGATGGGCGCGAAGGTCCGCATGCTCATCACCGCCGGCGACGTCATCCATTCGTGGTGGATGCCCGCATTCGGGGTCAAGCAGGATGCCATCCCGGGGTTCGTACGCGACACCTGGTTTCGCGCTGACAAGGTCGGCACCTATCGGGGCCAGTGCGCGGAGCTGTGCGGCAAGGAGCACGGCTTCATGCCGATCGTCGTCGAAGTCAAATCGAAGGACGACTACGCGAAGTGGGTCGACGACCACAAGAAAAAGCTCGCGGCGTCCGCTGACGATCCGAACAAGACTTGGGAGCTGAACGATCTCGTCGCGCGCGGCCACACGATTTTCGACTCGAACTGCGCTGCCTGCCATCAGACGACCGGCGCGGGCAATCCGGCACTCGGCGCGCCCGCACTGGTCGGCGACAAGGTGGTCCTCGGGCCGAAGGAGCATCAAATCGACGTCGTCCTGAACGGCCAGAACAACGGCAAGATGCCGCCGTGGAAGCACCTGTCCGACGTCGACATCGCGTCGGTGATCAGCTACACGCGCAACAGCTGGGGCAACAAGGCGGACCAGAACGTCGTCCAGCCGACGGAAGTGAAGACGGCAAGGAAATGACTTCGATGGAGACACGATGAGCACTACTCCGCACACGATCGTCCCCGGCGAGCACGCTCCGGAGCACGGCCACGCCTATCACCCGAGCGGCATCATGCGCTGGATCACGACGACCAACCACAAGGACATCGGCACGATGTACCTCTGGTTCTCGTTCACGATGTTCATCGTCGGGGGCTTGATGGCGATGACGATTCGCGCCGAGCTCTTCAAGCCCGGCCTGCAGATCGTCAATCCGGAATTCTTCAATTCGCTCACCACGCTGCACGGGCTGATCATGATTTTCGGCGCGCTGATGCCGGGCGCGGTCGGATTCGCCAATTGGATGATCCCGATGCAGATCGGCGCGCCCGACATGGCATTCGCGCGAATGAACAACTGGAGCTTCTGGCTTCTGCCGCCCGCGGCGACGTTGCTCATTATTTCGCTCTTCGTACCGGGCGGCGCCGCCGCGGAGGGCTGGACGTTGTATCCGCCTCTCACCATTCAGGCCGGAATGGGGATGGATTTGACGATCTTCGCGATCCACATCATGGGCGCGTCGTCGATCATGGGCTCGATCAACATCATCACGACGATCCTGAATCTGCGCGCGCCCGGCATGACGCTGATGAAGATGCCGCTGTTCTGCTGGTCGTGGCTCATCACCGCGTACCTGCTGATCGCCGTAATGCCGGTGCTCGCCGGCGCCGTCACGATGCTTCTGACCGATCGCCATTTCGGCACGTCGTTCTTCAACGCGGCGGGCGGCGGCGACCCCGTTCTTTTCCAGCACGTGTTCTGGTTCTTCGGGCATCCCGAGGTCTACATCATCATCTTGCCGGCTTTCGGCATCATCTCCGAGATCATTCCGACGTTCTCGCGCAAGCCGCTGTTCGGCTACGCGTCGATGGTCTACGCGCTTTCGGCCATTGCGATCCTGTCGTTCCTCGTGTGGTCGCATCACATGTTCACGACCGGCTTGCCGACGGCGGGCATCCTGTTCTTCATGTACGCGACGATGCTGATCGCCGTACCCACGGGCGTGAAGGTGTTCAATTGGCTGGCGACGATGTGGAAGGGCGCGATCTCGCTCGAGGCGCCGATGCTCTTCGCGCTCGGGTTCTTGTTCCTGTTCACCCTGGGCGGCTTCACGGGACTCGTGCTCGCGATTCAGCCGATCGACGTCCAATTCCAGGATACGTACTACGTCGTTGCGCATTTTCATTACGTGATGGTCGCAGGCACGCTGTTCGCATTCTTCGGAGGCATCTATTACTGGCTGCCGAAGTGGACCGGCCACATGTACGACGAGAGATTGGCCAACCTGCATTTCTGGTGGTCGTTCGTCTTTTTCAACATCACGTTCTTCCCGATGCATTTCCTGGGGCTCGCCGGGATGCCCCGGCGCGTGCCGGACTACGCGCAACAGTTCGCCGACTGGAACATGGTCGCGTCGATCGGCGCATTCGGTTTCGGCCTGTCCAATCTGCTGTTCCTGTATGTCGTCGTCAAGACGATCCGCGGCGGTGAAAAAGCGCCCGCAAAACCGTGGGAGGGCGGCTCATCGCTCGAATGGACGCTGCCGTCGCCCGCGCCGTATCACACGTTCGAGACGCCGCCGGTCGTGCAATGAGTCGAAGATTGGACGGCACCATCGATAATTCCGCGCGCTTGCGCGCGCTCAATCGGCGTACTGCCACGATTCTCTTTGCGATCGCGCTGGTCTTTTTCGGCGGAATCTTCGTGTCGCATCTCTTCGGCGGCGTCGCGGCGGGCATTACCGTCGTCAGCATCGCCGTCGTGCTGTATCTCGCCGTGGCGATCGGGCGCAACGTGAGAGGCGGGCAGTGAGCAGCCAGACCACCGGGCGCGTGGGAATACAAAACGCCAACCGCGCGCTGCTCGTGCGTCTTTGCGTCGTCGTCGCGGCGATGTTCGGCTTCGGTTTCGCGCTGGTGCCGTTCTACGAAAAGATCTGCCAGGTGACGGGAATCCGCAATATTGCCCGCGCCGACGCCGCGCCGAACACGCAAGTCGACGCGACGCGCGAAGTGCGCATCGAGTTCGACGCCAACGTCCGCAATCTGGCGTGGCGGTTCAAGCCCGAGGTGCCGGTCATTTCCGTGCATCCCGGCGAAGTGACGCAAGCGGTGTTCGAGGTGGTCAACACCGAGGCGCGCCCGGTCACCGGACAGGCCATCCCGAGCTACGGGCCGCAATATGCGGCGCAATACTTCCGCAAGCTCGATTGCTTCTGCTTCGCGAAACAGACGTTGCAGCCGGGCGAATCGCGCAAGATGCCGGTCGTGTTCGTCGTCGATCCCGCCGCGCCACGCGAGCTCGCGACCATTTCGCTGTCGTACACGTTTTTCGAAGTCGAAGGCAACGGGAGCTGAGGCAATGGCGGCGCGAAAAGCGCAGCGGAGAATACGTCATGCGAAGAGCAAGGGGATGATATGAACGCAGCGACACCGGGCACCAAGCCGTATTACTACGTGCCGCAGCCTTCGCACTGGCCGATTACCGGCTCCTGCGCGTTGTTCTTGCTCGCGCTCGGCGCGGCGTCCTGGGTCAACGGCATCAGCTTTTGGCCCTGGCTCATCGGCGCCGGCTTCCTGGTGCTTCTCGTCATGCTGTTCGGCTGGTTCGGGACCGTCATCGGGGAATCGGAGAATCGGCTCTACAACAAGAAAGTGGACGCGTCGTTCCGCTGGGGCATGAGCTGGTTCATCTTCAGCGAAGTGATGTTCTTCGCGGCGTTCTTCGGCGCGCTGTTTTTCATTCGCAACGTGTCGGTGCCCGACCTCGGGAGCACGCTGACCGGGCGCGTGCTATGGCCCGAATATGCGTCGCAGTGGCCGACGGTCGGTCCGTATTTCAAGGAGCAGTTCTCGCCGATGGCGGCAATGGGAATCCCGCTCCTCAATACGATCATCCTGCTCACGTCGGGGGGCACGTTGACGATCGCGCATCATGCGCTGAAAGCGGGTCATCGCGGTGCGCTCAACTTTTGGCTGTTTGTCACGATCGTGCTGGGCTTCACGTTCCTCGGCTTTCAGGCGCACGAGTACATCCACGCGTACACCGAGCAGAACTTGAAGCTCTCGACCGGTGTCTATGGCTCGACGTTCTTCATGCTGACCGGATTTCACGGATTGCATGTGACGATCGGCGCGACGATGTTGACGGTGATGCTCGGGCGCACGCTCAAGGGACATTTCGACGCCCAGCACCACTTCGCGTTCGAAGCGACCGCCTGGTATTGGCACTTCGTCGACGTCGTGTGGCTGTTGCTGTTCGTGTTGGTTTACTGGATGGTGTGACGCACTTCGGAACGAGGGCTAGCGCATTCCGGTTGGGGAAATCCACCCCATCCAGTATGAGAACACGAGGAACGCGACGAGGCTCATCGAGAGCAGCACGCGGATCGCGAGCGTAATCACGACGCGATTGCCGCGGCCGCGGTCGCGATAAAGGAACACGCCGGCCACGATCAATGCGGTGACGACCGCGACGAGGCCGATGATGACGACGACGCGCATGATGACTGGAGTGTAGCCCGATTCCCGATGGCGACTGACGAACGCATTGCGCCGCATCTTGGTGGCGGGGTCCGCACGCTCGCCGGTTGGCCGCCGGTGTTGCCGACCTTCGCGACGCTCGTGGCAGTCGCGCTTTTTGTCACCGCCGGCAACTGGCAGCGCACGCGTCTGGAGGAGAAGGAATCGCTGCGTGCGCAGATCGATACAGCCAGCGCCGCGATGCCGGCGCCATTGCCGGCCGACGTCGACGATTGGACCCCGTGGCGTTTTCGACCGGTAATCGTGACCGGCTCGTTCGATTCAAAGCACCAAGTCCTGATCGACAACCGCGTTCACGCAGGCACCGTCGGATTCGACGTCGTGACGCCGCTCGTTTTGGACGATGGACGCGTCGTTCTCGTCAATCGCGGGTTCATCGCCGCTGGACCGTCTCGCGCGGCGTTGCCGAAAGCGCCGCCGGCCGACGGCGTGGTCGCCGTGCGCGGTCGCCTCAACGTGCCCGCCGGCCGTTATTTCGAGCTCGGGCGCGACACGCCCGACAGTCCCCTGTTGCAGCACCTCGATCCGCGGCGCTATGCGGATGCGACCGGCATCTCGGTGTTGCCGATCGTGATCGAGGCCACCGCGCCGACGGGTGGCGACGAAGGCTTGATACGCGACTGGCCCGATCCCGACTTCGGCATCGAACGACATCGGATCTACATGGTCCAGTGGTACACGTTCGCGGCGATGGCGCTCGTGCTGTGGGCGTGGTTCGTGTTGCGGCCGCGCCTTTTCAAACCATGACGGCAACGGTTTCGATGCCAACCGAGCAGCAACGCGCCGTGACGCGTACGCGGCGCACGCTGATCGCCATTGCAGCCATCGGCATCGCGCCGATCGTCGCGTCGTATGCGACGTATTATTTCTGGCCGCGGCAGGCGCGCGTCAATTACGGCGAGCTGTTGGCGACGACGGCGGCCCCGCCTATCGAAGGGGAGCGGGCGGACGGCCGGCCGTTCCGCCTCGCGGAGTTGCGCGGCCGCTGGGTCTTGCTCATGTCGGCTCCGGCAACCTGCGATTCGCACTGCGAACGCATGCTCTACGCGACCCGCCAGGCCCGCACGATCCAGGGCGCCGATCAGGAGCGCGTCGTGCGGGTTTGGCTCGCCGCCGCCGACGGCGTGCCATCGACGGCACTTCTTGCCGAGCATCCCGGACTCGAGCGCGTTCGGGTGGCCTCGTCAACCACGGCAAACTCCCCGCTCGCCGACGGCCGCATCTATCTCATCGATCCACTCGGCAATTGGGTGCTTGCCTGGCCGGCCGATCCGGATATCAAAAAGCTCGCCAACGATTTAGGGCGCCTGCTGCGCGCTTCGCAGATCGGCTGACGCCGGGAATAAATCGAGAGGCCGGATGGTAGAATTCAGCACACCGGCCGAAACGTTTTGCGTCGTGAATTTCGGCGCTTTCCCGAGCGGGTCGCTTTACCCCAAACCGATGACAACCCTCGCACTCGCGCCGCATCGCTTCCGGCAGTTTCTCGCGTTGACGAAGCCGCGAGTCGTGTCGTTGATAGTCTTCACGGCCGTGATCGGCATGTTCCTCGCATCGCCGGGCATTCCGCCTGCCCACGCGGTCTTGTTCGGCACGCTCGGCATCGCGCTCGTCGCGGGCGCCGCCGCGGCAATCAATTGCCTGGTCGAGCAGAAGATCGATGCGGTAATGCGCCGCACGCGAGGACGACCGTTGCCGCGCGGCGAGCTTACGTCGCGGCAGACACTCGCGTTCGCATCGATTATCGGCGTGCTGGGATTGTGGGTGCTCCATCGATTCGTGAATCCGCTGACTATGGTGCTGACGCTCGCCACGTTTGTCGGTTACGCGATCGTCTATACCGTACTGTTGAAGCCCGCGACGCCGCAGAACATCGTGATCGGCGGCGCGGCGGGCGCCATGCCGCCGGTCCTTGGCTGGGCTGCCGTCGCGAACGATGTCGCGCCGGAAGCGTTGCTGCTGTTCCTGATCATCTTCGTGTGGACGCCGCCGCACTTCTGGTCGCTTGCGCTTTATCGACGCGACGACTATGCGCGGGCCCGTCTGCCCATGCTTCCGGTTACGCACGGCACGCGCTACACGCAGTTGCAGATCGTCCTCTACACGGTCGTGCTTTTTGCCGTGTCGCTCATGCCCTACGTCATTCGAATGAACGGACTGCCGTATCTCGTCGCCGCGGTCGCGCTCGGCGCTGCGTTCATTCATCATGCGCTGAAGCTCTACTATCGCTACAGCGACGCGCTCGCCCGCGCGACCTTCCGCTTTTCGA
This sequence comes from Casimicrobiaceae bacterium, assembly GCA_036493535.1. Classification (GTDB taxonomy): domain Bacteria; phylum Pseudomonadota; class Gammaproteobacteria; order Burkholderiales; family Casimicrobiaceae; genus VBCG01. The sequence goes on from DASXPO010000038.1 coordinate 33,610, forward strand.
TTTTCTACCTGGCTGCGCTGTTCACGGCGCTGCTGCTCGACCACTATTGGCGCTGAGGCGCCGTCGTTGCCATGCCACTCGCCACGTTCCTGCGCGTGCTTGCATTCGCCGTTTGCATCCTCGGGCTCGCCTCGTGCACGCCGAGCGGCGGCCCGCAGTTCCAGTCGTCCGATGTGACGGGCTCGCGCTTTGGTCGTGATTTTGCGCTGCGCGATCCTGACGGCAAGCAACGCACGTTGGCCGATTTCCGCGGCAAGGCGGTGGTCGTCTTCTTCGGCTATACGCAATGTCCCGACGTTTGTCCGACGACCCTCGCCGCGCTCGCCGAAGCGATGAAACAGCTGGGTCCGGATGCCGATCGCGTGCAAGTTCTGTTCATCACCGTCGATCCCGACCGCGACACGGCCGATCTCCTGGGCAAGTACGTGCCGGCGTTCGATCGGCGCTTTCTCGGATTGCGCGGTAACGCAGAAGAAACCGAGCGGGCCGCGAAGGAGTTCAAGATCCTCTATCAAAAGCAGCCGGGAACCTCACCGGGCAGCTACACGATGGACCACTCGGCCGGAACATTCATCTTCGATCCGCAGGGTCGGTTACGGCTCTACGTCGGGCTCGCGCAAGGCCCGGACGTGTTCGCGCACGACATCCGCGAATTGCTGAAGACGGCCGGATAACGGCCCCCCTCGCACTAACCGTTGCTCGCTGCTCCCATAAAGGCGAGCGTTGGCAGACAGCCGACGACGCGCCTTCGGGCGGCCGTGCGCCGCGTCGCACGCCTCGGGACGGCCCTTCAGCGCGAATGCTCCTAATGCGCGCGTTCGATCAGCTCGATCTTGTAGCCGTCGGGATCCTCGATGAACGCGATCACCGTCGTGCCGCCTTTCACGGGACCGGCCTCGCGTGTGACGACGCCACCTTTCGCGCGCACGGCTTGACACGCGGCTCTCGCGTTGTCGACCTCCACTGCGATATGGCCAAAGCCCGTGCCGAGATCGTATTTCTCGATGCCGTAGTTGTGCGTGAGCTCGAGCACCGCGCCGTGGCTTTCGTCGCCGTAACCGACGAATGCCAGCGTGTACTGCTGTTCGGGACGGTCCGTCTTGCGCAGGAGCTTCATGCCCATCACGGTCGTGTAGAAATCGACGGACCGGTCGAGGTTCCCGACGCGCATCATCGTGTGCAGAATTCGCATGGCGTTTCCTAGATCTCGATCATTTCGAAGTCTTCCTTGCGCGCGCCGCATTCGGGACACGACCAGTTGGGTGGCAGATCTTCCCAACGTGTACCGGGCGGGATGCCTTCTTCCGGCGCGCCCTCGGCCTCGTCGTAGATCCATCCGCAGATCAGGCACATGTATCGCTTCATCGAATTGCGCGCGGAATCGGCTTCGTTGTGACGCCGGCCGATGTCCGTCAGGCGCGGGCCGTTGGAGTAGAATTCAAAATTGTAGCAATCTCATTCGCGCACGCGCTGACCGTCGCGGACAATCAAGGCTTTCATCGTGGCCGACGCGCGCACTCTGTCTCCTCCCATCGTTCTCACGTTCGCCGCATCTGACCCCTCGGGCGGCGCCGGTTTGCAGGCGGATCTGCTGACGCTCGCCAGCATGGGATGCCACCCACTGTCGGTTGTCACCGCGCTGACCGTGCAGGATACGGCGGGTGTCGAAAGTGTCCTGGCAATCGATTCCGACTGGGTGGCGGATCAAGCGCGCTGCCTGCTCGAGGACGTGCATGTCGACGCAATCAAGATCGGCGTGCTCGGAAGCGTCGAAAACATTGCCGCAATCGCCGAGATCTTGTCCGATTACCCGCAGCTTCCGCTCGTTCTCGATCCGGTATTGGCTTCGGGACGCGGCGACGAGCTCGCGAGCGACGCGATGATGGATGCAATCGGCGAATTGCTGTTGCCGCAAGCGACGCTGCTGACGCCGAACAGCATGGAAGCGCGACGCCTCGCCGAAAGCGACGACGACGTCGACCCGACGCTCGCGCAATGCGCCGAGCGATTGATTGCGGCGGGCTGCGAGCACATCCTCATCACGGGCACGCACGAAGCAACGCCGGAGGTCGTCAATACGCTGTACGCAAGAAGCGGCGTCGTCCGCTCCGATAGCTGGCCTCGTCTGCCGGGCAATTACCATGGTTCCGGATGCACGCTCGCCGCCGCGATCGCCGCGATGCTCGCGAACGGGCTCCCGCTTTCGGAAGCCGTGCGCGAGGCGCAGGAGTACACGTTTCAGACGCTCGCGAAGGCGTATCGCCCTGGGATGGGTCAATACATTCCGGACCGCATGTTCTGGGCGCGCGAAGAAAAAGAAGCGCGCGCGGGTGAAACGACCGAAGAGGTGCAACGCGCCGATGTCCGCGGCAGTCACTGATCATCCATCGCTGCGCAGAAGCGCGCGCGCGCGGCGACTGCGGGGCCTCTACGCCGTGACGCCCGAGATCGACGACACGCGAGTGCTACTCTCGAAAATCGCGGCAGCCCTCGAGGGCGGCGCCTGCGCGGTTCAGTACCGAAACAAGGATGGGCGCGAAACGCTGCGCGAAGAACAGGCGCTGGCGATCGCTCGCATTCAGGCGACGCGCGGCGCGCTTTATATCGTCAACGACGATCCCGTGCTGACGGCACGTGTCGGCGCCGACGGCGTTCACCTCGGAGAAACGGATCCGTCGATCCAATCGGCGCGCGAGTTGATCGGGCCCGATCGCATCATCGGCGTTTCGTGCTATGGCGATTTCGAACGCGCGCGCGCCGCCGTCGAAGCGGGCGCCGATTACGTTGCATTCGGCAGTTTCTTTCCGTCGTCGACGAAGCCGGCCGCGCGGCGCGCCCGGCTCGAATTGCTGCAACGTGGTCACGATCTCGGCGTTCCGGTGGTCGCCATCGGCGGCATCGATGCGAGCAATGCGGGGACGTTGATCGACGCGGGCGCGGATGCCGTGGCGGTGATCAGCGCAATTTTCGGACACGACGATCCGGCGGACATCCGAGCAGCCGCGCAAACGATCGTCGCCAATATGGCTCGGACCTCGAGCATGCAGTGATGGGGAAGAACGACGAGCTTTTCGCGCGCGCGCAGCGAACGATTCCCGCAGGCGTCAACTCGCCGGTTCGGGCATTTCGCTCGGTCGGCGGAACGCCGCGTTTTTTCACGCGCGGCGACGGCGCCTATCTATGGGACGCGGAGGGCAGGCGCTACATCGATTATGTCGGCTCGTGGGGCCCCGCAATCGTCGGTCATGCGCATCCCGACGTCGTTCGTGCCGTGCGGGAAGCCGCGACCCACGGGCTCTCGTTCGGCGCTCCGACGGAGCTCGAAATCGAGCTTGCCGAAACGCTGGTGCGCCGGATGCCTTCGCTCGAACTGGTTCGGCTCGTGTCATCGGGTACCGAAGCAACGATGTCGGCGCTGCGTCTCGCGCGGGGCTACACCTCGCGCTCGAAGATCGTGAAGTTCGAAGGCTGCTACCACGGTCACGGCGACAGTCTCCTCGTGAAAGCGGGATCGGGCGCGCTGACCTTCGGCCAGCCGTCGTCAGCCGGCGTTCCGAGCGCGATCGCGAACGAGACGATCGTGCTGCCGTACAACGATCTCGCGGCACTCGACCTCGCATTCGGGAAGGAAGGCGACGAAATCGCCGGTGTCATCGTCGAGCCGGTCGCGGGCAATATGAATCTCGTGATGCCGGCGTCCGGATTCCTGGAGCGGCTTCGCGCGTTATGCGATCGTCACGGCGCCGTGTTGATCTTCGATGAAGTGATGACCGGCTTTCGCGTTCATCCGGGCGGCGCGCAGGCTCTGTTCGGCGTCGTGCCGGATCTGACGACGCTCGGCAAGATCATCGGCGGCGGAATGCCGGTCGGCGCATTCGGCGGCAAGCGGCCGATCATGGAGAGGATCGCCCCGCTCGGCCCGGTCTATCAGGCGGGCACATTGTCCGGCAATCCCGTTGCGGTGACGGCCGGCCTCGCGACGCTCGCGCTCACCGAAGTCCCCGGCTTTTATGATCGATTGATGCGCGCGACTCGCGCGCTGACCGACGGGCTTACCGTCGCCGCGAAGGAATCGGGCGTCGCGTTTTGCGCGCAGGCCGTCGGCGGAATGTTCGGGCTCTTCTTCGCGCCCCAGATCCCGAATTCGTTCGATCGCGTCATGGCCTGCGACAAGGAGCGCTTCAATCGCTTTTTCCACGCGATGCTCGGCGCCGGCATCTATCTCGCGCCGTCGGCCTTCGAGGCGGGATTCGTCTCGGCGGCCCATTCGGACGAGGACATCGCGACGACGGTTCGCGCGGCGTCGGCCGCATTCGTCGCGGCCAAATAGGCGTTGGCGTGCTTTCGGAGACCGTTGATCGACCGGTGGTGAACGCTTGTCCCGAGCAAGGGTCACAATCTCGCCGCGGGTCGGCGTCCAAACAACGACCCCCACGCTCGCAGAGCAATGGGCTCGCTGCCCCCGTAGGGGGCGTAGGTTGCAAAATGCCTACGAAGCGGCTTCGGGCGGCCGCGCGCCGCGTCGTGCGCGCCTTGGGGGCGGCCCTTCGGCGCGAAACCGGTTGGCGTCGATTCCTGCGCCGGGACAACTCCCGAAAAGTCCTTTTCCAACACGGGTTTCCAGTAACTTCATCATGAGCGGCATGCTATCATCCACGCCCGAATTTTGGATGTCATTCGACCCGAAACCCGTGGATGCACCCGTCCGAAAGCCTCTTGGCGAGCTCCTGATCGAGCGAGGGAAGCTCGACGCGCAGGCACTCGAGCGCGCGCTGCGGCTGCAGCAAGAAAGCGGCGAAAAGCTCGGCCAGCTTCTGATCACGCTCGGATTGGTCGCGCAACGCGACGTTGCCGAGGCGCTTGCCGCTCAACTCACGCTGCCGCTCATCGACGCCAACGGCTACCCCGAATTTCCGATCCTCGAGGAGCGCATCTCGGCGCGGTTTCTGCGCGAGTCGCGCGCGTTGCCGATTCGCGAGGACGAGACGGAGCTGGCGCTTGCGATGGCCGATCCGACCGACGGCTACACGATCAGCGCGTTCGAGATGGTGACCGGCCGAATCGTTCGGCCGTTGATCGCGATTCCCACCGAGCTCGAGGCTGCGCTGGAGCGCCTCTACGGCAGCGGCAAGTCGGCGCAAAGCCAGATCATCGGCGACGTCGAGACACGCGTCGACGAGCTCGCGTTCGACGCCGACGTCCAGCAGTTGAAGGATCTCGCGTCCGAGGCGCCGGTCATCCGTCTCGTGAGCCTGCTCATCACCAACGCGCTCGAAATGCGCGCGTCCGACATTCACGTCGAGCCGTTCGAGAACCGCCTCAACGTGCGCTATCGGATCGACGGGGTGCTGCACGACGTCGAGTCGCCGCCCAAGCGTCTGTCGGCGGCCGTGATCTCGCGGATCAAGATCATGGCGAATCTCGATATCGCCGAGCGGCGGCTGCCGCAGGACGGACGCATTCGGTTGCGCGTCCAGGGCAAGGAGATCGATCTTCGCGTGTCGACGGTGCCGACGATGCACGGCGAGTCGGTCGTCATGCGGATCCTCGACAAAGGCGGCGTTGCGCTCGATTTCAACCGCCTCGGTTTCGAGACCGACACGCTGAAGCGATTCCTCGAAGCGTTGATGCAGCCGCACGGCATTCTGCTCGTCACCGGACCTACGGGTTCCGGCAAGACAACGACGCTCTATACGGCGCTCGATCGACTGAATCAACCGGACGTCAAAATCCTCACCGTCGAAGACCCGGTCGAATATCAGATGGCCGGCATCAATCAGATTCAAGTGAAGCCGCAGATCGATCTCACGTTCGCGAACGCCCTCCGCTCGATCGTGCGTCAGGATCCGGACGTCATCATGATCGGCGAGATTCGCGACCTCGAAACCGCGCAGATCGCCGTGCAGTCGGCATTGACCGGCCATCTCGTGCTGTCGACCGTTCACACGAACGACGCGCCGTCGACGATGAATCGATTGCTCGACATGGGCGTCGAAGATTATCTGTTGACCTCGACGATCGTCGGCATTCTCGCGCAGCGTCTCGTGCGCACGCTGTGTCCGCATTGCAAGGAAGCCTACACGGCGCTCCCCGAGCTGGTCGAAGAAATCAATCTGCGCCGATTCAGCGACGAGCCCGCCATCACGCTCTGGCATGCGCGCGGTTGCAATCAATGCGCGAATACCGGCTACATCGGCCGGATCAGCATTCTCGAGATGCTGCCGATGACCGATACGCTGCGCAGTCTCGTCATGAAGCACGCGACGGCGACCGATCTTCGTGTCGAGGCAATTCGCGGAGGCATGCTGACGATGTACGAGGACGGCCTCCGCAAGGCGCTGAACGGCGTCACGACGTTCGAGGAAGTGTTGCGCGTCACGCGCGAGAACTGATTCGATTCGCTCGTAACTTTCGCCTGACTTTCTATCGCACTCGATGCCCATTTTTCGTTATCGCGCCGTAACGTCCAGCGGCGAAGTCTCGACCGGCGAGTTCGACGCCGCCACCGAATCCGACATCGTCGAGCGACTCCGCGAGCAGGGCTTGATGCCGATGCAGATCGCGCAGGCAACCGATGGATTCGTCGCGACCTCTGCAGGCGCGGCGCGAGGGCCCCGGCGGCGACTGTTCCAGTCCAAAAAAGTCTCGCGCGACCAGGTGCTCGCCTTGACGCGCGAGCTCGCGACATTGCTGCGCGCGGGATTGCCGCTGGATCGCGCGCTTGAGATCCTGATCAGCCTTGCGCCGACGCCGCCGGTCGCCACGCTGATGCAAGGGATCCGCGACAACGTGCGCGGCGGCAAATCGCTGTCGCAAGCGCTCGACGCGCGGCGCGAAGTGTTCTCGCGCTTTTACGTCAACATCGTGCGCGCCGGCGAAGCCGGCGGCGCGCTCGGCCTCGTGCTGCAACGGCTGGCGGAGACGATGGAGCGCAACAAGGAGCTTCGCGAGAACGTCCGCTCGGCGTTGATCTATCCGACGATTCTGATTTGCGTCGCGGTCGTATCGGTGATCATCCTGCTGATCTTCGTCGTCCCGCAGTTTCAGCAGACTTTCGCTCAGGCAGGAAAGGCGCTGCCGCTGCCCACCGAAATCGTGATCTTTCTCGGAACGTTCATGCGCCGCTGGTGGTGGGCAGTGATCGCCGTCGTCGTGCTCGGCGTGGCGTGGTTTCGCCGCCGCGGCAAAAATCCGCTCGTGCGCCGCGTGCGCGATCAGCGGATGTTGCGCGCGCCTTTGCTGGGCGACGTGCTCGCAAAAGTGGAGATCGCGCGCTTCGCGCGAACGCTGGCGACGCTGCTCGGCAACGGCGTCACGTTGCTCGCCGGTCTGTCGATTGTGAAGGACACGATGGGCAACGTTGTTCTTGGCGCCGCGCTCGACGGCGTGATCGTCAAGCTTCGCGAAGGAAAGGGCTTCGGCCGCCCGCTGGCGGAGAGCGGCATTTATCCGCGCCTCGCGACGCAACTCATCATGGTCGGTGAGGAGAGCGGGCGTCTCGAGGAGATGCTCGTGCGCGTCGCGGATATTTACGATCGCGAGGTGCAGCTCGCCGTCAAGCGCTTTCTCGCGATCCTCGAGCCGGCGATGATTCTCGGCCTTGCGGTGCTCGTAGGCGGCATCGTGTTCTCCATCCTCCTCGGCGTGATGGGGATGAGCGAACTCGTGGGCTGAAACGTGTCTAACGATCCGGTCCGGATCACCGGTCCGCGCCCCGGAGGAGTTCCATTCTAGGCGCACAAGCGCAGGGACGCTAAAGATGAACATGAGCCTTTCACGCAAGCATCCGTCGGGCATGACGCTGATCGAAATCCTCGTCGTGCTCGTTTTGATCGGGGTCGTTCTCGGCATCGTCGGCGGCAACTTCATCGGCCGCGGCGAAAAAGCCAAGGCCGACGCAGCGAAGATCGAGATCGGTCAGATTGGACAGACGCTCGATCTCTTCAAGCTCGAGGTCGGCCGTTATCCGTCGGCGCAGGAGGGGCTGCAGGCACTGATCACCTCGCCGCCGGGCGTGACCAACTGGAACGGCCCGTATTGGAAGAAGACCGAAGTTCCCAAAGATCCATGGGGCAACGAATACAAGTACGCGGCTCCCGGCCAGCACGGTCCGTACGACCTGATCTCCCTCGGTGCCGATGGCAAAGAGGGCGGTGAAGGCCCCAACAAAGACATCACGAATTGGTAGCCCCGGCCCCGTTTTGAGATAAGAGTCTCTCCGCATGACCCGTCGCATGCAGACCGCTCCGATATCGACGCGCGCCAAGGGCGTGACGCTGCTCGAGCTTCTCATCGTGCTGGCGCTCCTCGCGCTGGTCGCCGGGATGGTGCTGCCGACGTTCGGAAACGGTGTCCCGACGAGCGAGCTCAAGTCCGCTGCGCGCCAGCTCGCCGCCGGTCTTCGGATTGCGCGCAGCGAAGCGGTCGCGGAAAAGCGCGAAACGTTCCTGACGCTCGATCTCGAAGGGCGTCGTTTCAAGATCGATCGGGAACCGCGCGAGTATCCGCTGCCGTCGCGCATCGGTCTCAAGCTGTTTACCGCGCAAAACGACATCGTCAATGACAAGGTCGGCGCCATTCGCTTCTTTCCCGACGGCGGCAGCAACGGCGGACGCATCACCGTCGCAGCCGGCGAGCGCAAATACGAGGTCGACGTCGATTGGCTGACCGGTCGCGTCGCGATTTACGAGTAGCGCGGTCGTCATGCACACGAGAGTCCGGGGATTTTCGCTGCTGGAAGTGCTGGTGGCGTTCGTCATCATCTCGCTCGTTGCCACGGCGCTGTTTCGCTTGTTCAGCGGCGCGCTCGGCAATGCCGCTGCAGCCAACGAATGGAGCCGCGCGATGCTCGTTGCGGAAACGCGTCTTACCGTCGCAGCCAATGCGCAGCCGCTGCGCGAAGCCGCCGATCAAGGGAGCGAGAGCGACGGCCGCATTCGATGGGAGGCGAAGGTTGCGCCTTACGATCCGCCGAACACGCCCGATGACATCGCGCGCGCATCGGAGACGACTCCGACGCGTCTTTATCGTGTCAGCGTCGACGTACTTTTTCCGAGCGACAACGGCGGCGAGCGGAGGATCTCGCTTACGACGTTGAAGCTCGCCGCAAGGAATCCGCCATGAAACGTTTCGATGGTTTCACGTTGATCGAGTTGACCGTCGCCCTCGTGCTGCTCGCGCTCATGTCGGCGGTGCTGTTCGGATCGCTCGGACTTGCCGGAACCAGTGTCGATCGCGGCGAGGCGAAGGCCGACGCGACCTCCGGGATGCGGCTCGCGTATGCGTTTCTGCGCGCCAACCTGGAAGAGCAGCATCCGCTGCGGATGCGCAAGATCAACGAATTTCCGCTGTTGTTCTCCGGCGATCGCGACGAGCTCCGCTACGCGGCGGCACTGCCTCCGCGCGTGGCAAGCGGCGGCATCTGGTTCTACCGACTCGCCGTATTGCACAACGACGCCCGCGCGCCGCTGGTGCTGGAGCGCGCGATTCCCGATCTCAACTCGCTGCAGGCGCCCGAATTGCGCGAGCCGGAACGCTCGATCCTCGCTCAGGATATCGCGTCGCTGAAGATTTCCTATTTCGGTCGCGATCCGGGCGCGAACGAAGCGAACACGCCGACGTGGCGCGAACGTTGGGACGACACGCAGCGATTGCCGCTGCTGATCCGCATCGATATCGAGCCGAAGCAAGGATCGGCGTGGCCGCCGTTGATCGTGGCGCCGCGCGAGGCGCCTGAGGCCGGCTGTCGCGCGTGGGACATCGCGCGTTTGCGCTGCGCGGCGATCTAGCGCCCGCCCGACACGGGACATGGCAAAAGCGGCCCGATCGCGGATGTTTCGATCGCGCAGGATGCGCGAGCAACGCGGCATCGCGCTCGTCCTCGCGCTCTGGCTGACGATCATGTTGACGGTGATCGCGAGCGGATTCGCGTTCTCGATGCGCGGCGAGACGATCGCGGCGCGCAATGCCGTCTCGCTCGCGCAGGCACGCGCTTCCGCCGATGGCGCAGTTGAACGCACACTCTACGAGCTGTCGCGTCCGCGAATGACCGACACGTGGTTGGCGGATGGAACGCGACGCGCATGGACGGAGAACGACGTTCGATTCGACGTACTGGCCGTCGACGAGACGTCGAAGATCGATCTCAATTATGCGAACGACGCATTGCTGCGCGGCTTGATGACCGGCGTTGGCGAGCTCGACGATCAGACGGCGGCGCGCGTCGTCGACGCGGTCCTCGATTGGCGGGACGCCGATGACGCGAAGCGGCCGAACGGCGCGGAAGAGGACGATTATCGTGCGGCAGGACTCAAATACGGTCCCTCGAATGCGCCGTTCGAGACCGTCGGCGAGCTGGTGCGTGTCCTGGGCGTCACGCCGGATCTCTATCGCCGCATCGCGGACAGCCTGACCGTCTACTCCCGACAGCCGGGCATCAACTCGATCACCGCCTCGCGCAACGTGTTGCTTGCCCTACCGGGTGTGTCGGCCGATGTCGTCGACGAATATCTCGAGCAACGACGCGTGGCGATTGAAAACAAGTTGCCGCCGCCTCCGTTCGCGGCGGCAGCGGCCTTCGGCAGCGGCGCGATTCCGGTTTGGCGCATACACGCGGAGGCGAAGCTGTCCGATGGTGTAACCTTTGTCCGCGAAGCGGTGGTCCGCCCGATCAACGACATTCGGCGACCGCTTGTGGCGCTCGCCTGGACCGAAGGCGTGCCCATGCCGCCTCCGCCGCCGCCCGTCGCGGCGACGCAGCCCGCCACTCCGTTCATGATGCGCTGATGCCCGCCGAACGCGACCTTGCCTTGCCGACACCGTCCGCGCGCTGGCGCAACTTTGCCCGGCGCCAAGGTCTCGTCGGGTTTTGGGGTTGGTGGGGACGCGAGCTTGCGACGCTCGTACCCGCAGGACCGCGCGCTGCCGTCCAGCGCCGCCGTATGCGTCCGGTGCTCGCGCTCGACGGCGACCGTGCGTCGCTTTGGCAGGCGGTGCTGAACGACGGTCGGTTGACGATGGTTGAAACCGCATCCTTTTCGCTGTCCGGCGATCCCCTCGCCGTCGCAGCGGAAGGACGTGCTGCGTTGGCGAAGGCCATTGCGCGAGCACCGAGCGCGTCGGCATTGGGCCCGAAGATCGTCATCTCGCTTGCATCGCGCGCCACGCTGCGCAAAACGCTGATACTGCCGGCAGCCGTCGAAAACGATTTGCGGCAAGCGCTCACCTATGATCTCGATCGACATACGCCGTTCAAGCCGGACGACGTGTATTTCGACGCGACGGTTCTCGAGCGCGACAACGCGCGCGGACAGATTCGCGTCGAGATGGCGGCCGCGCGCCGCTCGCAAGTCGATGCCGCAGTCAGTCGCGCAGAATCGTTTGGAGCGACGGTTGCGGCCGTGGTGCCCGAGCCGCCGAGCTCGGCGTCGGCGTCGCGCCTGAATCTCCTGCCCCACGAGTTGCGCCAAAACGGCGTCTGGTGGAAGCGCTGGCAATTCTGGTTGCCGATCGCGCTGTTGATCGGCATCGCACTCGTCGCAGTCGCGCTGCCGGTATGGCAAAAGCGCGAATACGTGATCGCATTGAACGACGTGTCGACGCAGGCCTTTCAGGCAGCCGCGATATCCGAGTCGCTGCGTGCGCAGCTCGATCGGCAGGTCGGCGATTACAACTTCGCGCTCGAACGCAAATATGCGTATCCGAGCACCGTTCAGGTGTTGGACGATGTCACGCATCTCTTGCCCGACGATACGTGGCTCACGCAGCTCGAGATCAAGACGAACGGGCGCGGAAAGGAAGCGCAGCACGATCTTCTGATTCGCGGCGAATCCGCGAATGCGGGCCGGCTCGTGACGCTGCTCGAAGATTCGCACATGTTCACTCAGGCAGCACCGCGTTCGCCGACGACCAAGATTCAGCCCGGTCCGGGTGAAATCTTCGATTTGGGCGCGCAGTTGAAGCCGATGGCGCCGCCGCCGCCGATGGCGGTCGCGATGACCGAGAAGGCGCCGGCCGAATCCATTCCGCCGTCGATACCGACAAGCGCACCGAAGCCGCCGCCGCAATCGAATCGCGAAAGTGCCGCGCCGATCGTTCCGATGCAGAGTCCACCCAGCGTGCCGCCGGGGATGCCCCCTCCGGCAGTTGCGCCGGCGCCGGGAAGCGCGCCGCCGCCCATAAATCCTTCTCCGCCGTCAGCCGCGCCGTCTCCTGAAGCGGCGAAAGCGCCGATGGCGCCGCTCGGCGCCAATGCGCCGCCGCCTCCGCCCGGAGGCAAATCGTGACGCCGGGATTTGTCGCAAAGCTTTCGCCGGTCCAGCAGCGAGCCCTTGCGTTCACGATGTTCGTCGCTGTTTTGGCCGTCCTGCTGCTGGTGCTTCTCGGCCCTCTGATTTTGTTGCATCGACACTACGACCGCGCGATTGCCGAGACGACCGATCGCATCGCTCACCTCCGTCGCATCGCCGCACAAGCGCCGGAGCTGCGCCGCGCGCTCGATTCGATGAAGGAGCGTGACGGCCGACGTTTCTTTCTGCGGAATACGGCGCCGAATCTCGCCGGTGCCGAATTGCAGGAGCTCGTGAAGGCGGCCATCGAAGGCAACGGCGGGCGCATCACGACGAGCCAAAACACCTCACCTCGCGACGACGGACGGTTCAAGCAGATTGGCGTCAACGTGCAGTTCTTCGCGACGACGCCCGCGCTGCAAAAGCTCTTGGGCGCGTTGGAATCGCAGCAGCCGTATCTGCTCGTCGACAACATCACCGTACGACCGCTGAATGCGTTTCGCGGCTTCAAGCCGGGACCGGGCATGGAGCCGGAAGTCAACGTGCAGCTCGACGTCAGCGCATTCTCCTATTCGGATGTGAAGCCCGTAGCGGCAGTGGCGGCGACGCCTAAGTGACAAGGAGACGATCGATGAACGGAGTCGATGCTCGAATACGTGCCTGGCTCACTTGGGCACTGCCATTCGTGGTGATCGCATTGCTGGTGGGCTGGGAGACCGACTGGGGCCACGCGTTGAAGCGCCTTCCCGAGGTCGACGGCAAAGTGGCTGCACAGCCGGTGCCGGTTGCGTTGTTGCCCGAGTATCGAATCGAAGGTGGCGTCGACAGTCGGCGCGAAACGGTCGAGCGAACATTGTTCAATCCGACGCGGCGTCCAGCCCCGCCTCAAACGGCAGCAGCGGGGAAGTCGGCCGCGCAAGCGGGACAGTTCGTACTGACCGGGACGACGGTCGTCGACAAGAAAGCAACGGCGTTTCTCCGCGAAGTGAACGGCGGACGCTCGCGTCGCGTCCAGCAGGGCGAGACGATCAACGGCCTGCTTGTCGCCGAAGTGCATACGGATCGCGTCAGGCTGACCGCCGGTGATGCGGTCGAGGAGCTGACGCTCAAGGTCGCCGCAGGTCCGAAAACGACAATCCAGCCTGCGGTGGTGGCTGCGACGCCGCCTCAGCCCGGAGCACCGAATGCACCGCGAGCGCAGCCGACGGCGACGCCCAATCAACCCGCGCAGGCCCCAGACGTCGCGGAAACGCTGGCGAGCCGTCGTCGCGCGGCGCGAGCGGCCGAAGCCGCCGCGCAGCAACAGCAAAACGCGCAGCCCGCCGCTCAGCCGGCGGTGCCGGCGCAGCAGACCCAGCGTCCGGCGGACGCGGGATGGAACGACGTCTATCAACGCTACATTCAGAGGCAAAAATAAGCGGTTTCCTTAGCGGCACACCGGAGCATTACGCGAATCATCGCGTAACGCCCGATCAACGCGGATCAAAAAACACGATGCCGACCAAACTTCATTCGCGCACCGCTATCGCGTGCGCAGTCGCACTCGCGTTGTCTGCTTGTCAGACGACCCCGCCGGTGAACCAGGCCCCGCCTCCGCGCGCAACAGTGGTGCCGGGCAGCGGCGTGTCGCCCGATCTCGCCGATGCGGCGGCGCGCGCACAAAACCCGAACCTTGCCGATCGCTCGCTGGTTTTCAAAGGCTCTGGAGCGATGGTCAAGGGGCAGCCGCCGGGTGGCGGGATGCCGCCCGGTCCGCCGTCGGCGCAGGTCACCGGCGCCGGAATCGTGCTCAACTTCGAGGGCGCCGATTTGCGCGAAGTCGTGCGCAACATCTTGGGCGACATCCTGAACGAGAGTTACACGATCGATCCGGCGGTCGGCGGTCAGGTGACAATTCGAACCAGCACGGGCATTCCCCGGGAAGCGCTCGTCGCGACGCTCGAGACACTGTTGCGAATGAACGGCGCGACGATGGTGAAGGAGGGCGGCCTCTACAAAGTGCTGCCGCAAGCGGCCGCGACGCGCGGCAACGTGACGCCCCAGCTCGGTAATTCGCAGCGCTCGTTGCCGCCGGGTTTTTCGGTCCAGATCGTGCCGCTGCGCTTCGTCGGCGTGCGCGAGATGCTGCGCATTCTCGAGCCTTTCGCGCGCGACGCTGCGACGCTGCGCGGCGATGACACTCGCAATCTGCTGATCCTCTCCGGCACCGAGCTCGAGCTCAAGCATTTGATGGAAACGATCGACATGTTCGATATCGATTGGATGTCGGGCATGTCGGTCGGCGTATTCACGTTGCAGAACGCCGACGTGAAATCGGTATCGCAGGAGCTCGACCGCGTGATCGGCGATCGCAACTTGAGTCCGCTGACCGGCGTGCTGCGCATCATTCCGATCGAGCGGATGAATGCATTGCTCGTGATATCGCCGAACCCGACTTACATTGAAGAAGCGAAGAAGTGGATCGAGCGGCTGGACAGCGGATCCGGTGAGGGCCAGCGGTTCTACGTCTACAACCTGCAGAACACGCGCGCCGAGGCCATTGCGCCGTTGCTGCAACAGGCGTTCTCGGGCCGCGTCACGCAACAGACGACGACGCCGGCACCCACACTTGCGCCGGCGACGCCCAGCGGGACCATCGTCAACCCGCCGTCGTTCGCGCCCACACCCTCGTCGACCGCTCCCATTCCGCCGACACCGGGGCCGACGCCTCGACCCGGAGCGGCCGGAGGCGAAGGCACCGGTCTTGCGCGCAACGTTCAGGTGGTCGCCAACAAGGAGCAGAACACGATCCTGGTCGTCGCCACGCCGTCGGAATTTTCGCTTGTCGAGCAGGCGTTGAAGAAGCTCGATGTGCCCGCGCGTCAGGTGATGATCGAAGTGACGATTGCCGAGGTGACCCTCTCCGACAGTCTTACGTTTGGTGTGGAATGGTTGTTCAAAGGCGGCGCGCCATCGGGCCGCGGCAGCGGCGGATTCTTCGCTCCGAATGGATCGACCCCGTTCAATCCCGCGGTGCCGATTCCAACCACCGCGGCGGGTGCTGTGGCTGCGGTTGGGTTGGGCCTCGCACAAGGATTCAACTACATCATCAACAATGCGAACTTCCCGGGCGGCGTGCAGGCGGTGTTGAACTTGCTCGACACCTACGGCAATACGCGCGTCGTTTCCAATCCGCATTTGGCCGCGCTCGACAACCAGAAAGCGACGATCAAGTCCGGCGATCGGATTCCGATCAACCAGCAGACATTCGTCGGCGGTACGACCGGTACGGTCAACAATGCGGTGACGACGACCGCCTCGTACATCGATACCGGCGTGCTGTTGCAGGTCATACCGCACATCAACGCGGGCGGCTTGGTAACGCTTGAGGTTCAGGCAGAGGTGAGCATTCCCGGTACGCCTGCAGTCGCCGGCGACGCACCGCCGATCGCCACGCGTTCAGTGCAGTCCATCGTGCAAGTGCCTGGAGGACGAACGCTCATCATGGGCGGACTCATCATCTCCAACAAAGGGAACACCACGAACGGCCTGCCGTTACTCGATCGGATCCCGATACTGGGCGGCCTTTTTGGCAAGCAGAACGTCCAGGACAATCGCACGGAGCTGATCATGTTCATCACGCCGCGCGTCGTCTCGAACGAGCTCGACTACGAAGGCGTAATCAACGATTTGCGGCGCAAGATGGAAAATCTCGATCGCCAGTTCCCGGGGACGAGCACTTGGCCCGCGTCGCCGCCGAACCCGCTCGATCAGCTCAATCAGTTTCTGACGCCGAAGTTCGGACCTCTGACACCGCCGCCGCCTGACATTCCGCGGGCGGCGCCGCCGGCCGGGCAACCGACGCAAACTGCGCCGCCCCCCCCGGAGCCGCCGCTGCAAACGGCTCCGCTACCCGGACCGCCGATGCCAATCGCGCCGCCCCCGGCGAACGCGCCGCCGCCGGCGAGCGTGCCGGAGCAGAAACCGCAATGAACATTGCGCGAATCACTTTTTCGATGCGTTGAAATCGGCGCGGTCGCGCAGTTCTTGACAGGTGCGCAAAAGGACGCGATAAAGCGCGCCGAACGACTCGCGCAGGCCGCAGTGGGCGCGAGCGACAATCGTGCATTTCGTCATGATGCGCCCTGTCTCGATTTGGCGGTCCTTGACGATTTCATTACGCTTAACCCGCTCCTCATAACGTGTTCGTCGCTGCCCCAGTTTGTATTTTTTGCGATGCCCGGGCGCAGGGGTACGGGGTTAGCAGAAAGGTGTTTTGATGCCACTCCGCGGTCTTAATCGATTTTGTCCGGAAAGCGTCGCCATTTGGAGACAGTGGCGCACTTGGGTTTGCAGTGCGATAGTTGCGCTCGCCGCGTGGGGCTGTGCAACGGCCCCGTTCGGTGGGTTTTCAGCGGACTCGTCGAACGACAAAAAGAGTGCAGCGGTGCGCGAGCGGGCGGAGGCACGCTGGCAGGCACTGATTAAAGACGATGTCGCGACGGCGTACGGGTATTTGAGCCCGACCACACGTGACGTTGTTTCACTCGATCAGTACAGGGTAAAACTTGCGCGGGGAACGTTTCGCGGCGTCAAAATCGATGCCGTGGAGTGCGAAGGCGAATTGTGTAAAGTCAAGCTTCGGCTTACGTACGACCGCCCCAGACTGAAAGGCATAGTGACACCGCTCGAGGAATCTTGGATTATCGAGCGGGGCCAATTCTGGTATGTGTTGAGAGGTTAGGCGCACGTTGCAAAAATCCCACTGATCGTGACGATTTCCTTGGGTTTTGTTTGAAATGCATAGCTCCTTGTATTAAGATTCACCCGCTGTTGGTTTCGAAGTGATCACCTCACACGGCAACTCAAAGGAGTCATCACCCACCATGAACACGTTCAAAAAGACGACGCTGTACACCGCGCTTGCGGGTATCGGAGCGCTGGGTATGGCGGGTACCGCGAACGCGGTACACGTCAACCCTGACGGGCTGGGTCAGGTTCTGATCTACCCCTATTACACCACTCAGACCTCAGGCGTTGCCCAGCCGTTCAACTCGCTGCTGTCGGTGGTCAACTCAACGGCATCGGCCAAGGCGGTCAAGGTTCGCTTCCTGGAAGGCAAGAACAGCCGGGAAGTTCTTGACTTCAACCTGTACCTCTCGCCGCGTGACGTCTGGGTTGCCGGCGTCGTTCCCGCAGGCGTAACGGCCAACAGCGGCGCGGGCATCTACACGCCCGACAAATCGTGCACGACGCCTGTCGTGTCGGCGGATGCGACCAACCCGACCTTGTTCGTCAATTACGCGTATGCAGGCGATTCGGGTGGCGATGGACTCGACCGTACGCGTGAGGGTTACGTCGAAATCATCGAAATGGGCAACGTGACCGGGACGACGGCAGCGGCCGTCCTTCATGATCCCGCCACCGGCAACGTGCCTTGCACGGCGGCCGGGTTGACGGATTCAGTCGCGCAGGCGAACACCGTACTCGGAAATGGCGGCCTTTTCGGCGGCATCACGCTGATCAACGTTCTGTCCGGCGAAGACGTCACGGCCGACGCAGTTGCGCTCGAAGCGTTCCGCACGACGGGCAGCCCGATCTGGTTCGCGCCTGGCGTTACGCTGCCGGATTTGACGTTGGCGAATCCGCCGCAAACCGAGATCTTCAACGGCTCGACGGCGACGACGTATGGCTTCGCAACGGGCATCGACGCCGTCAGTGCGGCGCTGATGCACAACACGTTGATGAACGAGTACGTGCTGGATACGGCGACGAAGTCGGGTACCGACTGGGTGGTTACGTTCCCGACGAAGCGCTTCTACGTATCGAGCGGAGCAGCGCTGCCGCCGTTCCAGCGTCCGTTCTCGGGTGGCACTTCCTGCGACGACATCTTGGTGACGACGTGGGATCGCGAAGAGCGCACGGTCGTGGTACAGACGGGCTTCTCGCCGCCGCCGCCGCAAGGTGGAGGCACGGCATTGTGTTATGAAGCGAACGTCGTCACGTTCAAGGGCAGCAATGTCCTCGGCTCGGCGAACGTCGTAGACATAGTCGCCAGCAACCTGCCAAGCGGCGCACAGAACGGCTGGGCACTCTTCGACCTCACGCAGTCGGTCGGAGGCACTGCCGTCCCAGCGCACAGACTGGCGTCGCTGAACCCGGTTGCGACGTTCCACGGCCTGCCGGTCATCGGCTTCATGGTCGAGACGTTCAACAACGGCAATATCCCGAGCGGATCCGCAATCGTCCAGTCCGCTTACGGTGGCAATTTCGTCCACAAGACCACGCGTCTGATCAACTGACGCAAGCGGTCATATGTGAACCATCTAGGGCGGGGACTTCGTCTCCGCCCTAGTTTTTGCTGGCGTCGCGAATGGTGCCGGTCCGGGCATGGGGATCCTCGGATTGGTGCAGGCTATTCAAGGGTTTGCAGTAATGAACCTGCAGTAGTTTCAAGGCGGAAGGGGACCGTCTTCGGCGTGGCGCTTATGTTGCTAGATGCGCTACCACGTAGGTAGCTGATCGCCCCCAAGGGCGTAATTGTTCGCCCCCACGGGCGTTATGGAGTGGATATGAACCCGTCGAACCCGTCTGTCTTTGCTCGTCCCCTGTTTGCGTTTTGTATCGGTATTACGATGTTGGCGGCCGCCGCGATGTACACGTCGCGAGCCCGCGCCGACGTCACGTTCAACATGAGCGGCTGCAGCAGTGTGTCGGTTTCGGGAACGCAGGTCACTTGCATCACGGGCACCACCAATACCGGAAATCCGGCCTGCAGCATCAGTATCGGCCAGAGCCCGTCTACCAGCGTCGGCGGCGGCGTTTCACTCTCCGCAAACTGCTCGAACTTCACCGCATCATCGTGGGCGTGGACCAAGAACGGCGCGGCGTTCGGCTCCAGCGCTTCTTCGGTCAGCGACACATTGCCGGCGAACACGGGAACCACGGCGGTCAGCTACACGTACGGCATGACGGCCAATGGCTCGGTTAGCGCCAATTCGGTCACGATCTCAGTGCCTGGCAGCACCGGGGGTGGTGGCGGCGGCGGCAGCTGGCCGGCCTCGTGCTCCGGGTTTACGAAGACGCTTAACATCGATTTGAGCTGGGCCAGCACGGGCGCGTCGACGCGCTTGCTGACAGGCAACTACGGTGGCTTCGGTCGCAACGACGCAGTGGTCGTGAGACTTTCGCCGCCGGGGGGCTCCGCGTCATTCGGTGCCGGCACGATCTCGATGGCGGAATGGGGCGGCGGTCCGGTGACGCGCTTCTCGACGATTTCGACGTCGCCGTGCGACTTCTCGCAAGCGACCTGGTTCAGCGCTTACAACGTTTCGACGGGTACTTCGCTGAGCTATTCGTTGCAAGTCGGCGGAGGGCAGCAGGCGTGGATCTTCATGATGTTGCCCGGCCAGACGTATTATCTCAACGTCAAGAACACGACGTACACAGGCACGCAGACCTGCACGTCAGGCTCGAACTGCGAAATGTTCCTCGACTTTTACAAGCCGCCGGGAACCTGATCGACCGCACGACTGTCGTTTAGCACGAGGCCCCGCGGCGCGGGGCTTCGTTTTTTTGGAGACTCGATCTATTCCATGCGAACCAACGTCTTCGCAATAAACGCGCGACTCGCCAGCGTTTGTATCCTTGCCGCGCTATGCGCGTGGGCGGCGTCTACCGCTTTCGGCGCAGAGCCTGGCGCCGACGATAAGGTCGTCGCGCAAAATTCCTCGACCAAAATCACGCGTACCGAGTTCGAAGCTGAGCTGCAGAGGATCCCAGCGGAAATGCGCGCGGAATTTGTCGCCAGCAACAAGCGCATCGGCGATTTGCTGCTCCAAATGTTGTTGCGCAAGACGCTTGCGACTCAGGCAAAGAACGAGAAGCTCGACGCGGACCCCGTCAATGCCGCGCGCGTCTCCAACGAAGGCGACCGGGTGCTTGCGCAGCTTCGTGTTGCGCAGGTCGACGAGGCGGCGAGCGCAGAATTCGAGGCGAAGCACGCAAGCCAACTCGCGCGCGCCCGGGAGCTTTACGTGGCTGACCGCGATCGCTATCGCGCGCCCGAAGAGATCAGCGCTTCGCATATCTTGTTCGACGCAAAGAAGCACTCGAACGAGGAAGCGCGAAAGCTCGCTGCCGACGCACGAGCGCGCGTGGTTGCCGGCGCCGATTTCAACGTCGTTGCGAAGGAAGTCTCGGAAGACCCTTCGGCACAGCAAAACTCGGGACGCCTCGGCTGGTTCACGCGCGAGCGCATGGATCCTGCGTTTTCTCGCGCAGCATTTGCGCTCAAGCAGGCAGGCGACGTGAGCGAGCCGGTGCAATCGGGATTCGGATGGCACGTCATCCGGCTCGATGATCGGCGGCCGCCGCGCGTGCGACCGTTCGAAGAGGTGCAGGATGAGATTCTCGCAGGCCTCAAGAAGACGTACGTCGAGCAAAAGCGCGAAGCCGTGCTAGGGCCGATTCGCGGCGATCCACAGAACGCGATCAACGATACCGAAGTCAAGTCTCTCATCGAGCATACAATGGCGCCGACCGAACACACGCACGGATCCGATACCGCGCCGGCATCGGCAGCGAAGTCCGCAAAATAGCTGTTTTTTGGCGCGACGCGGGACGGCCTTGTCGCGTCTAAACGCCTGTGGAACTACGTCCTCTCGCCCCCGGCGCGATCGTGCGCACGTGGAGATCGCCCGCATCGGCTCGCGACCGCGCGCTGTTCGCAAATTTTTTTCGCCGCGAGCTGACGACACGTTATCTCGGCAGCGTCACCGGCTTGGCATGGGCGCTGTTACATCCGCTGGCGCTCCTCGCCGTTTATTACTTCGTATTCACGACGGTTTTTCGCACGACGGGGTTCGCGGGTCGAAGCTTTCTGACGTTCGTGGCCGTCGCGTTGTGGCCGTGGCTCGCGGCGCAAGAAGGATTACAACGCGGGACCGTGAGCCTCGCTGCATACTCGGGCTTGATCCGCAAGGTCGCGTTCCCCCACGAGATCGTCGTATACGCCTCGATCGCGGCGACGCTGGCACTGCAATTCGCCGGTTATCTCGCAGTGCTGATCGTGCTCGCCATCGGCGGCGAGTCGATCCATTTCGAAGGCTTGGTGCTTGCGGTTCCACTGTGGATCGTGCTGGCGATTGCCGTCGTCGGACTCGCGCTGTTGCTGAGCGCGTTGCAAGTGTTCGTCCGCGACGTCGAGCATGTGCTGATGCCGCTCTTGATGATCCTGATGTATTTGACGCCGATTCTGTATCCGTTGGCGCTCGTCCCCGAATCGATGCGGCCTTGGGTCGCGGCCAATCCGTTCTCGTGGCTCGTAGGGCGGCTCCGCGACGCATTGCTCGATGGCAAGCTCGCCCTCGAATGGAGCGATGTGATTGCCCTTGTCGTTGCACTGCTGTTGTTCGTTGCCGGCCGCGCCGTGTTCCGCCGACTCTCGCCGCACTTCGAAGATTTTGTATGAAGTCGCCCGATCTCGCGCGGACAGCGGCCGTTGCGGAAAACTTGAGCGCGCAGGCTCAATTGCTCGCGTTGTCGGGAATTGGCAAGGACTACGCCAAGGTCAACTCGCGCGGGGGCCGCATACGATTAGTATGGGATCTTCTGCGAGGACACGGCGTCGAGCATGCGTTTCGCGCGCTCGACGACGTCTCGTTCGAATTGAAGGTCGGGGAATCGCTCGGCGTCATCGGCGAGAACGGTGCCGGCAAATCGACGTTGCTCAAGATCATCTGCGGCGTGATCAAGCCGACGCGCGGCTCGATCGTGGTCAATGGACGCGTCGGTGCGTTGCTGGAGCTCGGCGCCGGGTTTCATCCCGAGTACACGGGCCTCGCGAACATCGAGCTTGCCGCCGCGCTCTTGGGACTCGCGCCCGACGAAATCGCGGGGAAGCGCGCTGAAATCATCGCGTTTGCCGATCTCGGCGACCATATCGACGATCCGATCAAGCACTACTCGTCCGGCATGGTCGTGCGGCTCGGTTTTGCGATCGCCACGGCGCTCGCACCGGACATTCTGATCACCGACGAAGTGCTCGCCGTCGGCGACGAATCGTTTCAAAAAAAATGCATCGCGTGGATCGAGCGTTTTCTCGGTGGCGGCGGAACGCTCCTCATGTGCTCCCACAGCATGTATCACATCCAGAAGCTGTGCCGCACCGCGCTTTGGCTCAAGGATGGCCGCGTCGAGCGCTATGGCCCCGCCGCCGACGTCACGCAAGCGTATCTCGCCTACCACGAAGAAAAGAGCGCAAATTCCAAGGAGCCCGTTCCGCGAGGCGCTGCCGCGGCAGCGGGTGTTTATGCGATCACTTCGCTGTCGCTCGATCCCGGCGAGATCATTGCGCAAGGCGACACGTTGACGGTGAGCGGCGAAGTGTTTACGCCCGACGGACGAAACCCCGTCGTTCTCGTCGGCGTCGTTCGTGCCGACGGCACGCCGGTCTACGGCGTTGCGACCGACATGGACGGTGTCGTGCCGCGTCGCGCCGCCGGCGATTCCTTTACGTATTCGCTCACGTTGCCCTCGCTTGCACTGTTGCCGGGAAAATACGTGATCCGAGCGCACGCGCTGGATCCGGAGGGGGTGCGACTGTTCGATCACGTCGAGCGCGCGTTGATCGTGAGCGGCGAATCGCGCGAGCTCGGGCTCGTCCGCTTGCCGCACCAATGGAACGAGGCTTCGAAATAGCATCGGCGCGGTCGTCCAAAACGTGAACGGCATCCAAGGCGGTCCGCAGACGCTCGAAAGCGTTCACGCGCTCATCGCGGCGCGTCGGCTGGAAGAGGCGGAGTCGTTGGCGGAACGCCTCGCTGTCGACCATCCTGACGATAGCGAAGTGCGCTTCGTTCTCGCCGTCGTTCAGGCCGAGCGCCGTAATTTCTTGGATGCGCTCGCCAACATCAGGCATGCGTTGAGGACGGATGAAAATCCGCCTTGGACTCGACTGCTTGCACTGACCAACCTGTTGCGCGATTCCGGCGACGCGATCGGCGCGGAGGAAGCCGCGCGGCACCTTCTACGGCGTGAACCGACGCGTGTTCAGGTCATGAACGCGCTCGGGCTCGCGCTTCACGAGCAGCAACGCTTGTCAGAGGCCGTGGTGCTGTTTCGACAAGCCGTTGCGCAACAGCCGCGCTATGTCGCTGCGCATTTGAATTTGGCTTTGTCGCTTGAAGCCCAAGGCGATCTAACCGGAGCGATCGATGCGGTCGAGTCGGCACAAAGGACTCATCCAGACGACGCCAAAGTTGCATTCGCATTGGCAACGCTGCTCGAGCACGCAAAGCGCCGTGTCGAAGCGAAAGAATGGTATCTGCGGTCCGCGCGGCTGGACCCCGGCCATGCGGCGGATGCATATCGACGATTGGGACGTCTGCTCTATTCCGAGGCCGATATCTTTGCCGCGATCGCGGCGTACGAGCAATTCGTCAAGCTGCGAAGCGACCACGCTGAAGTTTGGAATCTGCTCGGCAACGCCTACATGGATGTCGCAGCCATATCGCACGCGACGCGCTGCTACAGCGCGGCATTGGCGCTCGACCCCGCGCACGCGGATATCTTCGACAATCTGTTGCTATGCCATCACTATGATCCAAACTTTACTGCGGAGCGCATGTTCGATGCGCATCGCGAATGGGCGAGGCGATTCGCGGACGATGGCGTTCTGGAAAATCCGCGCGCCAGGTATAAAAGGGACCGATTGCGCATCGGATTTGTGTCGCAATCGCTTTGCAGCGGTCCAACCGGATTCTTTCTATTGCCGCTCCTTCGGCATTTGGATCGCGCGCGATACGAAGTTTTCTGTTACAGCGCTGGGTTCAAGAAGGACTTCGTCTCGGCGGAATTGCGTCCCCTTGCCGACGACTGGCGCGATGTAGGCGCGGATGACGACGGGCTGCTTGCAACACGTATCGCCGCTGACCACCTCGATGTGTTGATTGACTTGGCAGGCCACGCGCCCGGAAACCGGCTCCGTGCGATCGCGCGCAAGCCGGCGCCGATCGTGGTCACATGGCTGGACTACTTCGATACGACCGGCCTCGATAGTGTCGATTACCTGATTGGCGACAGCGTGTCGGTGCCCGTCGACTCGCCTCAGCGCTTTACGGAGACGGTGCTGCGCATCGAGCCGTCGCGCCTGTGCTATGCGCCTCCTGAATACGCGCCGTTGCCGGCATCGCCACCGCTCTTACGAAATGGCTTTGTCACATTCGGCAGCTTCAACCGTCTGGCGAAGCTCGCAGAGCCGGTCGTCGATTTGTGGTCGCGGCTTCTTCTCGCCGTTCCGAATTCGCGTCTGTTGTTAAAAAGCGCGGCATTCAATGGTTCGACGACTCGGACCGTTTTCTCGAAGCGATTCGAACAGAGAGGAATAGGCGCGGCAAGACTGGATCTACGTGGAAGCGCGCCGCATGCGCAGATGCTGGCTGAGTATGGCGACGTCGATATTGCGCTGGACCCGTTTCCTTACAACGGAGGCCTGACAACCTGCGAAGCGTTGTGGATGGGCGTGCCAGTCGTCGCGCTCCTCGGCGATTCCATGATCAGCCGGCAGAGCGCCGCGTTGTTGCGCGCGGCAGGGCGTGGCGACTGGGTTGCGCGCACTGAAGACGAATGGCTGGCGATTGCGAAACGACTCGGGGAAGAGATTGAAACGCTGCGTGACTTGCGACTTTCGCTTCGCCCTGCCGTGGCGACGTCTGCGCTGACCGACGGCCCGCTGTTCGCAAGGCGCTTCGAATCGCTGCTGGAATCGATGGCGCCGAAGTCGGGGGTGCCGAGCGGCATCGGCTAGAATTCAGACCTGTCTACAATCCCATCCCGTGGTCGCCGCGGCCCGCGGCATAGCGAAAATTCCATGTCGGCACCCCTCGAATTCACCGGCGAGCGTTTCGTGCCGGGAACCGAAGGCGAGATCGCGCACGAGCATTGGCACCGCTACGTCTTTGCGCGCCCGTTCGCGGCCGGTAAACGCGTCCTCGACATCGCTTGCGGCGAGGGCTATGGCAGCGCATTGCTCTGCGAGGTTGCCGAAACAGTGGTCGGCGTCGACATCGATGCCGGATCGATCGCGCACGCGAGCGCGGCCTATGCGGAGCGTCGCAAACTGCGCTTTGTCGAGGGGTCGGCCGTTGCGCTGCCTCTATCGCCGGCGAGCATCGACGCAATCGTTTCGTTCGAGACGGTCGAGCACCTCGATGTCGCCGATCAACAGGCGATGATGGCGGAGTTCGCACGGGTTCTCAATCCGGGCGGCCTGCTGATTCTGTCTTCGCCGAATCGACCCGAGTACTCGGATGCGCGGCACTATTCGAATCCGTTTCACCGGCACGAGCTCGATCGCGACGAGCTCGAACGCTTGCTCGGCGCCGCGTTTCCTGTTCGACGCTGGTTCCGCCAGCGGCGCTACTTCGGTTCGGCGCTGTGGAGTGAGCATCCCGCTGACGGATTTGAAGCTTTCGCGGCCGATGCGCACAGCGCGACGCCCGCAGCGATGCCCGAAGCACTGTATTTCGTCGTCATCGCTGCGTGGACGAAC